>JBBINQ010000007.1:0-81034 GCA_037443805.1 Caldifarciminota bacterium | reverse complement strand
ATGTAGAATTTTTGCACAAATACAAATATCGGGTTAAGGCGCAGGAATCGGGTGGCCATTGGTCTGCCTGGTCCAATGTTGTTGAATATTCTTGTGGCGTACTTGCCCAGTCTACTTATCCAAAGATGTCGGCTTATAATAATTCTGCAAAAGTGGCAAGGTATGGGAATAATGTGTATGTGGTGTACGCGGCTGGCAATTGGGGTGGTAGACATGTCTATTGCCTAACTTCTACTGACGGTGGAAATAGTTTTACGCAACAAGAATTACATAAGATGTATGAAGAAGATTATATGAAGACTCAGCCAGCAGTGGCAATAAATAATGGAATACCGTAATCCGACAAAAGGGATGATAAGAATCAGATTCAATTCTCCGGATGAAAGAAAGATTACAATAAAAGTTTATGATGTCTGTGGCAGGTTGGTGCACACAGAAAATATTACAAAATCTAAGGTTGGAATGAATGAGGTCTTACTAAGACCCGAAGGCTTTGCTGCAGGCGTTTATTTTGTCCGATTAGAGACCGAGGGATACAAGAAGGCTGAAAAAGTGATATTTTTGAGATAGGATGAGCAAGTAGCAAGTCACGGTTTAGAAAAGCAAAAAGGCTTCGTCCTTTGTTTTCGTTAAACGATGGACGATAACCGATGACGAAGTGTATCTCTAAACCGACAGACATTTAACGATTTACAATAGTTCATTTGGATTTATCCGCACGGTAGCGGGGATTATGTGCATCATCAGGGGTTGCACGGGAGTGAACTCCCTATTCCAAAGCATAGGTGAGAATTTAGAACGACAGAGCAAGATTTTTTTACCTTAAAAAAATACTCTTTGGGTGGATACGATGTCTTGAAAAACTCTGCTATTACCTATTGACAGGTTTCAAAAAATGGATAAAATTATAGAGTTATGAAAGATTTTAGCAAGGTACTTCTTTTTAAATACCTTTCACCGCAGGAGATAAACTGGATGATGGTGAGATGGGAACCAAGAGAAGTTGCCCAGGATACAGTAATAGTAAAAGAAGGGACTACTGGTGATGAAATGTTCCTAATTGAATCAGGAAAGGTTGAAGTCTTTTTAACCCGCGGTGACCTTGTGCTTGTGCTATCAGAATTGGGTGAATCATCATTCTTTGGCGAAATGGCACTCTTAACAGATAAACCCCGCTCTGCCACAGTAAAGGCAAAGACCGATTGTCGGCTCTATGTCTTAAAGAAGAATCAATTTATGGAAATTATCAATGAAAATCCAAAAGTTGCAGCAAAATTTCTAATGGCAATGGGTGAGGACCTTTCCCATAGAATAATGACGACCAATGCCAATTTAGAGAACTACTTTCTGATAAACCGGGCAATTGTTGATAATGAATCTTTCAGGAATCTCTATATTCTGACCCATAAGGCCCCATCGTCTAGTGGTTAGGACATCACTCTTTCAAGGTGAAGATACGGGTTCGACTCCCGTTGGGGCCAGAATTACTTTATAGTTCTTAAATTAACAAAGGTGAAAGTGTGCATAAAATCTGAGAACAAGGGGGTATTATGAAAAAAATTATGTTTTTGTGCTTAACATTGATGATGGTATGTTTTGCCCAGGAAATATCGGTCTATGGAAACCGTGGTATGTTCAAGCTTCAGTATGCTGAACCACATAATATGGGTGTGCTCTCTTTCCATCTATCACCTTCAGAACGGTATGAAGAATTACCTTCAGTACAGCAAGGAATTAATACTACTGACCGCAAACATTTCTTCACGCTTTCTGAAGGAATCTCCTATGCAGTAATTGACTATCTTGAACTCCGTTTCCGTATGACCGAATTTTTAAAATGGTTTGAGATGAATAATTACCCAATAAAACGCGGAGACCCTGACCCACCCTGGGGTATTGAAACAATAGAGATTGGTGGCAAGGTTGGCTACTGTATCACTGCTGACAAAATGACACCGCTAAAATATGCATTTGGTGTGGAAGGTCATATCAACTGGGGACCTGCATTACCTGAAGACAAGCAAGCATTTGACAAGGCATTCTATGCCGATTCTTTTACTGATGCTGGTGCCACACCAGTTACTCCTCATTTTCCACCCTATATACCGCACGAGCCCGATTATGCAGGAACCGGATTAGTAGACTTCAGGGTTGGTCCTTTTGCCGCACACCTCAATTGTGGTTATTTAGCCACTGGCACAGACCATCAACCGAATTATGTTGCGGATGCAGATTTTCATCCCAGGCCAGATTATATTATCCATGGTGGCGGAGTTCAATTGATACCTTCTGAGGATGTGCGTATCTTATGCGAGTTATATGGCTATTATGATATGGATGCCCAGGAAGAATCACTCTGGATTACTCCGGGCTTACGATTTGGTGCGCGGAGCGTAAGTTTTGACCTCGGCTGTGAAATTGGCCTTGTGGGTGAACCATTGAGCAGTAATTGGTGGAAAGCATTCTTTAATATCTCAGGTGGTGCAGACTTGATTAAAAAGGTTGAGGTTCACATACCTGTCGCAAAGGTTTCAGGAAAGGTCTATGATGCAAAAACCAGTGAACCTGTGCTTGCGACTATTACTTTCCCTGGTTCAGAAAAACAAGCAGTCCAGACCTCAGCAAATGGCACTTATGAAGTCTCTTTTTCACCAGGCAGTTTCCGTATCCATGTTGAGGCAGAGGGATATCGCTGGAAAGAACAGGGTGTAGTACTAAAAGATGGTGACCAGATCATTCTTGATTTTGCCTTGAACAAAAAAGAGATTGCCAAGGTAATTGGAAAAATTTATGATGCAGAAACCAAACTGCCGATCGTTGCGAACATCACATTCCCCCAGACACAATTCCCATCCATTACCTCTGATACTTCTGGAATGTATTCTGCAGTCCTTGTTCCGGGAACATTTAGAATCCATGTTGAAGCAACTGGTTATCAGTTTGATGAAAAGGTGGTCACACTTCAGGAAGGAGATACAAAGGTCATAGATATCGGACTAAATAAAATAAGCCTTGCTCAGGGAACACTCGTTGGTAAGGTTTCAGACCTTGAAAATGGAACACCATTACTTGCCCAGATTTCATTCGTTGATTCAAAGATTCCAGCAATCTCTACAGACCCGACCACTGGAATTTATAAGATCACACTTGCGCCAGGAACTTATGTTGCCAAGGTTGATGCACAGGATTATATAAGTGAAACGAGTCCAATTGTAATTGCCAAGGATGAGACAAAGGTGCAGAATTTCTCACTCAGAAAAGTACCAAAGGTTGGTGAAAGAATAATCTTACGTGGCATCTATTTTGACTTTAATTCGGCAGTGATAAAACCTGAGTCCTATCCAGTCCTTGATGATGCAGCAAAGGTGCTCATTGCAAAACCAAAGATGCGCGTTGAGATTGGTGGGCATACTGATAGCATTGGTTCAGATTCGTATAATATGCAACTCTCTTATCAACGTGCAAATTCTGTAAAAGACTATCTTATGCGTTATCATAATATTGACCCATCAAGGCTTGAAGTGCGCGGCTATGGTGAAAGCCAACCTATTGCTGATAACCGCACAAAGTCTGGTCGCGACCAGAACCGCCGCATTGAATTCAAGATACTCAGTGTAGAGTAAATTGCTCAAAGGGGTTGGGATGTTTCATCCCAACCCCTTTTCAAAATATCTCAATAAATTCTAATTTTAAAAAATGTGTAATGTGGGGTCTTTATTTAGAAATATCCACTGAGGCGATTTCGTGTTCAATGCGGTCAAGATATAATAGATTTCCCAATTTCATAAAAATTTCATTCGCCTTTAAAAACATCTGTAATGCCTCTTGATATTTGCCCTGTTGCTTATAATTTGCTCCCTCAAGAAAATATATCTCAGCCGTAAATGAATTGTCCGGTAATTTTACTATAAGATTCAATGCCTTATTATAATAGTCCTGTGCCTTTTTATATTCTTTTAATGCTGAAGCGACTTTTCCCTGATACATATACGCATATACACGACGGTTCATATCCGGGTCATTCCTCAGCTGTGTAAAAATAGTATTTGATAACTGCCTTGCCTTTTTAAAGTTCTTATTCAGGAGCAAATACTCAATCTCTTCAAATTGACAATCATAAATAAATTGTTTTAAATTCAATTTCTTTGCATATATATATGCCTTTTTTAAATGAACAAAACCTTTCTTTTTCTTACCGGTTTCCCGATAATATTCACTTAAGTGAATATTAATAAAATTCTTACCCTCAGTAAAATCTGTTTCCTCAGCATATTGGAGTGCTCTTTTAAAACTGCTTAAAGCCTCATCAAGCATTAAGCGACGAAGACTTATTGACCCGAGATTATCATAAAGGAAAACAATGTCACGCTTTGCTCCAGTTAATTTTGCAATTCTCAGCCCTTTATTACAATATTCTTCAGCCTTAATTAAGTTGTAATGAAAATAGAGTGAGCCCAGATCTAAAAGCGTAATCATAATACCTGCTTGATAGCCAATCTCTTCATAGAGTTTAAGTGCATTTTTATAGTATTCTTCACTGATAGAAAAATTCAGTTGCTGTTGGTAAACGACCGCCATATCCAGATAGCAGGCAGCCATTCCTTTTTTGTCGCCCAATTTCTGACGAATATCCAGTGCCTTTTTAAAATATGAAATTGACCCTTCAAGGTCACCAAGGTGTAATAAAACAACTCCATAAGTGATCAGAATAATAGCAAGTTCCTGTTTTGGTATCTGTTTTTCCTTTTTTAATAGTTGTTCGCACTCCTTTTTTGCCTTGAGATACTGTCCCATTCTTGTGTAAATCCAGACTATACCGGCCCTGAATTGATAGGATGAACTGGATTGCGCAGTTATTTTCAGACCCTGTTTAAAATAGCCCAGTGCCTTTTTGTAATCACCAATATTTTCATTGATCTGACCAAGCTTGTAGTAAATTTTATAGTCCTGAGGATTTATTTTTAAACAGGCATTAAGATTATCTATTGCCTTATCACTCTTTCCCATCAAAAAATAGATTTCAGAAAGGTCAGATTTTATCTTAAATATCTCTTCAATGTTATCTTCAAACTTCAGGGCATTTGTAAAAAATCCTACTGCCTGCTCATGTGCATAATTTTCCATACATTTTATCCCTGCCCTCCGCGAATAATAAAGTGCCCTTGCTGGGTCATTGGCAATGGTAAAATGATGGGCAAGTTGCTCATAATAAATGAGAAGACTACTATGAAAATATTTTTCAATTGTATCTCCTACCTGCCGGTGATATTTCAGCAAATCTGCCCGATTGATATTTTTATAGACTATTTGTCTAACAATATCCTCACTGAAAAAGAAGAGTTCGCTTCCCCTTACCTTAATAAAACCCAGTTTAATTAAATGGTCAATGGCATCCATTATTTCACCAACATTTTTCTGTGCGCAAAGGGCAAGTATTTCATCGCTGAACTCCTGACCATAGACTGCCGCGATATTTAAAATTTCTTTTGTTTCAGTATCAAGAAACTCTATTTTACGGTGTATTGTTGATTCAATGCTTGAAGGAATTTTTAATTCCCGTTCTATAAGAATAACCCATTCTTTACCATTATAAAAAATCTTGTTCTGCCTCTCCAGTTCACGAAGTATCTCTTCGGTATAGAATGGATTGCCACCGCTCAGGTTATAAATAAATTTTGCCGTAGCTTGAGAAACACTGCCCATTACCAATTCAAGAAATTTAAAGGTCTGGGATTCACTTAAAGGCAATAATTCAAGTTTTGAATATAAATTTTCCCTTGCCCATATTCCTAAAAATTCAAAGATTGATGCATTTTTTATCTCTTCAGTGCGATATGTGCCCAGAATTTTAAAATTGGTGGAGGCACTTCTTATTACAAAGTCCAATAATTCACAGCTTGAACGGTCGGTCCAGTGTAGATCATCCATAAGAAGAATAATCTGGCCCGGTAATGATAATTCAGTGAGTATATTAAAAAACATATTGACACTTTCAAAAAGACGGAATTTATCAAGCCCTTCAATTTTTGCAGGAACGATTTTATCTTCCGGTAATAATTTCATTATTTCAAGGCGCATAATCTCCGGCATCTGTTTTAATACCCGCTGGGTAAGAACAAAATCCTGCATAACAATCTCCTTGAACATATTATGGAAGGGATGGTATGGAACTGTTGTCAATGCGGCATAGGAGTTTGCCCTTAAATACACACAGTCAGGAAATAGATTTTTTATTTCCAGGGCAAGCCTGGTCTTACCCACACCTGCTTCGCCACTGATAAAAAGTGTATTATATTCTTTTAATTGACGCAGACATTGTCCAAGTTCTTGTTCTCTGCCTACGAGCACTTTTACCGGAATCTCTAATTTCCTGATAACTTCAGCTTTTAACCCAATACGATTTTTGCCATCTTTCTTTGCCTGATACATTAATCGGTCTGCCTGATTTATTAAAGTCTCAAGATTGGCGCCATCATCAGGATAGACCGCAAAACCAATACTACAGAAAATTTTATAACCAGTAATAGAACTCTTATTTAAATTGGAGAGAATCCTCTGCGCAAGTTCTAAAACTCCTGAGGTATCAGTATTGGGAACAAGGATAATAAACTCATCACCACCATAGCGCACAAGATTATCTACTTCCCTTATGTTATTTTTCAGGAATTTGCTAAATTCAATTAACACCCTATCACCTTCAAGATGACCATAATTGTTATTGACCTCACGGAAATTATCAAGGTCAATCATAATAATTCCAAATTTTGTCGCAAAACGATTCGCCCTCTTGATTTCATTGTCCATCCAGTAGTGTAAAAATCGCCGGTTATAAATTCCGGTCAACTCATCATAGTAAATCTCTTCTCGCTTCATTATTAAATTATATTCAGGAAAATTTCTGCGTCAATCCATCAAACTTGATAATTAAATATCTTTCGGGTTATCTTTATTCATATCTTAATGCCTCAATCGGATTTAATGAGGCAGCTTTGCGTGCAGGATATATGCCAAAGAAGATTCCAACCGCAGAAGAAAAACCAAAGCCTAATATAATCATCCAGGGCGCAACTGCTGCCTTAAGCGGTGAAACCGCTGAAATTAACCAGGCAAGGAGTATACCCAGGATAATACCGATAACACCACCGACAAGGGACAGAACAACAGATTCGGTAATAAACTGGAGCAGAATATTTTGATTTGAAGCACCTACTGCCTTGCGAATACCGATCTCCCTTGTCCTTTCCGCAACTGAGACGAGCATAATATTCATTATCCCAATGCCACCAACTATCAAAGATATTGCGGCAATTGCGATAATTGCTACAAAACCAACACGGGTAATATTTTGATAAATTTCAAACAGCATCTGCTGGGTTCCCAATTCAAAATCATCCGGCTGGTCAAGGCGCAAGCTGTGCCTTCGCCTCATCAGTTCGCGGATCTCATCCATTGCCTCTTCAACCTTGCCTGATTTTGGCATCACACTTATTGTATAGCCACCGAAAGCCCGCTCATATATACTCGTCCTTTTTCTGGTAGGAAAAATCTTCTCATAAAATGGATAAGGGATGGTAATTAAATTGTCCATACTCTGACCCAGAAATGAACCTTTTTCTTTGTATACTCCAATAATCTTTATGCGGTGTGCGCCAATATTCAAATCCTTACCAATGGGTAATTCATCACTGAACAGATTTTTTGCAACATAGGAACCGATAATGCCAACATTTCTTTTGTGTAGTATATCATCAGCATTAAGGTCCCTGCCAATCTCTACAATATAATTGTGAACTTTTGAAAAATCTTCAGTTGAGCCTTCAATTGAGGTCATTGCAACCTCTTTGTCTTTATATTTTAATTTGGTAAAATTTTGTTCAATCGTCGGAACTGCAGTTACTACTGAGGAAAGTTGTTTAAGTGCAAGAGCATCATCCGGTGTCAGATCCGGTCTCTTTGCGATATCTTCAAAATTTGGTGGGCCCATTCTCACCATTGAATATTTGGTGACAAATATCAAGTCCGAACCAATGGAACGGATCTGACTCGCTACTGATTGATTTAAGCCCTCAATCAAAGATAAAATCGCAATGACCGTGGTCACGCCAATGATAATACCCAGCGTTGTCAAAAAAGAACGCATCCGATGGGATTTAAAAGTTTGAACCGCTAAACCAATGATTTCAGTTATGCTATTCATAACCCATTTGCAATCCTGCCATCAATAATTTTTATCACCCGTTTTGCATGGTTGGCAATATTTTGGTCATGGGTAACGAGCACAATAGTATTGCCCTCAGCATGGAGTCTATCAAATAATTCCATAATCTCTTTGCCGGTCTTTGTATCAAGGTTTCCTGTCGGTTCATCAGCAAAAACGATTTTGGGTCGGTTAACCAGTGCCCGTGCAATAGCTACACGCTGACATTCTCCACCTGACAATTCATTGGGACGATGATACATTCTTTCAGCAAGGCCGACCTTTGATAAAATTTCTTTTGCCCGTTCAATTCTTTCTTTTTTATTCACCTGGGCATATAACAAAGGCAGGGCAACATTTTCCAGTGCAGAAAGCCTGGTTAAAAGATTAAAACTCTGAAATACAAAACCAATAGAAATATTTCTAATTCTTGCCAGTTCTGCATCTGTATAATCTGAAACCTTTTTATCTTCAAGAAAATATTCTCCCTTTGTCGGTGTATCAAGACAACCAAGGATATGCATCAAAGTTGACTTACCAGAGCCTGATGGACCCATAATAGAAAGATACTCATTTTCTACAATCTCTAAACTCACACCGCGTAATGCCTCAATCTCAACCTTGCCCAGACTATATTTTTTATGGATATCTATTGCCCGGCAGAGCATTTTGTCACTGGTCACTGGTCACTGGTTTCACATTATCGCTGACCGTTTTATTTTTCGTTGTTTGTTTAATTTCCACTCCTGAACCATCCTTCAATTTTGATAATACCCGATATGGACCACTGATGACCGTATCACCTTCATTAACACCAGAAATAATCTCTATTTCAGTATCACTGGATATACCTGTTTGAACCTCTTTTAATAATGCCTTATTATTTTGCACGACAAAAATTGATTCAGTAAGTTTATCTTTTATTTTTCTTTTTCCCACTGCCTGGATAGGTACAACCGGTATATCAGTTTTTTTGTTGGTAATAATCTCTGCCTTAACATTCATTCCGGGTCTCAGGTTTGAGGAAAAATTCTCTAATTCTATTTCCACTTCAAAATCAGTCATCTTTTCTGTGGTAGTAATTGAAGTAATAGGCATCAAACCGACTTTGGTCACGATTCCTTTAAATATTGAATCGGGCAGGGCATCTGCAATCACCTCTGCCTCCTGTCCTACCTTTACCTGCGGAACTTCGGTCTCATCTATTTTTACCACTGCAATCAATCGCGACATATCGGCAATGGTTGCCAGAACCGTGCCCGCATAATTCATTGTTCCCATTACTGCTGTCTCACCTTCTTCAATATTTAATTTCATTATTTTACCGGATATTGGTGCATAGATTTTTGTTTTCTGATAGGCATCCAGTGTCTGGTCATATCTTGCCTTTGCAGACTGGTAATTCAATTCTGCGGTCTCAAAATTCTCCTCGCTTATTAGCCCTTTTTCATATAGACTATGTATGCGTTTAAAAACCTGCTCTGCCTGTTTGAGTTGTGCCTTAGCAAGCTCATAATTTGCCTGTGCCTGGATATCATCAAGTTCAATTAAAAGGCTACCCTTTTTTATGAAATCGCCCTCTTTGTAATAAATCTTTTTTACCCGACCAATTGTTTCTGCCGAGATATCCACCTGTGACTTTGCTTTGAGTTCACCATCTGCACTCACCCTGGATACAACTTCACCCTTTTTCACAATCTCTATTTCAACGCTTTCACCCTTTGTTTTCTGTGTCAGATTCAATACAAGAATCAAAATTATCACAATTGCTATACCTATAACTAAAATTATCTTTTTCATTTTGACTCCTCAATGGTTAACTTTCCTAACAAAAAAGAGAGCATTGCCTGATTAGTATAAAAATCACTGAGTGCCCTTGATAGATTAATCCGGGCATTGTAGTATTCCTCTTCTGTGCGTAAAAAATCAAGAAGAGAGATTACACCCAGGCTATACTGCTCGCGTCCGAGTATGATTGCCTCTTCAGCCACCTCTAAACTTTTTCTGGCAAAATTTAATTTGTCAATTGATTCCTGCAGACTATAATAAGTCGTATGTAATAACTTTTCTGATTCAAGGATTGCACTCTGCTTATTGTATTCCTTAATCCTCATATCCTTCTTTGCCGTAAGATAATTAAAGATCAAATTTTTAATTTCAAATATCGGAAATGTAATATTCACACCATAATTTTTTGTGGAATGTTCGCGCCACACATCAAAATCAAAGACAAAGGAATCAAGGCTTGCACTGTATCCATAAAAGAGTGAAATCTTAGGTAAAAAAGCAAACATAGAAAACCAGAGATTTACTTTTGACAAACTGCTCATCTGTTTTGCCAGTTTAATACTTAAATTTACCTTTTCTAAAATCAGCCTTAATGAATCAATAGAGGGTAATAAAAAAGTATCAGGGATAATTAGTGAATCCAGCGGATAAATTTTGTGTTCAATATTGAGCATTGCTTTTAATTCCTGTTGCGCCTGCATTTCCAGTGTCTTTGCCTGAGAAACATTTTGCAAAGTCTGTAGATAGAAGGCTTCAGCCTGAAGTAATTCCAATTTTGATGCTGAACCGAGATTATATTTTGTTTCCACAAGTTTTTTATTCTCCAGTGCTCGCTCCTGTGCCTTTTGTGACGAATTCAGCAGTTCATTCGCCGTAATGAGATTATAATAAGATTTTTTTAGATTAAGAATTAAATTGGCTATGGTCTGCTCGTGCTGTATTGCACTCCCTTTTTCCTGCCCCTTTGCAATAACAATTGAGCTGATCACATCTAAATCAAAAACCGGCATAGAGAAATTTGTTGAGCCTGTATACTTTTCAGTTTGTATATTATTAAATTCACTATGTGTCCAGGTTCCAGTCGTTGTATTGGTGGGCAATAGAAAAGAAAGTGCTTGATAAAATTGCACACGGGACTTTGCCAGGTTCTCCCGTGACTCTAAATAGTTCGGACTCTGTCTTAATGCAATATCAATTACCTGATTTAAAGACAGAGAATCAATTTCAAATGTTAAATAAATTAATATCCACATATGGATTTAAGTATTATACACAATCATCTACTAAAATCAAGTATACGATATTATAAAAAAAATTCCTATGATTTTTATTATGGATTAATATATATGTTCAGCTAAATTATTCTACTCTGCGTTGTTCTTTTTATCTGTTTCTATTTTGCGCCAAATATTCCACCAAGCGCAATACTCAAGAGAATTGATGCAAGCCAGATAGCAAAGACCAGAATATAACTATTCTCCTTTTTCAAACTATTGGTAATGTGTATACCATAGGCAACAAGGCACATTTCCCAGAATATAAAAAAATCAAATTGGTTCAATAGTCTATAAGCAATTGAATGGGTATTAAGATTGGGAATAAAAAGGGCAATGGATGTACTTACCTGAAGTGAATGCTTTAAAAGGACCAGTATTAACCGTATTATGTTCCCGGGTATTTTTACAAGAGCAGAAAAAGAAACAACTGAAAAGACCATTTTAAATGAACCTTCGCCACCAAACATTGGAATAAAGAGATTCAACAGCGCAGAAAAAATCAAGAGGATAACCACAGTATTGATAATTGCACCAAGACCACCAAAAATGAACAATATTGGACCTGAAGAAAATTTCAAAGCCTGTTCAATCTGTTCATCGGTCATATTGCGCTGTTTAAGTGCTTCTATCTGCTGAGCAGTAATCAAATCCTGTGTTGCTGAAATTGTCAGGATCGCTATTATTGCGAGAGCAACAAGCACGACCAACAATGGTAATAGCCATTCTGGCTTTTCTTTTATTCTTTTAAATACTGAGCCTGGATTTAGAAAAATATTAATTATGTTTTCCATAAAATATTATATATAGCAATGTATTAAAGTCAATAGAATATCTTTTTAATCCCCCTTGACTTTGAATTAGCCAGATATATAATAGATTCAGGAGCATCTTTGGAAATTATTTTTATTAATGAACGGAAAAACAAGACATTAAATTTAATTGTCAACTGGAGTATTCTTGCCTTAGTTATTATTGTTATTATTGCAATATTGATTCTTTTTGTATACGGATTAATCAATTTTGCTCGCAGTAGGGTAGATTATAAAAAAATACAGCAATTAAACTATGAAAATAATATTGTCCGTAAAGAACTTGAATTTATAGAAGCCGAAATAAAATCAATAAACATAAATCTTGATAGCCTAACAAAAAAAGATACCGCCTTAAAATACTTTGCACAATTAAAACCCCTTGAAACAGTAATCAATTATAAGACTGAAGATAAAATACCAAATGATTCTATAGAAAATAGAAATTTAAATCAGATATCAATGGTTCTTGATGAATTACTTTTGCAGACAAATGACCATTATTTAACAAATAAAGCAATCCTGAATTATCTTGAACAAAAACAAAATTTGAAGGATTTAATACCATCTATTGCACCGGTTAACGGCTGGTTTATGCGCGGTTTTGGTCATTGTCCAGACCCATTTACCGGAACAGTAAAGATGCATGAAGGAATTGATATTGCAGCACCCATAGGCACACCAGTCATTGCTCCTGCAGATGGTGTTGTGAAAAAAGTGCAGAGAACAAATGACTTTGGCATTATTATAGAAATCAATCATAATAAAGATTTAACTACAATGTATGCACACTTGCAGAATCCAAATGTCATTAATGGGCAATCGGTCAAAAGGGGAGACATCATTGGGTTTATCGGAACAAGCGGCAAAATTACTGGACCTCATCTTCATTATGAAATAAGAATTGCTGGCGTTCCCGTAGACCCCTTGAATTATATTATCCTGAATAAAACTGCGCATCGTAATGAATAGTTATGAATGAAATTATAAAAAGGATCAACGAATTAAAGAGAAAACATAACGCAATCATTCTGGTTCACAATTATCAACTACCTGAAATTCAGGATATTGGAGATTTTGTAGGAGATTCCCTGGAACTGGCGCGCATTTCGCGCGATATTCCTTCAAAGGTTATTGTTTTCTGCGGCGTCCATTTTATGGCTGAAACGGCAAAAATCTTTAATCCTGATAAGATTGTGCTAATGCCTGACCTTCACGCAGGCTGTCCCATGGCAAATATGATTGACCCCATAAAATTAGAAAAAGAAAGGAAAAAACATCCTGAGGCTGCAGTTATTACTTATATTAATTCCACTGCAGAAGTAAAGGCTCTGTCTGATGTCTGCTGTACTTCAGCCAATGGCGTAAAAATAGCAAGGACGATTGATAAAAAAGAGATTATCTTTGTTCCGGATAAATATCTTGGCGCATATGTAGCACGCCAGATTTTAGAAAAGAAATTTTATCTTTATGAAGGTTACTGTCCTACACATATGTTATTCAGTAAAGAAGGGATACTGAAATTAAAAGAGCAGTATCCCCTTGCCAAGGTGCTCGTCCATCCTGAATGCCGCACTGAAGTTCAGGAAATCGCAGATGCCATCTGCTCAACTTCACAAATGATTACTTATGCAAAAAATAGTCCAGCAGAACAATTTATTATCTGTACAGAGATTGGTCTACTTCACAGATTAAAAAAAGAGAACCCTGATAAAGAATTTATTCCGGGCAATCCCAATGCCATGTGTCCAAATATGAAACTCACAACCCTGGAAAAAGTGCTCTGGGCTTTAGAAGATATGAAACACGAAATTACTGTTGATGAGAAAATACGACAAAAAGCACTTATTGCAATTGAACGAATGGTTAAGATTTAGTATCAACCCTTTTCTATATCATAAAAGACCAAACCTGAAATCAATTTTGGATAAAAATCCGTAGATTTCTGAGGCATCCTTTCTCTATTTTTTGCGACATCATGCACCTGTTCTGGTTTTGTTGGATTCATTAAAAATGCACACTGGAATTCACCGGAGTCTACTCTTTTTATTGTTTCATCTATGCCTCGTTGATACCGGATATGGTCTTCAATCTTTTCCAGTCTAACACCTAAAATCTTTTCTATCAAAAGGGCATGCAGGACTGCCACATCAAGATTTTGATATTCTTTACTCCGCTCAGGCAGAATCTTTGACATTATCTTTAAATCCTTCAATTTAAGGAGATAACAACCTTCTAAAGAATAGAATCCAAATGCATGCATCTTTTCTTTTTCAAGTTCTTTTTTTATCGCCTCTTTTGCTACTTTTTTCGCCTCAAAAAATTCCTGCACCTTTTGCAGAAATGTTTCAGTTTTAAATCCTTTTAAATTCATTGCCAGACGATGGGTAGGAAGGATGACCAAACCCGAATCCTGAATATTTACGAGGGTAACCATCTTAAAATTTGCCGGGTGGTTCTGGTCAATATCACCAAGTTCATTCCGATAATTGAAAAAGGTCTCATAACGATGATGACCATCAGCAATTACAAATATTGAATCTTTTAATCTATGGGAAATATTTTCAATTGCATTTTTATCTGAGATCTTCCACAATCGGTGGGCAATATTCCTGTCATCTTTAACATCAATTATTGGTGTATCATTGCAGTGCTTTTCAATTATTTGCATCACTGCATTTTCCGGGTCAGTATACAGTAAAAATACCGGTTCAAAATCTTTTTTTGTAATGCGGGTAAGGCTTAAACGGTCTTCTTTTGGTTTGGAAAGGGTCTTTTCATGGGGGAGAATATTACCTTTACCCAATTCCTCAAGCCTTAATCTACAGATAAATCCTTTTCTTATATATTTTTTACCTTCAATTGAAAATTCCTGAAAATAGGGGTATATTGACTCTTCTTTATCGTAAACAAAGATGCTATTTTTGAACCAATCTTCAACACAATGCTTTGCATTATTATATTCCTGCTCCCGATTATGTCCATCTGCATAATGGGTAAGAACTAAATTTACAAAACTGTAAGGACTCCTTTTTTTATACTCCTTCTCCATCTCATCGGTTATCTGGTCATACGGCTGGGTTATCACATCAGCAAGATTATTTATCTTTTTTAGATTATATCTTATCCCTTTAAATGGTCTAATTTCAGGCATTAAGCCTCCTTTTTGTGGTTATGCTACACATAGGTTTATACAAATAGAGATGCAGATTAACGCTGAAAATTTAGGATTCAGGCATTTTAAAATTTTAGGGTTTATTTTAATGCATCCCTGACCAATTCTGCAATCTGAACACCTGCCCGCTGTTGTCCTTCTTCAGTTTGCGCACCAATGTGAGGAGTTAGAATAACCTGCTCAAGGCTGAATAGTTTATGCTCCTTTGCAGGTTCCACCTCATAGACATCAAGGCAGGCAACCCTTACCTTACCCGTGATTATCGCCTCATAGAGTGCATCTTCATCAATAACACCGCCCCGTGCACAGTTGACAATGACGACCCCGGTCTTCATCTTATCAAAGGCAGATTTATTCAATAAGTGTGCAGTCTCCTTTGTTTTAGGGATATGCAAAGAGATATAGTCTGATTTTTTAAGCAGGGTATCAAAGTCCACAATCTTGGCAAATTCTGATGATTTGATATATGGGTCATACGCAACAACTTCCATACCCATTGCCTTTGCCCTTTTTGCCAGTTCAGAACCGATCCTGCCAATACCAATGATGCCAAGGGTCTTACCATAAAGTTCAAATCCATGAAATTTTTTCTTCTCCCATTTACCTGCTTTTGTTGACACAGTTGCCTGAGGAATCATTCTTGCCGCAGAAAGCATCATTCCCAGAGCAAGTTCTGCTACAGAGATGGATGTTGCTGCTGGTGTATTTACAACTTTTATTCCTTTTGCCTTTGCCGCTTCAGCATCAACATTATCCAGTCCAACACCAGCCCTGCCAATAACCTTTAATTTCTTTCCTGCCTCAATCACTTCTTTTGTCACCTTCGTTGCGCTCCGCACAATTATTGCATCAAAATCAGGGATAGTCTTAACCAGTTCCTCAGGTGCCATTCCTGTTTTCTCCACAACTTCAAAACCACTTTTTTTTAAAATTTCAATACCTTCTTTAGCAATCGGGTCAGAAATTAAAACTTTCAAATTACCTCCTCTTATTCTGTAAATTATAACCAAATTTTTTTAATAATCAATATTGAGTTTATGACGATTCATCGGAAAATAGTATCCGATTTTAATTTATCTCACTTTTGTCTATAATCTAAAATTATTAATACCTGCCAACTAAATTGTTTGAACCACGGAAAAGTTGTAAAAATTATATTATCCAATCTTTCAAAGAATTTTTTCAATGAGTTGAAGCAGGATAATTTATAAAAAGGTGCCGCAATAAGGGTGAAAAGGTAATAAAACTTAAACTTAAAATTTGGAAAATTTTCAGCAATGAAATATAAATCCTTCATTTTTAAAGGATGTTCATCCCTTGAATGTAATCCAGGTGTCAAAAAACGGAATAAATTAATAAATGGATTATGTCCCATGGGTTCTCTAAAAACCGCTTTTCCACCGGGTTTTAGCACACGCCGAATTTCAGGAATAACTTTTTTAAGGTTAAGATGATGTAAGATAGCAAGACCGTAAACCAGATCAAATTCATTACTTTTAAACTCTAATTTTTCAGCATCCATAATTCTAAAATCTATTTTAAGATTTTCCTCGTTGGCAATCACTTGTGCCTGTTTTATTGCATAGTTAGAAATATCAATTGCAGTAACATCTGCTCCTTTGATGGCTATTTGAATTGCATAATTACCTAAACCACAGCCAATTTCTAATACTCTCTTTGCCACACATTGTGATAATAGTTCCATAAAATCTTTATAAATACTTTCATTAATTGAATAGAATACTGTCAATTTATTATGCACACCAGTTTCAAAAATTTTATTATGAAAATCTTTCTCCCTTGTTTTTCTATTGGTTTTAAATTTTAACTTATTATTTTTTTGTATCATTGGCTATATATTATATTATTTTTTTGATCTGTCAAGAGGTTATTGACAGACGGATTTTATTAATTATAATTGAGTATGCAGGCAACTACTATTTTAGGAATTCGGCGTAATGGTAAGGTTGCAATCGGCTGCGATGGTCAGGTGACAACTGGCGAAACAGTAATGAAACAACGGGCAAAAAAGATTCGTAAAATGTATAATGACAAAATCCTCGTTGGATTTGCCGGTGCTACTGCAGATGCCTTAACACTTTTTGAAAGATTTGAGGCAAAACTTGAAGAATTCAGGGGTAATCTACCGCGCAGTGTGGTTGAACTTGCCAAGGACTGGCGCCAGGATAAGATTCTACGCCGACTTGAGGCATTTCTTGCAATCCTTGATAAAGACCATTCGTATATTATCTCAGGAGCAGGCGATGTAATTGAACCTGATGATGGCATTGTTGCCATAGGTTCGGGTGCGCCTTATGCCCTGGCTGCTGCCCGTGCCCTATTTAAATATACAGAACTCTCAGCAAAAGAAATCGTTGAAGAATCAATAAAAATCGCAGCACAGATATGTATCTATACTAATACCGAAATTTCAATTGAGGAATTAAAATAATTAAAAACCCGCTCATTCATTAATACAATTAATGCAAAAATAATCTCTATTTAATCCGCAAAAGAATTAATTTTAGTTTCTTCAATGCATTATCCCTTATCTGCCTTACCCTCTCTTTTGTAATATTCATTAAACGACTTATCTCTTCCAGACTCTGCGTTTCGTAATCACCGAGACCAAAATTTCTTTCTACAATATCCCGCTCCCGCGGCGAAAGTTTTTTTAATGCCTCCTGTATTTTTTCGGCATCCTGCCTTTTCCTTAAAATCTCCTCGGGCGACGGAACAACGAGTTTTTCCGAATGTTTTTCATCAATAGACAATACCTCAATCAAAGGGTTTGAATCATCATCTGTTGTTTCATCCAGTGAGATTACTGGTAATAGTTCAGTAAGGGCATTGGTTACCTGATGAGTTGAAACCTTTAAATGTCGGGCAATCTCTTGAACTGTGGGTTCCCTGCCCTTATCCTGAACAAAAGTCGGAATAAATGCTTTAATTCTTTTTGCCAGATGGCTCTTTGGCACAATCTCATAGTCTACATAAATAGCCTTATATATTGCCCTTTTTATCCACCATATTGAGTAGGTACTGAAGCGGTAACCTTTGCGGTGGTCAAATTTTTCTACGGCGTGCATAAGCCCCTGAGTGCCAGCATTGATCAATTCACTCAGGGGCAACCCATAATCAAGAAAATTCTTACATATATGCAATACAATTCTTAGATTTGAAAGAATCAGCTTTTCTTTTGCTTCGTTATCTCCCTTTTCCCTTATACTTCTGGCAAGTTTTAACTCTTCTTCTTTTGTTAGAACTGGATACTTTGAAATCTCATCAAAAAATTGTTTTAATCCTCTTTCTGTTAGACTCCTCAGTCTTCGCATCAATCAAGGGGTTAATGCTACATATCTCTTTCTATCTGCCCGCTGGATTTGAAACACTACAGGCTTACCCTTTTTCAAATTCTTCACCGCATCCCTGAAATCGCTCATATTTTCAATCTCTTTATTTCCAATACCAATAATCACATCTCCTATCTGAATACCTGCTTCTTCGGCTGGCGAATTTGATTCTATGTTAACCACGACAACACCTTTTTTTACGCTAAGATTATAGATCTTTGCTTCAGGACTGTCAATATCCACTACCTGTAATCCAAGCTGAGTTTCCTGTTCTTCACCACTTTGTGCAACGGGCTGAGTTTCCATCTCACCAATTTTCACATTTAAACTCATCTCCTTACCATCTCTGATCAATTTTATCTTTACGGTCTTACCCGGCGGTGTTGACGCAACACGGAGCCGAAATGACTGGACATCAGTCACTTTTTCTCCATTGAATTCAATTATTACATCTCCATCTTTAATACCAGCTCTATCTGCGGGTGAATCCTTAATAACTTCATTTATTAGCACACCTTCAAGAGATGATAGATTGAGTGCTTCTTTCATATCTTCGGTAAGGTCCTCAAGATAAACCCCAAGATAGCCACGCGTTACCTTTCCCTTTGTTTTTAATTCGTCAATAATCGTCTTTGCAAGATTAACGGGTATGGCAAATCCAATACCAATATTGCCTCCACTTGTAGAAGTAATTGCGGTATTTATGCCAATTACCTCGCCCTGCAGATTTAAAAGAGGACCACCTGAATTACCCGGATTGATTGCCGCATCGGTTTGCAAAAAATTCTGAAAATCTGGTCCTTCACTGAGTGGGATATGACTCCTTCCTTTTGCAGAGATGACGCCGACAGTAACTGTTCCTTCAAGATTGAATGGATTACCTACTGCCATTACCCAATCGCCGACCCGTATTTTATCAGAATCTCCCAATTTCAAATAAGGAAGTTTCTCTTTTGTTTCAATCTTGAGCAAAGCAATGTCAGTACGAGCATCTGAACCAATAATCTTTATCTCCTTGCCTTTGTATTCTTTTTTGTTGGTCAATCTAATGATAATATTTGAAGCATCTTTAATCACATGGTGATTTGTCACCAAATAACCATCTTCTGAAATAATAAATCCAGAACCGAGGCTCCGTGTTTTGCTTTCACCAGGAGGTAAATTTTTGAAAAAATCCCGGAAAAAATCTTCAAATGGACCACGAAAATTCCATTCAAAATTATCAAAATTCGTTTTTATGGTCCGCTCTGCTGAAATATTTACAACGGCTGGAGAAACCATTTCAGCAACTTTGGTAAAGGGACTCTCGCTATTTTCAGTTATAATTGGATTAATGCTACCCGTCCCCTGACTTGCTTCGGTTCGGTTTGATAAAACCGGAATGCCGACACTAATAATCAATCCAAAAAGGAATGCAAATATTGCCGCTACACCAGCAATAATTCCTGCTGCTTTTAGAGATATTTTTCCTTCCATTATTTCACACTCCCATTTTATTCTTTTATTTTACCTCAACCTCTACTTCTTTTGACTTAAATGTCTCAGGTTTAGGTAAAGTTATATGTAAAACACCATCTTTATAAACTGCCTTTATCTTATTCACATCCACTTCACTGGGCAGCGAGATTGTTCGGGAAAATTTTCCATATTGTCTTTCAACCCGATGATAAGTCTTGCCTTTTACCTCTTCTTCCTGTTTCCTTTCACCGGCAATTGTTAGAAGATTACCACGAACCGAGATCTTTACATCCTCTTTTTTCAAACCGGGCAATTCTGCCTTCACCATAAAATTTTCATTATCCTCTTCAATATCAAGAACTGGTAACCAGACACCTTCGGATTCTTCAGTCAGATGCCTTCCAAAAAATGTGTTAAAGAGTCGGTCCATATCATCGCGTAATGAGATAAGTTCTCTGAAAGGGTCATATCTTTTTATTGGTCTATCTGCCATAGCACACCTCCTTATTATTTATGCTTTTGTCCGATTGTTTTGTATTGTTGCTCTTTGTTTTTTATTTGATTTTTAAGTTTTTTTATCTTTTGGACAATATGCTTAATCTTCTGATTATTCTTAAAATCTTCATTGCCTTTTAAAGGGAAAAATTCATAAAAATTCTTACCAAGTTCATTGAACATCATTTCCAATTGCCTCTTTAATTCAAATATCTCAATCTTCAGTCTGCCCTTCATCGTTAAATCACCTGCTTCTTTGCTCAATACCCTGGATGCATCCTCAAGCCAGCGTGAAAAATCATCAAAAAATTTTGCCATATAACCCCCTGATACTTTTTAGACAATACTATATTAGAAGAGTTTATCTGTTAAATACCAAAAAGTTTGAGATGGTTTTATTGGTAGTAAAAGATTTATACTTCCCTGATCTCTTTTTCTTTTTTCTTTAAAATCTCATCAACTTTTTTTATGTATTCATCGGTCATCTTCTGAATCTCTTCCTGTGCCTTAAAAGAATCGTCCTTTGATATTTTTTTATCTTTTTCAATCTTTTTCAATTCATTATTTGCATCCCTTCTAATGTTCCTTATGGCAATCCTTGATTCTTCAGCCAGTTTTTGAGCTAATTTTACAAGTTCTTCCCTGCGTTCACTGGTTAATGGCGGAAGGGAAAGCCTTATGACATTGCCATCATTATTTGGGGTAAGGCCCAGGTCAGCCTTATATATAGCCTTTTCAATTGCACCAAGTGCCTGTTTATCCCAGGGTTGTATTACAATCAACCGTGGTTCAGGAATGCTAATGCTTGCCATTTGATTTAATGGTAAAAGGCTATCATAATATTCAACCTTTACACCATCCAGGAGCGCAGGCGTTGCTCTGCCCGTGCGGATCTTTGCAAATTCCTGGCTCAAAAGATTTATTGATTTATCCATCTTTTGTCTTGCATCATCCTTAATTTTTTGTATCATAATCTCTCCTCCATAAAATATTTAGTGAACAATTGTTCCAATTTTTTCACCAGCTATGATTTTTTTCAATGGATACTTCATCAAATTGTAGACGCAAATAGGAATCTTTGCTTGCTGACAGATTCTGAATGCAGTTATATCCATTACTTTCAAATTTTTATCTATTGCCGTTTGATAATCTACATCACGATAAAGTTTTGCGGTTCTATCTTTCCTGGGGTCAGCCGAATAAACACCTTCAACCTTGGTGCCTTTTATAAGCAGTTGAGCAGACAGTTCAACTGCCCTTAAGGCAGCTGCTGTATCTGTAGTAAATAATGGGTTACCTGTTCCTCCAGTCAGTATGATAATATCGCCTTTATTGTAAATGTCCTCGCATTCAAATTTATTAAATGGCTCAATCAGACCAGAAATTCCAAAACTGCTCCTCAAACAGACCCTATTTATCTTTTTCTTCAGATTAGAATAGAGTGCCATACCATTGATCACTGTGGCAACCATACCGCAAAAATCTGCATCAACCGGGTCTAACCAGGATTGGGACTGACCCCTGATTATATTTCCGCCGCCAATAACTATTGCAATTTTAACACCAAGTTTATGGACTGAAATAATCTGGTCACTAAGATATTGTAGTACCCTATAATTTAGAACTTCATCGTTATTACCAAGTATTTCACCGGAAATTTTTAAAAGAATTTTCTTGTATTTTATCTTAATACTACTCACCGAGGCGAAAACGGATAAATCTTCTAATCACAATATTTTCGCCAAATTTTGCAATCTGCTCTTTCAGATAATCGCCTACAGTTTTCTCTGGTATTTTTACAAATGGTTGTTCTAACAAACAGACAGAGTTATAAAATTTTTCCATCTTACCTTCAATAATCTTCTCAATTATTTCAGGTGGTTTTTTGACATCCTGTATCTGGCTACGATAAATATCTTTCTCCCGTGTAATAATATCAGGAGACAATTCTTCCCTGCTCACCACAAGGGGTTCACTGGCAGCAATCTGTAATGCAATATCCCTGACAAATCTGCGAAAATCCTGGTTACGTGCGACAAAATCAGTCTCACAATTCACTTCAACAAGCACTCCGAGCCGGTCACCGGGATGGATATAAGCATCAATAATACCCTCTTTTGTTACCCTGCCAACTTTCTTAGCCGCAAGGGCAAGTCCCTTTTTTCTTAATATATCTACGGCCTGTTCAATGTCACCTTTTGACTGGGCAAGGGCATCTTTACAATCAACAATGCCAGCGCCGGTTCTTTCTCTTAATTCTCTAATCTTTTCCATATCCATTTTATGTCTCCTTTTCTTCGGTCTCAAAACCTTTTCTACCTTCAATTACGGCATTAGAAATAATCTTTGTTACAAGGGAAATAGCTCTTATTGAATCATCGTTACCCGGAATTGGATAGTTTATACCTGTCGGGTCAACATTTGTATCAACAATGGCAATGATGGGAATATTCATCTTTTTTGCCTCATTTACTGTGGTTTCATCTTTTATAATATCCACAATATATACCAAACCAGGCAGCCTATCCATATCCTTTATGCCTTCAAAATACTTTGATAATCTCGTATACTCCCTTTCATATTTTGATAATTCTTTTTTGGGCAACATTGACCAGCGCCCGTCTTCTTTCATCTGCTCAAGTTCTCTAAGTCGTTGAACCCGTGTATAGAGGATATTAAAATTGGTTAACAGACCACCAAGCCAGCGCTCAGTAATATAGAATGCGCCCGCTCTTAAAGCCTCTTCCTTAATCACATCGCGTGCCTGCTTCTTTGTGCCAACATAAAGAATTCCTTTTCCCTGCTCTGCAATCCGCACTGTCGCATCATAAGCCTTTCTTAATGCCTCCTGGGTCTGCCGTAAATCAATAATATGAACGCCGTTCTTCTTACCGAATATATATTTACGCATCTTTGGGTTCCAGCGCTTTGTTCTATGTCCAAAATGGATACCCGTATTAATCAAATCCTGTAGCGAAACAATCTCCAATTTACCTCCTTATTGCTCTCTTATCGCTTGGAGAACTGGAATCTCTTACGCCTTTTTGCCAGTCCATATTTCATCCGCTCTTTTTCTCTGGGGTCTCTCTTTAATAATCCAGCACTCTTTAGTGTAGGTCGCAATTCTGGATTGAAATTGACCAGTGCCCGGGCAATACCCAGGCTCACTGCTCCTGCCTGACCTGCAATACCACCACCCGAGACCCGTGCATTAATATCAAATGTACCCTTAACACCAGCAGTAATAAGGGGAAGATTAATCAAATCAACAAGGTCCTGTCTGCAGAAATACTGGAGAGGGTCTTTGCCATTTATCTTTATACTCCCCTTACCTGGTTGCACTCTTACCTTTGCAACTGCCCTTTTTCGTGAACCACTGATAATTGCTCCCATTAACAAACCTCCTCTATAACTGTATTTCTTTGGGTGATTGTGCTTTATGTGGGTGGTCAGTACCCAGATAAAGTTTTAATCTTCTTAGCCTGCGCGCACGAAACTTATTTTTAGGCAACATACCACTCACTGCGTGATATATTACCCTCTTTGGATTTTTTTCCAGCATAAGTTTCAAATTTATTGCTTTTAAGCCACCTGGATAAAAAGAATGCCGATAATAGATTTTATCTTCCATTTTATTACCAGTAACCTTAAATTTATCAGCATTCAAGACAACCACATAATCCCCACAATCCACATTGGGTGAATATTGTGGTTTGCCTTTACCCATTAAGATTCTGGCAATTCTTGTTGCCATTCTACCCAGAATCTTATTCTGCGCATCAATCACATACCAATTATGTTTTATTTCAGATTTCTTTAAAACCTTTGTTTTCATAGACTATAATTATACTGAAATTCTATGAAAAGTCAAGTAGCCGTTTTTTAATTTATTTTTTTAGTCTTTTTACAATCTCTGGCAAAATTTTGCCTGCTGGCGATAATATGCTGACATCAACAACCGGTGTTATGGGCGTTGCCTCTAAATTTATTTCTATGGTCTTTACTCCATAATCTTTGGCAATCTCTGGTATTGCTGCCGCGGGCCAGACCACGCCTGATGTCCCGCAGATTATTGCGCAATCAGCCGAACTTAAGAATTTTATTGATTCCTGCCAGATATCCTGGGGAATGGATTCACCGAACCAGACAACATTAGGTCTTAACAGACCTCCGCATTCACAATGGGGCAGGGGGTCAAACTTTGCATTTTCAATGTTATCAATTTTATTGCACTGAGAACATCGTGTAAAAAAAATATTGCCATGCAATTCATAAACATTCCTTGAGCCAGCACGTTGATGAAGATTGTCAACATTCTGAGTCAAGAGAAAAAATTCAATAAAATGATTTTCTAAATCTACCAGGGCATAGTGCGCAGGATTGGGATTTGCTTTGAGAATTATTCCCTGTCGCCAGCGATACCATTCCCATACCAGTTCTGGATCTCTAATAAATGCCTCAGGTGTAGCAAGGTCAGTGGCTGAATAATTTTTCCACAGACCATCCTTACCACGAAAAGTAGGAATGCCGCTTTCTGCTGAAATGCCAGCACCAGTAAGAGCAAACAATCTTTCAGTATCTTTTAAAATCTCAACTGCCTTTTCTATCATTTTCAGAATTATAACAATTTTTTAATTTTTTGCAAGTGTAACAAATTTTGTCGCCCGATAAAAATCCCTTATCTTGACAACCACACCTGCGTAAATATAATTTAACTAATGAAAAAAAATAAAGAGATTGCCAGTATCTTTAATCAGATTGCCGACGCCCTTGAATATAAAGGAGAAAATGTATTCCGAGTTGTAGCATATCGCAAGGCAGCAAGAATCATTGATGAGCTGACTGAAGATATTGAAGAACTTTTAAAAACCAACAGATTAAAAAACCTTGCCGGCATTGGTGAAGGTATGGCAAAAAAGATTGAAGAATATCTAAAGACCGGCAAAATGCAAAAATATCTTGAAGCAACAAAAGATATTCCCCCTGCGCTCCTTGAATTGCTCAATATCCAGAATCTCGGACCCAAGACCCTTGCCCTGGCAAATAAACATCTCGGTGTCAAGAATTTAGCAGATTTAAAAAAAGTAATTGAAGATGGCAGTCTTGCTAAACTACCGCAGATGGGAGAAAAAAAAGTGGAAAACATAAAAAAGGGTATTGAATTATATGAACGGAGCCATGAGCGATTATCAATTGCGGTCGCAGAAAGCATCGCCTCAAGCGTGGTTGAATACCTCAAAAAAAATGCCCCTGTTTCAAAGATTTCGCCAGCCGGTTCATTGCGCAGATGGAAGGAAACTATTGGCGATATTGATATACTGGTGACTGGCAAAGACCACAAAAAGATAGTAGAAACTTTTACTCAATATCCAAAAGCAGAACAGGTATTATCTGCAGGAGAGACAAAAAGTTCAATTATCGTAGAGGGTGGTGTGCAAGTGGATATCAGGATTGTGGATAGAAAGTCCTATGGTGCAGCATTACAGTATTTCACTGGTTCAAAGGCACACAATGTTAAATTGCGGGGTATTGCCGTAAGTAAAAAATGGAAATTGAATGAATATGGATTATTTAAAGGAGATAAAGCCATTGCCGGAGAGAATGAAGAAGATATATACAAAGCACTGGGGCTCCAATGGATACCTCCAGAATTAAGAGAAGACCGTGGCGAAGTTGAATCTGCATTGAAAAATAGCTTGCCCGTTCTTTTAGAATTATCTGATATAAAAGGTGACCTACAAATGCACTCCAATTATTCAGATTCTACCGCAACAATTGAAGAACTTGCCACAATTGCACAGGAACTGGGTTATGAATATATCCTTGTGACTGACCATTCACGCTCGGCAAAATATGCCCACGGTATGGAAGTGGAACGCATTTATAAACAATGGGAAGAGATTGATAATTTAAACAAAAAATTTAAAAATTTTAAGATCCTTAAAGGTATTGAGGTGGACATTCTTGCTGATGGAAGGCTCGATTATCCGGATAAAATTTTGAAGATGTTTGATATGGTTGTGGCTTCCATTCACCAGGGATTTTCAAAAAATGTTACAGAAAGGCTCTGCTCTGCTATGGAAAACCCTTATGTTGATATAATCGGTCATCCTACGGGCAGGTTGATATCAAAACGCGAAGGCTATGTCCTTGATATTGAAAAGGTTATGAAAAAGGCAGCCGAAACAAAAACTTTTCTTGAATGTAATGCCTATCCTGACCGTCTTGACCTGAACGATGTAAATTTAAAACGCTGTAAGGAACTCGGTATCAAAGTCAGTATTGGCACAGATGCCCATGGTATTGATGAATTAAAATGGATGAAATTTGGTGTTGCTACCTGCCGGCGGGGCTGGCTGGAAAAGGATGATGTAGTAAATACCCTTTCTGTAGAAAAACTTCTAAAGCAAAGAAAATGTAATCAAAAATAGATACCTAAAATTCTTAAAAATCCAATAATCTGTTTTTGTAGTATGATAACAATTGCTCCACCAATGCTCAAAAAAGGTCCGAATGGTATAGGATTATCTTTATTTTTATGGGTTATACCTAGATAAATAATTCCAAAGATTGAGCCGATAAGGGCGGCAATAAATATTGCGGAAATTATCAAAGGGAATCCTGTAAATGCACCAATCAGGCCAACGAGATAGACATCACCCATTCCCATTACCTCCTTCTTGTATGCCCAGCCACCCAAAACCCTTACCAAAAGGATAAGGCCTCCACCAAATAACATCCCAATCAAACCTGATAAAAAATTATGGTTCAGAAACTGATAAATTAATCCAATAAATATACCGGGGATTGAAAAGATATCAGGGATAACCTGGTGCGTAAAATCAATGCCTGAAATGACTACCAGTATTATAAAAAAGAGTGCCAAAAAGAAAAAATCAATCTTAAAAGAAAATTTGTAGAATGACCATAATAAGAGTAGTGCGGTTAATAGTTCTACAAATGGATACTGAAAAGATATAGGATTTTTACACTGACTGCACCTGCCACCGAGAAACAAAAAACTGATTAACGGGATATTTTCATACCAATGGATAGGTTTTTTGCAATGGGGGCAAAAAGACCCGGGTCTAACAATGGAAAGTTCGCGGGGGATGCGATAAATAAGAACATTCAAAAAACTGCCAATGGCTGCACCAAAAATAAAGACTGCAACAGAATAAAAAATCTTCAATGTATTAGCCTTTACCTTTCAGGTCGTAATACACCACAAACGAGTCAAGACATTTACAGATTGATTCCATGCTTTCTTTAATGATTGTAAAAACTTCATCGGCATTACTCTGCATAACCCTGGGTATTACCAGTACTGCTTTTTTAATACCCGGCACAAGGCTGGATGCAATTATATCGTGCTCAGCAAGGCTGATAAACACATCTGCATTATTTAATGGTGTGCGATAATCATTTTCCACGATAATTTTGTTTCCCACATCAACAAGGGTTTTGGTTAAACCATAAAAGAGATATTTAATCTTTTCACTTTGACGGATTTTATCTTCAGAACTATAGCGGTTAATCTTGCTGGAGATAGTTTTAATCTCTTCTATGTTTTTTTGCATTGTCTCGTATATCTCTCTAAACCCTGCCGCATCCATAGCATATTATATATATATTATTTTTATTGTCAATAATTGCAATAACTCTCAATGAAGAATATGGTTCCCGATTTATTACACTATTGGAAAAATTTTCGTGCTACAGATTTGAGTTTCAAACAAGAAGCACATCTACCACACATCTTTTTGCCACCCAAATAACAGGAATAGATATGCGTAAGTGGTGCCCGGTATTTTAAACCGAGTTGATAAATCTCTTTCTTTGTATAATTTGCTACATAGCTTATAACCTTTATTTTTCTCAGCGTGCTGAACCCCAGCATTCTATTTATTGCATCAATAAATTCTTTTCGGTTATCAGGAAATTCCCTTGCCTCTTCAAAATTGAATCCAGTAACAATCAAATCGGCTTTATAGTATTCAGCAAAACAGGCAGCCACATTAATAAATAGGGCATTACGATTGGGCACCCAGATATCTTTTAAGCGCAAAAAATTCTTCACCAGAATTTTTTGCTTAGTAATTTGTAATTGGTAATTGGTAATTAACTGACATTTTTTAAATTCCTTAAAGAATTGTAATTTCAAAATTTTATGTTTTATCTTCAGTATTTTACAAATTTTTTTTGATGCCAGAATTTCCATCTTTGCTGCACGCTGGCCATAATCAATGGTCAAGGCAAAAAGTGACTTGGTCTTTTTCACAGCAATTGTTGCACTCACTGTAGAGTCAAGACCACCTGAGAGTAGAATAATACTGGTCGGTTTCATATAAAATTATAAATATTTCTCCTCGCGAGTCAAGAGTATCTATTTCGGAGTCCTCTTAACTTTTTATTTTCTATTTAAACCACCAATATTTTTAAGGGAAGGCAAATGACCACGCCCTATAACCAATAACCATCATAATGTGATATTGACACAAAGTAAAATATCATTATGATTGGAGTAATATTAAGGGTGAGCAACATAGAGAAGTGAAGCATCATTATATAACCAATAGACTTGATGAGGCAGTTCTGGAAAAAGTTGGAGCAAAGGCGTGGAATTTATTTTTATTAAAGGATAAATTCTCCATCCCTGAATTTGCTGCCATCAATACCGAGGCATTCAATTATTATCATCTGCATAAAACTATTAGCCCTGAAATTGAAGAACAAATACGGGACATACTTGAATCTTTTTTAAAAAATGGCACAGTTGCAATCAGGTCTTCAGGCATCGCAGAAGACCTCAGCAGTGCAACATTCGCAGGAATGTATAAAACATTTCTTGGCATTAGAGATACTGAAAGTGGAATTAAGGCAGTTATTAATATCTGGGAATCAGTGTATTCAAAAAAGGTGGAATCATATTTAAAGCAAATGAATATAAAAAGTGGAGCAATGGCGGTTATTATACAACATCAGTTAATCCCAGAAATAAGTGGTGTATTAATTACACAGAGCCCTTATTCAATAAATGAAATGCTAATAGAATGTTGTTCAGGTCTGGGTGACAAACTCCTTTCCGGGCTCATTACACCAACACGCTATCGCCTAAAATCAGATGAGATTATTGAACATTATGGAGAAAACTTATTAAGCATTAAACAAATCAAACAACTAACGCAATCCGCTAAAAAGATAGAAACATTTTTCAACGCGGCGCAGGAAATTGAGTGGGCAATTGAAAACAGTAATCTCTATATACTACAATCAAGACCGATTTCTGTAAACAGGGCAGAGTCAACACGAAAAGGAAAAGTATGGTGCAATGTCAATGTGCGTGAGACCATTCCGGACCCAATTTCACCATTAATGTGGTCATTTTTTGAGAACTTTCTTTTTCCAATGATTATCCTTGATGTCTTTGGCTTTCCTGTAAGTAGGGAGAAATTTCAAAAATTTCCGCCAGTGGAAAACCTATCAGGAAGATTATACTGGAACATAAATAATGCCATTGCCTATGGTAGGGTAATTTCACCATTCCTTGACTTGCTTGAATCAAATAAAAATCTTGACCCACAGATGGCGCTCGCCTTTAAGTCCGTTGACCTTAACAGTATTCCTGCTTTATTATCGCCATTCCACTCCTTCATATTTAGCATAATCTCCTTTTTCCGTCTAACAAATTTTATTATTAAAAGTTTCTTTTTCTATCGCACATTTCCACGGAGAACTCATAATACAAATCTTAAATTTGAACAAACAGTCCAGCAGATGGCAATTTCAAATGACCTGAGCCAGGGAGTGAAGAACATTGAAAACTGGATTGCCTTAGAAAATTTTGCAAAAAAATATTTTGGCGGTCTATTTTTGAGTTTATTTTACCTTATCATTCTTGAACGGATACTCGGCTGGCGCCTTGGCAAAAAAGGCAGGGCAATAGCCCGTAAGTGTGCTTCAGGAATAATAGATAATACGGTTTTGATCATTAAAAAAATTGATGAATTGGCTTATCTCGCAAGAAAAAAACTAAGTGATATTAATATCTATTCAATAAAAAAATTATATGAAAAAGACAATGCATTCAAAACTGCATTTGACCAATTTATTAAAGAATTTGGACATCGCGGTCCTGGAGAGTTTGATATTGCAAATAAAACCTATGCTGAAGACCCTGAGATTGTAATGCGTTTACTCATCGCACCCAGAAAGGATACCATTTCTACTGACCGAAAAAGAATTATCAATAATATCCTCAATACTATAAAGCCCTGCGCAAAGACGATTGTAAAATTATTCCTGCCCATGCTTGAGGTATATATTCCATTAAGAGAGAATGGCAAACACTATTATTTCAAGCAGATGGCAAAGATAAAAGAACAACTATTTGCAATTGCGGAACTTCTAAAAAGAGAAGGTTTTCTAAATGAAAAAAGGGATATATTCTTTCTCTCCTTTGATGAATTGAAAAAAAATGCTGATAAAAAACTTAAAAATTCTGAAGTTATTAAACTCATTGAAAATAGAAGGGAGGAATGGCATTCATTCAAGCAGGCATCGGTTCCTGATATAATTTATGAAAGTGGTGAACGGCTCAGTGCTGCTCTACCTGACAGAAATATTATGTATGGTGAACCATTAAGCTTTGGTAAAGTGCGGGCAAGGGCGTGTATCATTAAAGACCTAAAAGAAAGCGATAAATTGAAAAATGGCGAAATACTTGTCACCCACCACGCTGACCCTGCCTGGACACCATTATTCTCAATCGCCTCAGGTGTCATTATTGAGGTTGGAGGTTCTGTCTGTCATGCAGCAACTGTAGCACGGGAAATCGGTATACCAGCAGTTGTTATTAAAGGCGCAAGTTCAATCATAAAAGATGGACAGGAGATTGAATTGGATGCAGACGCGGGCTCTGTGAAAATTATTGACCATTCGTAAAATATAAAATTTTTATTTTTTGATTCATTGTAGATCTGATTCTCTGTATTAAATTTTTTATTCTGAATATGTTACTGAATTTTCCAAGCCTTCCCAGACTGTAATTGATTTTACACTCTTTATTTTTTTCTTTATTTGTTGATAGATATATACTGCAATCCACTCGGTAGTGGCATTATGCCTTCTGAAAAACGGCAGACGATTGAGATTTTTATGGTCAAGTTCCGAAAGAATTTTTTTCAGAACCAATTTTACCTTTCGGAAGTCCATTGCCATACCAAGCTTATCAAGATTCTTAACCTCCACCCTAACTTCTATCCTATAGGTATGGCCATGCACATCAGCACAATCACCTTTATAGCCCTTTACCTGATGGGCAGCAGAAAAATTTCCCTGAACTGCTAATTCAAACATATTCACTCCTTATCCGGCATTTTTTTCAATTATCCCTATCTGTTAAGTTCAATGCTCTTATGTTCATCTATCTATAATTCAGATTAAGAAAGTATACTATTTCTTCATCTAATTTTTCTAAGTCTAATAAAACTTTTTTTCGTCTTGGTTTTCCATGGGCATTTCTAAAATCCTGCTGAAATGAACCACATTTGACAAGGACATCATCATCTATTCTAATAAAAGAAATTTGCTCTAAATCAAATTCTGTTTTCCTTAATCTTGACCAGGCACCTCTCTTAATCCTTTCCAACTCGTATTTAGATTTTCCACCCTTGAGCTCTTCATGCCATTTTTGAAATGTTCTTTTTTCATCGTTATATTCTACTTTACCCATAGCAAGTATTACTCCCACACAACCATATCTTTCAATTGCCTTCGCTGGTGCTTCATTATCATTAACTATTATTTGATGACTACTTGTATTAATAGCGTGAGCTTTAAAATCCCAGGCTATTTTATAAAAACCATCAAATCTTACATTACCAAATTTAGGTTCTGGCATCTGTATAAGCTCTTTCAAAAAATTTTCACACAAAAATTGGAAGTACCAACCAATCCACTCCATTTGTTTCCAATGCAGAAATCCTGATTTTTTCATCGCCAAAATAGAATTTATACCATCCCAGATGAGTGGAATATTTTTTATCTTCTCAGCAATTTCCTTTGATAATCTCAAAAACTCTTTATTTCTCATTTTTTATTCCTATGTTTTTTATTTTTCCACCAGGTGCTTATTTTGACATCCATTATTAGACCGTTTTTGTTTAGATAATAATCCAGCAGGTGTTCAAAGACAAATTTCCCATTGGGATTTAAATCACCCATAATAAAATCCCGCCCCAATATATATGAAACAACACCGACCATTCCGCTTCCACACAAAGGGTCAAAGATTAGATTTCCTTTATTAGAAAAATGCTCAATCAAACATTGTAATAATTTAAATGGCAACCGTGTCGGATATTTAGGCATATTTACTTTATAATCTCTTTTAAAATTCAAGGTTGATAGATTGGGTTCTCCATACTGACAATGGTGGGTAGAGCATCTATTTTTGAATGTCCACTTTTCACCTTTGGTGACCCAGTAAATTTCATAAACATTATGAGAGGGTCTTTTTCTGCAAACCGGTGCAAAGTTATAAGTCCAGTACATTTTTCCTTTTAATTCCAATCCATTAAACTTCATAATTATGTTATGGATTATATTACTGTTGTTCCATCCTGAAAAGATTAAAGCTTGGCCATTATTTTTTAAATTATTTTTAATACATTCTAATAATTGTTGAATTTTTCCTCCATATTCTGAAGTCTTCCATTCTACATAACCAGCCACAACATTATTTACATTTCTATGATAATTTGTTTGTTTGCCACTGAAATCTATTCCAAATGGTGGATCAGTTAATATCAAATCCGCTTCAACTCCGGACCAATCATTGAAATCTTTGATGATGTATTTTTCTAATAATTCTTTAATAATTGTATTACTTAAATCAGCAGACGGTTCGGATTTAAAAATGGTTAGATTCTGTGAAAATAAATCCTTATTCATATAATATAAATTTTATCCCATAAAGTCATAAAGTCAAGGGTAATGTGCCTTAGAATTTAACAAAACTATCTTTTAATTTGCAACAATTTCTTGTTTTATCAACCTTTACTACACTTTCATTGGTTATATTTATATTCATACTGCAAATTTTTTAGTACAATGCGCGATTCGGAAAAAAATCTTAATGCAGAATCTTCCTGGTAGTCTGGATATGTCCATTCAAGGGGTCGGAATTGACGGTCTTTATAAATTAGCGTAACTTCTGCGTATATGCCCCTGCCCAGGTATATCCTGTGTGCGTAATTCTTTGTTGAGGCAAGGATGATGCTACTCAGAGAAACCAGACCCGGGTCGATATTTATCTTTCTCCCACCATTTTCATTCAAAAATTTTTTTTCAATCTCATTACTCTTATGCTTCAAATCTATAAGTAAATCCGGACTGATTAATTTTTCAAATAATACCCACTGACGCAAAAGACCTTCGCCCATTTCCTTTGTGTAGTATGTGGTATGGATGAAAGGAAAAATATCAGATTTTTTAATGACCCCACCCACCAATTCCTTCAATCCATCAAGTGCAGAATAAATATCAAAATCACTAATATATATCAATCCGGCAAATGCTAAAACTTTTTGAGGTTCTTTAATCTCTGCCATTACACACCCGGACACAAACTCCACAGATATATTGTCCAATACCCGGCATCCGGGAAAATTCTTTTACTTTTGTCAGACATTTTTTTAAATCTAAGCCCTGCTCGCTGATCGCGCCAGCAGGGCAGGCAATAATACATTTTCTACAATTACCACAATCACCCAATATCTTTTCATCTGGTTCAAATTCAATGTCAGTAAGAACCGAAACATAGCGCACCTGTGCCCCAAATTGGGGATTGACAAGTAGCCCGCTTTTGCCAATATAACCCAAGCCTGATTCCAGGGCAAGTAATTTATGAGAGATGTGCCCTTTCTGATTTTGCCAGTCTACGGTCTGTGAAGCAGGAATTGCCAGAGCATTAAACCCTTTATCTACAATGAATTGCACAAGATGGTATGCGGTCTGGTCAAGGAGCCAGTTTACTGTTTTATAGTGCTGTTTATAAATGAGCGTGGGGCTATCTTTTATAGTGTTCAGGATACTCTTTGCTATTTGATAACCGAACACAATTACACGCGGATAATTTTCGGTTATTTCAAATTTTTCTACGGTCGTTGGAATTTTACCAAAACCAACAATTTTTACCCGATAATTTTTTAAAAACTGCCTGACTTCTTCTTTTACTGACATTAATCTTGGATGTCTTTAAATTCTTCTTCTATGGATTCGTCAACCTTTTCCTGTTTTTGTTCAACAGCCTTTTCCTGTTCTGATTGTGAAATCATCGGAGTTTCAATAGCGGGTTCAGCAAAATCTTCTTCCCTGGGCAATTCGCTCAAATCCCTTATGCCAAAATATCTCAAAAATTCATTGGTGGTGCTATATTTTATTGGCCTGCCGGGTGTGGGTAATCTGCCGCAGGTCTTTATCAACCCTTTTTCCAGAAGGCTCTCAAGGATATACGAAGAATCCACACCCCTTGCCTTTTCAACCTCGGCACGGGTAATAGGCTGGTGATAGGCAATAATTGCAAGTGTTTCCAGTGCTGCCTTTGATAACTTCTCTTTTTTCTGTTTTAGTTTACCCACAAAGTCAGCATATTCAGGTAATGTGTAAATTTGAAACCCACCTGCCACCTCTTTTATTTCAAATGCCCGACCTGTTTCTTTGTATTCCTGATTCAGCGTTTCAATATGACTTCTGACCTCTTCAGCCGGGCAATTGACAATATCCGCAATTCTATCCACACTTAGAGGTGCATCAGTTGCTATCAATAATGCTTCAATGATTTGCTTCATATAACTCCATTAATCTCAATACTATTTTATCCCAATTAAACTTTTCGTCAATACTCTGTTTGGCATTTTCGCCAAGTTTTCTACACAATGTCTTATCCAGTGCAAGTCTTTTAATTGCATAAGCAAGTGCCTCAGGGTCATTATGCGGAACGAGTAGCCCATTAAGCCCATCAATCACAACATCAGTGATGCCACCCACATTTGATGCAATCACGGGTTTAGAATAAGCCATTGCTTCAATCATAACTACACCGAGCCCTTCTGTATCACCATGTTTATCATAAGTGGCGGGCAAAACAAAAAAACTACAATTCTGATAGTATTTATATAGCTCTTCAGTTGAAACCCAGCCCGTGAATACAATTCTTTTTGTCAATCCATAGTCTGCAGCCATTTTTTCCCAGTTTTTCCGTTCTGGACCATCGCCGATAATAACTACATTATGGAGAATATCCTTGTAGATTTGTCTAAATGCATCAATCAATATGTGCACACCCTTTCGCTCAACATGCCGACCAACAAACAATATGTAATGTTCATCTGATAGTTCAGCAACCTTTGACTCAACAGTAATACTAAAGGGAATAACTGGAATATCTTTTTTAACAATCCCTTTTAATTCGCTTGCGGTATGGTTTGAGATTGCGGTGATGACATCAGCACGGTTTATTAACCAGGCAAAGGGTTTGACAAAAAAAGGAAATTTTTTCTTTAACCAGCGGATCTCAAGACCATAAAATGTAGCAAAGATACAACAGCGGGAAAATGCCTTTGCACACAGTCCAAAGATGATGTGGGGAAAGGGCCAGTTGATATGGACAATATCAAATTTTTTCTTTCGCACAAGCCGGGCAATGGCAATCGTGCCAAACAGTAGATAGAAAAAACTCAACACTACATTCAACCCGCCTTTGCCGAATTTGTCCACTGCTGTCTCTTCATGGGTCAGCCTTTCGTATTTTTTTAAAAAATACCTGAATCTGTATACATTAATGTTATGCCAGACCTGGTTACCCATTCCTTTGTAACTTGATGTAAAAACTGAAATTTCAATACCTTTGTTGCTCAGCCGCTTAATAAGTTCGGTCATCCAGGGTGTGATGACATCACCTTCATAGCGAGGGAATGCCGTGGCAACAAAGAGAACTCTCATTGCAAAAACCCCAAATTACAAACGCCAAATTCAAAATCCCAATTTCTATAAAATAGATTCATTTGATAATCTTCCATTTCAAAATGTTCCATATCGCCTGGATGCCATCCTTTACACCAATCTTTTTACCTGCCTTGCGACCATAATAAGAAACAGGAACTTCAAAAATCTTAATCTTTCTTCTCAATAATTTGCAGGTAATCTCTGGTTCTATTTCAAATCTTGATGATACAAGATTCAAACTCTGGAGCAATCTGCGGTCAACCATTTTATAACAGGTCTCCATATCTGTGATGTGCCCGTGAAACATAAGATTGGTAAGCAGGGTTAATACACGATTGGCAAAATAACTCTTTTTTAAAAACTTGCCTTTGCCCAGAATTCTTGAGCCATAAACTACCCTTGTAAAACCAGCAGAAATGGGTTTGAGGAGTTTTGGATACTCCTCAGGCGAATATTCTAAATCAGCATCCTGGATAATTACCACATCACCACTCACATACTTCAATCCAGTGCGAATAGCAGCACCCTTGCCCATATTCTTTTCATGAAATACAACCTTTACATCGTTCAATTTTTTTAAATAGTCTCTTGTGCCATCCGTGGAAAAATCATCTACAACAATAAGTTCTTTTTTAAGTTGAACTGCTTTTACTGCCTGGAGCAATCTTTCTATATTATCACGCTCATTATAAACTGGAATAACCACGGAAACCATCAATTCTGTTTGCACTTGTTGATTATAGCAAAAAATTTTAGATTGTCAATTGATGAGAAAAAGAAATTAGGTTGACATTGTGATTGTTTTGAATACAATATGATTATGGAAGTATGTGCCTTCACAGAAAAGAACCACCCTGAATGGGAGGAATTTGTCCATCAGGCAAACAATGGGACAATCTTTCACACCCTCAAGTTTTTAAGTTACCATCCACCAGGACGCTTTAAGAGCAATAATTTACTCATTAAAGAAAAAGGAAATACCATTGCCTTAGTTCCTGCAGTAGTGGAAGACAAATCTTTCATTTCGCACAAAGGTGCATCCTATGGTGGATTTGTGTTAAAAAACGGATTAGGCATTCATGAAATCTATCTCTGCGTGACACACTTGTTAGAATATCTAAAAAAAGAAGGTATTAAAAAATTGGTATTGACCCAGACGCCGTTGATTTATTACCAGGAACCGCATCAGTATATTGATTTCGCATTGATGCGCCATGGATTTAAATACCGTAAAAGAGAGATTACCGCAGTCATACCCCTTGACGTGGCAGAACCACTTTTAACATTTCATCCTGATGCACGACGTTCTACAAAAAAGGCTATGCGTGAGGGGCTCAAGGTAAAGATTTCTGATGACTATGCTCAATACTACGAAATATTAAAAAATAATCTTGGCATGCGCCACAATGTTTCACCAACCCATACCCTGCCCGAACTTTTGAAATTAAAAAATCTTTTTCCTGATGAGATAATTTTATTTGGTGTCTATCTCAAAGAAAAAATGATTGGTGGAATGGTCGTTTTTGTAACAAATCCACGGGTAATTCTTGCCTTCTATATCAGCCATAATGCACATTACCAGGCATATCGTCCAGTTAATATTCTGTTCTACGAAGTGATTAAATGGGGAAGGTTAAAAGGCTACAAATACCTTGACCTGGGCACATTCACCCTGAATATGGAACCGAACTGGGGGCTTGGAAGATTCAAAGAAAATTTCAATGCCCGGGGATTTTTAAGGGACACCTATGAACTGGAACTTTAAAAAAGGAGATAATATGATAATTAATAGAATTAAAATTTTTATATTAATATTTATTCCATTTCTTTTTTTAAAAGCAGAAGAGATTGATTCGGCAAGGGTCTATCTGCAGATGGCAAATACTGCATTAACCAAAGGAGAATACCAGAGCGCCATTGATAACTATAAATCTGTATTAAGATTCAGACCAGGCCATACTGCAGTGACTTACAATATTGCCTGCTCCTACAGTTTAATGAATAACAAAACTGAAGCATTAAAATGGCTCAATGAGGCAATTGACCTGGGTTTATATTCATTTGATGAAGATGAAGATTTAAATAATATCAGGGAAACAAAAGAATATAAAAGATTGCTTGCCAAGGCGAACAAATTACTTAAACAACTCAAAGGTCAGGTATTTGAACCGCTCACAACCCTGCCGGAAAATTATGATACAAACAAGGTTTATCCCTTAATCATTGCCATGCATGGCTGGGGTAGTAATCCTGAAGACTTTTCAAAAGCCCTGCAAAAAATTTCCAATGCCACAGAATACATTCTCTGCTGTCCCTATGGTCCGTATATTATGGGCAAGACAAGTTTTGGCTGGTCAGAATTTGAAGATGCAGAAAAAAGAGTAATTGAGACGATTCAATTTATGGACAATCACTACCGAATTGATAGAGAACGGATAATCCTTTTAGGTTTTTCTCAGGGAGGCACAACTGCTTATTATCTTGGATTAAAGGATGCAGACCTGTTTAAAGGTGTTATTGTAGTTGCGGGCTTTTATGATTCAACCTTTAATCAATATGTAGATATGGCAAAAGAAAAAGGGATAAAATTTGTAGTAATGATAGGTGAAGATGAACCTGAATACAGGGTAGAAGCGAATCTATATGGATTAAAGGCATTAATCAATGCTGGCATCAGTGTAAGTTTTCAGGCGTATGCGGGCTATGGCCACACAATTCCAGGCGATGTTGAATTTGAAATAAAGAGGGCAATTGACTGGCTGCAAGCGAAATAATATATTTTTATTGGAGATCTATGGTAATCATAATTTTTTTGGCAATAAATCATAGCAATGGGTATATTCAGCAATTCAAATTGCAGGATGAAAATCTTTATGTGAACCAGAGATTACAGAATTCTGTGTTAAACTATGGTTTTGAATTTATCGCAGCCGAAGCGGGCGCATTAGTATCCCATTTCAGCCTGTATTCTTTCAACACTGAGGAACAATGGAAAAAAGGACCTGAACGCTGGTTCTCTGGTATCGGCTATGCCCTACTTACTACGACGACAAGCACTGCTGCCACACATTTAACAGGAAAACTCTTTAATCAAAAAGGCAATTGGTACAAAGCAGCAATCGGCGCAGGTATTGCAAGTATATTTGTTTCTTTTATTGAGTATAATTACCATAGATTCGGTGTAGAATATACGGTATTTCCAGCATACGGCGCAGTGGTTGGTTATAACTGGGATAGTAATAAATTCTTCAGGCAGACAGGGATATATACATTTGAAGGTATGGGTGGATGTATTGGATTGGGACTCTCTTTTTTGAGCAGCATTTACTTTTATTCTTTTAATTACGAATATATTGAACCACAGAATATAATCCCCTTGTACACCGCATCTAATATGCTCTTTACCAGCACAACCACAACAATTACAGGAAAGTTGTTTAAAGAGCGCGGCTCATGGTGGAAATCTGCAATTGGTGCAGGGATTGGGGCATTGATAAGTTCTGCTGCTTTTTCTTACTATGAATCCAGCAATAGTAAACCCTGGCCCAGGATTATCGGAATTACAATTACACTACTACCTCCTGCCGGTGCGGTTCTTGGATATAATCTACATTGATTATGAAAGATAGAAAAATAAGCTTGGGGCATGGTTCAGGTGGCTTATTAACTAATCGTTTAATAAAAGATTTAATTTTAAAATACTTTCCTGACCCGGCATTAAAAAAACTTGAAGACTCTGCAGAACTAAATATCAAGAAAAAGAACATCGCCTTTACTACAGATTCCTATGTGATAAATCCCATATTTTTTCCAGGTGGAGATATTGGCAAACTTTCAATCTGTGGCACGATAAATGACCTGACAATGAAAGGAGCAATCCCACAATATATCTCTTTTTCTCTAATTCTTGAAGAAGGCTTGGAATTCTCTGCATTGGAAAAAATTTTAAAATCTGCATCAGCAACTGCGAAAAAGAGCGGGGTGCGCGTGGTGTGCGGTGATACGAAGGTGGTGGAGAGAGGGAAGGCAGATAAGATTTTTATCACGACCTCGGGCATCGGCACGATCAAAAAACATTTAGGAGTTGAAGAGATAAAGCCCGGTGACAAGGTCATTATCAGCGGCACAATTGGTGACCATGGCATTGCGATAATGAATCAGCGGTTGAACCTAAATTTAAAGGCAAACTTTAAAAGCGATTGCGCACCATTAAATATTATCACCAATAAATTATTTCAAAAAGATTTTAACATAAAATTTATGCGCGACCCCACCAGGGGCGGTGTCGTTGCGATTTTAAATGAGATTGCAGAAAAAAAAGAATGGGGCGTTGTCATTAACGAAACCGATATCCCTGTAAAACCTGAGGTAAAAGGTGCCTGTGAGATTCTTGGACTTGACCCACTATACATTGCAAATGAAGGTAAATTTATTGCAGTAATTGATAGCAGTCATACCAAAGCAGTTTTATCTTTTTTAAAAAAATATCCTCTCGGGAAAAATGCCCGGGTAATAGGTGAAATAAAAAAAGACCTTTCTGGAGTATGGTTACGCACAAACATTGGCGGATTAAGGCCACTCTTACAACTTGAGGCAGAAGGCCTGCCAAGAATCTGTTAGGGCCAGCTCTTCACACTTTAAATCCACATATCCTCCCATCCCCTGATTCCCCCTGATTTCCCTTGATAACCCATTATCACCCTTTTTCTATCATAAGGCATTTTTATTTTTAGGTATTTAGGTATTTTGGACTTTTAGGCATTTTATTTTTCTCACAGGACTAAAGTCCCTATTCCAAAAAATAGTCGGTGGTTATAGGTCGTGGCCACCGGTATGGTTATAGGCCATGGTCATTTTTGGTCTATTTAGTCTGTCTGGCCTTTTTGGTCTATCTATTTTTCATCATCGCATGCGGGCGGCGAAACTGTCCAACGACAAACGACGCTGTTATACGAAACGCATTTCGCAACCGACAGCCGTCTAACGATTTACAAGAGTCATTCGGATTTTTCCGAGCGATAGCGAGGATTATGTTTTTTCTAATGTCTAAAATATTGGTAATCAAATTAGTAATCAGTTCGACCATTCTACAATTGTCAAATTGTAAAATGGATGATAGTAAATTCAATGTGCAAATTTTTTTTCATTCCAGCTACACATCTTCAATTTAATTGACATACTGCTTTTTTTGGCTAAAATATGGTGTGTGGCTATTTATTATTTTTTCTCTTTCCTTAGAAAATTTTACTGTTTGTGACCGTCCAAATGATGCTGGTTCATGTATTAGTCTTAACTGGAAACAAATAGGCGATACCCTTATTGACGGCTATGTAATATTCCGTCGCACTGTTACAGATACTTCATTTAAAAAGATAGGGTTTGCCGGACCATTAGCCACAAGTTATGAAGATAATAGTGTAAATGACAATGAAAAGTATATCTATCTCATTGCGGTCCAGAAACAGGATAGCCTTTATTATCATACAATAAGTAATGCTGTTCAATCATCTCCCCAATTTTTCCATAAAGGAAGATTGAATGTGTTAATAGCGATTATAGTATTTTCGTCTTTTTTGATACTATTTATGGTGTGGGCAAAAAAAGGAACAAAATTGTTTATCAGAAAGATTACCGGACTTGATGCAATAGAAGAGGCAGTAGGCAGGGCAACTGAAATGGGAAAACCAATCGTTTATGTCCCGGGCTTAGGTGACATTGACTTTCCATCAACCATTGCCTCAATGAATATCCTTGGTGAACTTGCCAAAAAAGCAGCAATTTATGAAAACCCTCTGATTGTGGTAAATTGCTATCCGGTCGTCTATACTGTAGCAAGGGAAGTGGTTAAACAGGCGTTCATCAGCCAGGGTAAAATTGATAAATTTAATGATGATTATGTTCGTTATCTGACCGAATCCCAATTCGGTTATGCAGCAGCAATAAATGGTATTATCCTCAGGGAGCGACCGGCAACAAATTTTTTCATTGGACCATTTTTTGCTGAATCTCTTTTAATGGCAGAAACTGGTAACCAGATCGGCGCAGTGCAGATTGCCGGCACTGACCAGGTTCTGCAATTACCGTTCTTTGTCACTGCGTGTGATTATACACTTCTTGGAGAAGAAGTATATGCCGCATCTGCTTATTTAACACGGGAACCAGTTCTGGTCGCATCCCTGCGGGCACAGGATACAGGAAAGTTTTTGGTCCTTTTAATGCTTGTATTATTGACCTTACTTTCATTTGTTAAAATTAATCTGATTTCAATATTGAGGGTGCAATGAAAACCATATTGCCATTAGCAATCTGTCTCATAATGGGCATAATGATGGTCTTCCAGTTTTTTATTCCCCATCCAGTTTCCCAGCAGTTTAATAGCATTATCAATCAGTGGGTTGTAGTATTATCTGCCTTTGCCCTGGTATTGGGCATTGGCAATTTGACGAGCCATCATATAATGATAATAAAGCGAAAAAGGCCAGGCTGGCAGTATAGCATTGTTACAATCTTAAGTATGTTCTTAATGGCAATCGTTGGCCTGTTCTTTGGAATTGATGAAAAATCAATCTATCAAAAGATTTATCTGAATGTGCTGACACCACTTGGTGCAACAATGTTTGCCCTGCTGGCATACTATATGACATCTGCAGCATATCGTGCATTCAGGGCACGGAGCCTTGAAGCTGGACTTTTGCTTGGCGCAGCATTTGTAGTAATGATTGGATTTATGCCTATAGGAAAGTTTATCCATCCCCGTTTACCTGATTTTGCTGAATGGTTGATGCGTATTCCAAATATGGCATCCCAGCGTGGTATACTTCTCGGTGTGGCATTCGGCTCTGTAGCGACTGCCTTAAAGATAATTTTAGGCATTGAGCGTTCCTGGCTCGGAGGCAAGGAATGAATTTTTTTAAGTCACTTACAAGCATTAACCGAAGAGTCATCTATCTTGTGCTTACAATTCTGGTCATTCTGCCTTTTTTCCTGAGGTTTCACATTCCACAGAATATAATGCCCCAGACCCAAAAACTTTATGATTTTATTGATGCGCTTGAATCCCACCAAAATAAAGCAGTGCTTATTTCCATTGACTATACACCGCAGACTATGCCAGAGTGCCATCCCATGGCAATAAGCATTATTACACACTGCTTAAAAAAACAGATACCCGTAATTGGACTCTCTTTTGACCCACAGGCGCCAGGACTGGCAATAGAAGCACTAAATACAGTTGTTACAAAATTAAATAGCCAGGCAACATCAAAGGAAGATTCTATTACCTATGGTGAGGACTATGTTTATTTAGGCTGGAAATCGGGCAGGATTGCTGCACTTATGGAGATGGGTGAGAAGATTAGCAATGTCTTTCCGCGTGATTATTATAACAATTATACTGATTCACTTCCCCTGATGCAAAATATAAAAAATTATCGTGATATTGCTATTTCTATTATCATTGCTGCTGCTGATTACCCACAGGAATGGTTGATGTATGCACAAGCAAGATATGGTTTAAAACTTGGTGCCGGGCTCACTGCAGTAATGGCGCCAAAATATTATCCTTTTTTACAGACCGGCCAGATTTCAGGAATGATGTCTGGGATGAAAGGCGCTGCTGAATATGAAAATTTATTGGTGAAATCAGGGTATACAAGTGAAACAGGTAAGGCTGAGACAGGAATGAATTCGCAGATACTCATTCACTTATGGATAATTCTGCTTATCATTATCGGAAATATTGGTTATATGGCATTACGCAGAAAAAAGAGCTGAGGTATGAGCACAGACCCCTGGATCTGGATTGGTGCATTTCTTACTTTAATGATATTTTCATTTCTGTTTCGTGACAATCCATTTTATAAATTTGCCGAGCATTTATTTGTTGGTGTCGCAAATGGCTACTACATTGTATTCTACTGGCACCAGGCATTAAAACCGAATCTGTATGAGCCATTAAAGGCGGGCAATTTTCTATATGTTGTTCCCCTCTTGTTAGGAATTTTATATTTCACAAGATTTATTCCAAGGGTGGGCTGGCTTGTGCGCCTGCCCATTGGATTTATGATTGGCTGGGGTGCAGGCATATCCATCCCGGCAAATCTACAGGCATTTATATTTAGACAGATTGAAGGAACGGTCGTAACCCCACAATCCTTTAGTAAGGGTTTTGAAGGACTGTGGTCTTTAATTATACTCATCGGTGTTATCTGCACAGTCATCTATTTTTTCTTTTCAACAGAGCATCGTGGAGTATTAAAATTTGGTGCCCGGCTCGGTATTATTTTCATCATGCTGGGTTTCGGTGCCTCTTTTGGTTATACTGTAATGGCACGTGTCAGTCTTTTAATTGGTCGTATCCAGTTTTTACTTGGACCCTGGTTGGGTTTGATAAAATGAAAGGAGCAAAATGCGGAGTAAAGATATTATAAAAATTACAGAAAAATATAGCGCTCACAATTATCTACCCTTGCCAGTAGTATTAAAAAAAGGCAAAGGTGCATGGGTATGGGATGTTGAAGGAAAAAAATATCTTGATATGTTAAGCGCATATTCTGCGTTAAATCAAGGACATTGCCATCCTGAAATAATAAAAGTTGTAAAGAAACAGATTTCTCAATTGACCCTTTGTTCAAGGGCATTTTACAATGATAAACTTGGTATTTTTTTGCAAAAACTATGCAAATTTTGTGGTTATGAAAAAGCACTGCCCATGAATTCAGGTGCCGAGGCAGTGGAGACTGCAATAAAAGCAGCACGTAAATGGGGATATTACCGAAAAAATGTTGCAAAAGAAAAAGCAGAGATTATTGTTTGTAAGAACAATTTTCACGGCAGGACCACAACCATTGTCGGTTTCTCTTCGGAATTTCAGTATCGCGATGGGTTTGGACCATTTACACCAAATTTCAAAATGATTCCTTACAATGATGCAACAGCATTAAAAAAGGCAATTACCAAAAATACTGTTGCGTTTCTTGTAGAACCAATTCAGGGTGAGGGCGGTGTTATTGTTCCGGATAATGGATACTTAAAGGCATGCTACAAAATCTGCAAAGAAAATAATATATTACTAATGGTTGACGAAATCCAAACCGGGCTTGGAAGAACGGGCAAATTGTTTGCCTTTGAATACGAAGGGATAAGACCCGACATCTTAATTGTCGGAAAGGCATTGAGTGGTGGTTTCTACCCAATTTCTGCAATGTTGTGCGATAATAATATTATGGATGTGTTTAACCCTGGCGACCATGGCTCAACATTCGGCGGCAATCCCCTTGCTGCAGCAATAGGCATTGTTGCACTTGATATTATTATTAAAGAAAAATTACCACAGCGTGCATTCATACTCGGAACCTGGTTTATGAATGAACTGCGCAAAATTAAAAATCCAGTGATCAAAGAAGTGCGGGGCAAAGGACTTTTAATCGGCGTAGAGTTAAAGAAAAAAGCAAGACCTTATTGTAAGGAACTTATGAAGTATGGTATCCTTGCAAAAGAGACACACGACTATGTCGTGCGCTTTGCTCCACCACTGGTTATTACAAAAGATGAATTAACATGGGCGTTATCACGAATAAAAAATATCTTTGTAAGGTAAAATTACAAGTAATAAGTTCCGTCAAATACAAAATTGGCAGGTGCCTCAAGATATAATTTATCTTTTAAGGTTACGGTCAATTCACCACCATTAGTCTTTACCTTTACTGGCGATTCTGCCAAAAATAATTTGGCGGCAATATATGCGGAAGCAACAACACCGCTACCGCAGGAAAGTGTCTCTGCCTCAATGCCCCTTTCATAAGTGCGAACAAAGATGCTCTTGTTTTCCACCATAACAAAATTTACATTTGTTCCATCAGGGTGAAACTCCTTGTGGTTGCGGATCGCCGAACCAAATTCAGAAATATTTATATCATCAAAAGAGTCAACAAACATAATTGTATGGGGCACACCGAGTTTTAGATACGATAATTTATATTTCTTGCGGGCAATGGTTAGGGTAAAATTCAATTTTAAGTCTACCGGTGGCAGGACTTCAACACTAATTACATCGGGATGAAAGGCAAAACCAATGGGCCCGGCTGGCGTCAAAAACTTTCCCTTTTCTTCAATAATGCCAAGCCGATGGGCAAATTTAACCGCACAGCGTGCACCATTAAGACAGAGTTCAGCTTCACTTCCATCACGGTTAAAGTAACGCATATTGAAAAAATAACCCTTAAAATTCTCAATCAATATTAAACCATCAGCATCAATCCCATAATGTCTTTGTAGCATCTTGCTTATTGTATTTTTCATATCTTCTTTTTTTACAATACTGGTAAATTGTTCTTCACGGTTATCAACAACCACAAAATCATTTCCTGTGCCTTCCATCTTAGAGAAGAATATTGGTTTCATTTAATGACCTCCTTTAATTTTTCTAATATGACCATTATTACCTTACATTTAATTCTTGTATCTGTTAAACACTTATAATATATCTACGAAGATATGTAATGAATGCACCAATCATAACCGGAATAGATATATACAAAATAATCATACCAAGACTCTGAAGATTAAGTGTGAAGGCTAAAATCATTGCACCAAAAAGAAATCCTGTTGCCTTGCCGAGAATATTTGATTTGTAAACAAGGCGTTTTTTTTTGAAAATAACATAACTACCCAGGAGTATCAAAGCATCCCTCAGGGCAATGATTACCACTGCCCAGACCGGAATTGAATTTATTATCAGCAGTGTTATTAAAATAACAACGAGCGATATTTTATCACAGAGCGGGTCAAGTAGTTTGCCCAATTCAGACTCCTGGTGAAATCTGCGTGCAATATAACCATCAACGACATCAGAGATAAGGGCAATGAGCATTATTATAAAGGCAATGAGACGCTCTTTTTTTATGAGAAAGAAAATAATAAAAGGCAGAAGTACAAGGCGGAAAAATGTGATTAGATTTGAAATAGTAAATTTTTTACTCATCTTTCCTTCGCTTTTGTAGAATTTCCTCGGCGTGCTCAAGTGTTTTTCTGGTAATCTCTTTTCCTCCTAACATGCGGGCGATCTCCATTCTGCGCATCTCTTCATCAAGTTTCATCACATTAACAGATGTAGTATCTTTTTTTACCTCTTTTTTTACCACAATATGATTGTCAGCAAAGATTGAAATCTGGGGCAGATGCGTAATACATATTACCTGATGTTTTTTACTCACGGCAGAAAGGAGTTCGCCAACCGCCTCCGCAATTCTCCCACCAATACCCGTATCAACCTCATCAAAAATGATAGTAGGGATACGGTCTACTTCAGAGAGGATTGTTTTCAAACCCAGGGTCATACGGGAAATTTCACCGCCAGACCCAACTTTTTTTAATGGTTTAAGTTCTTCCCCGGGGTTTGTTGATATAAAAAATTCAATGGCATCACAACCTGTCTCGTCAAATGGTTTATCAGAAAATCTAATTTGAAATTGTGCCTTTTCCATTCCTAATTTACCAAGTGTCTTGATAATCTCTTTTTCCATCAGTTTTGCCTTACCTTTTCTTTTTTTTGATAATTCATTGCCCAGGCTTTGCAGCTGTACAGACAATTCCTTCAAGCGTGCCTGAATATTCGCGATTTCAATCTCGGTCTTCTCTAATCTTTCTATTTCAATCTTTGCATTATCAAGATATTCAATGATACCCTTAATATCTTTACCGTATTTCTTTTTTAAGCGGGACAATAAATCAAGTCGTCCCATTACCTCTTCAAACCGCTCACGGGAAAAGTCTATGCGTTCTCTATAATCAATCAATTGCCGATATATCTCTTCAATACTGCTGAGACTTGTGTCAAGCATATTATTCATATTTTGCACATCAGGGTTCGGGTCTAATTTGCATAATTCTTCAATAAATTTCTTTGCTGAAGCAAGCTTTTCGTAGGCAGAAGCCTCTGCCTCATAGAGGCAGGGAATTATCTCGTCAACAATGCTCGCACGCTTCTCTCCGGTCAACAAAAGATTTTTTTCTGTAATTAATTGTTCTTCTTCGTCCAGCTTTAAATCCGCCTTTTCTATTTCATCTGTATCGTATCGTAAATTTTCAAGTTTCTGCTCCTTTTCTTTTTGCATAAGTTCAAGTTTAGTTAGTTCATACTGACAATGTTGAGTTTCATTAAAAATTTTCTGGTATTCACCAAGGAGTATTTCTACACCCGCAAATCGGTCAAGCAATTTTAAATGGTTTGTTACATCAAATAGTGATTGATTTTCATACTGCCCGACAAGGTCAATCATACCCCGTGTTATCTCTTTTAAGCGGGCTAAACTTACAAGGTGGTCATTGATATAAGCAAACTGCTTTTTACCCCGTTCAATTCTTCTACGGATAATCAGGTCTTCGCTAAAATCAATATTATATTTTCTCAATAGTTCATTGGTCTCTATAGTCGCCTCAAAAATCCCGGTTATCTCTGCATAATCTTTTGCACTGCGTATTGAAATATCATCAATGCGTTCACCACAAAGGGCAGCAATCGCCTCAACAATCATTGATTTACCTGCACCAGTCTCACCAGTAATTATGGTCAAACCCTTTTCAAAATTAAGGGTTAGTTCCTCCATCAAGGCAAAATTCTTCACCCTTAAGAATTTAAGCATGCTCCCTTCCTCCAAGTTTCAATTTTTCTTTCAGGGTGCTGAAAAATGTAGCATGCAATGGTTTGACTAATTTTACATAAATTTGTGCCTTTTTGAATTTTATATTGCTGCCGCTTTTTAAATTTTTACTGCGCTGGCCATCAGCCACCAAAATTGCCTTACCTTTTTTACCTATCTCTATTTCAATTATTGATTCCGCAGGAAGAACAATGGGTCGCACTGAAAGGGTGTGGGGCGATATCGGTGTAATAATTATTGCCTCACTACAGGGCAGAAGAATTGGTCCTCCAGTGGCGAGTGAATAAGCAGTGGAACCAGTTGGTGTAGAGATTATGATTCCATCGGCAATAAATCTACAAATATATTCACCATCAATGCGTGCAGAAAATTCAACAACCCTGCCTGGAGTACTTGTGCATATCGTGATATCATTCAGGGCGTAAAGAATCTCTTTACCTGTTTGGGCGCAGACAAGCATCCTTTTTTCAATACGATACTGCCCTTTTTTTATTTCCTCAAGGATATGCCGAAACTGAGAAAATTTTACATCGGTAAGGAAACCAAGACCACCTAAATTTATACCAAGAATTGGAATAGATTTATTCGCATATAAGGCAGCAGCTTTGAGCAAAGTACCATCCCCTCCTAAGGCAATAACAAAATCTGGTTTGCGTGAAATTTTGAAACCATGTTTATTCAACAACTTTTTTGTTTTCTGCAAAATTTCCTTTGCATCGGGTTTGTATCTATTCACTACCAGTTGCACTTTCTGCATCTAAATCCCCTTGCTGTGAAAATCTCCGATAAAAAGATAACGCACTCTTCCGAATAAATCCCTGCGGAAAAAGTATCGCCCAAATTTATCTTTAAGATAAGCATCTAATCTATCAACTCCATCTTCGTCAATCTCAAGGGCGATACCAAATCTTTTTTTCTGCAAATATGCGGGCGCCTGCTCAATTATCTTTTTTATAAATTCTATACCTGCAAATCCACCATCTATTGCTCTTCTCGGCTCAAAATCACGCACACTTTTAGGAAGATAATTTATCCTTTCTGTAGGTATATAGGGAGGATTGCACACAATCAGGTCTAAGATACCATAAGAAAAAGATGTGAAAAGATCTGCCCTCAATAATTTAATCCTTTTCGTTAAATTTACCATTGAGATGTTCTCTTGCGCATTTTTTATGGCTAAGGCACAGATATCAGTGGCAATTATTTCTGCCTCAGAAAAAAAATCAGCAAGGGCAATCGCAATCGCCCCGCTGCCCGTACCAATTTCACAAATTCGTATGGGTTTAAAATCAACGAGTCCCGCAATCAATTCTACAAAATATTCAGTTTCCAGACGGGGAATAAATACTCCGGGATAGATGCGCAAATTATACTTAAGAAATTGAACCTGTTTTGTAATATATTCAATCGGCACACCATTTTTTAACTGTATTAATCTCAGCCGCAAAATTTCGGCAAGCCTTTGATCAATATTGCCATTCAAATACAATTCAAACCGCGGTTTATTCAGCAATGCCGAAACAATCAATTCGGTCTCTGCAATATCTAAATTAAATTCTTTACTGAGTTCCTTTACCACTCTTTTCATATTTAACCAGTGCCTCTACTATCTCATCAAATTCACCATTAAGAATATTTTGCAGGTTATAAAAACTCATTCCGATACGATGATCAGTAACACGATTCTGGGGAAAATTGTAAGTTCTGACTTTTTCGCTTCTCTCGCCGGTTCCAATCTGACGCCGTCTTTGGTCTTCAATCTCCCGGGATTTTTTCTCCGATTCAATTGCATGTAACCTCGCACGGAGAATTTTCATTGCCTTTTCCCGATTCTGATATTGTGACCTCTCGTCCTGACAGGCAACAACTATGCCCGTTGGAATATGCGTGATTCTTACTGCTGAGGAAACTTTGTTTACATTCTGACCACCGTGTCCTCCAGCACGAAATGTATCAATTTTCAAGTCATCAGCAGAGATTTCTATTTGCGATTCTTCTATTTCCGGTAATACTGCAACCGTGATAGTTGAAGTATGAATGCGACCGCTCGCTTCGGTTACCGGAACTCGCTGGACTCTGTGTACACCACTTTCAAATCGGAATGTCCCATAGGCGTTCTCTCCGGAGACGAGAAAAATAATCTCTTTATAACCACCCAGATCACTCGGGTGTGATGAGAGCACTTCGTATTTCATTCGCTTTTTTTCTATAAATTTTGTATACATTCGGAAAACATCAGCGGCAAATAATGCTGCTTCATTGCCGCCAGCACCAGCACGTATCTCTATAATACAATTTTTTTGATACTCCTCATAGAATGGATTCAAAAAGTTATCTATTTCCTGCTCAATGTTTTTCAGTTTACTTTTCAAATCTTCTAATTCTATCTCCGCCATTTCTCTCAACTCGGGGTTATCCACTTTTAATAATTCATCCAAATCTTCTATTTCTCTAATAATGCGATTATATTCAGCATATTTTTCAAGCAATTGCTGAATTTTTTTATACTGGCGGGATATATTTGCGTATTCTTTTGGATTCTTCAATATTTCATTTGAACTCAGCAAATTCTGTAGACGCTTTAATTCCTCTTCTTTTTCTTTTTGGTCTAATAGCGTGATTGGTGCCATTACTGATTATAGTTTTTCAAATTTCTCTTTGAGGGCAATATAACGCAGATAATCATCAAGGTCTTCGATCCCTTTTATAACAAGACTATTGTTTTTCAAACCCACGAGTTTAACCTGGCATAATTTATCAACATAATCCTTTACTTTACTCAACTCAATGCCTGTGGTAACCGCCATACTCTCAAAAGAAAAAGGGGTAATTTCAATACCTTCAGCCGTGCTCTTACCGATCTCCTTTGCTTTAGTAATTATATAAGCAACCACACGCCTTTCTTCACTTTTGATCGTTAAAAGTTTTATCTGCTCATCTGCATTGCGCAGCCTTTTGGTAAGGGTCTCAAGGATATATTCAATGAGCGGATTCTCCCGAATCTTGGATTTGAAAGTCTCTTTATCTATAATCAATAAAGAGGTTTTTGAAATTGCGGTAGCAGTTGCAGAACGGGGTGAACCATCAATGATTGCCATTTCGCCAAAAAAATCGCCCTCTTTCAAAACTGCCAGCACTTTCTCATCAGGTCCTTTACCTTTGGTTATCTTAATCTGTCCTTCTTTGATTAAGTACATTACATCACCCTTATCCCCTTCATTGAAAAGCATTTCACCAGGGTTCAAGGTCTTTTCCATTCCTTCAATCATTTTAAACCTCCTTTTAGAAAATTTTATTCATAACTATTATTTTATAATATGACCAAGATAATAAAAACTAATTCTAACTGCTTAGAAATTTTTAACATATATTGCTGTACAGTCTTTTTATTGTAACCAGCCATAATATCTTTAATATTGAATTATATCAGTGAAATAAACAAAGTCAAGGGGGAAAAGGACACGCGCCTGGAGGGATTTGAACCCCCGGCCTGCGGGTTCGAAGCCCGCCGCTCTATCCACCTGAGCTACAGGCGCCAAGACGGGTAATTCTAAAAGGCATCTGCAATATATTCATATTTAGTTCCTTTATCATCCTGACTAATTGCCAGAACATCAAAATGTATTTCACTATCCATTGCGAGGTGCCTTTTTTTTAACCAGCATAATGCCGCACGGTGAATCTTATGCTGTTTTCTTTTAATTACTGATTCCTGGGGCAATCCATATTCAAGACTACGCCGGTATTTCACTTCAACAAAATGAAAAGAACGGTCCTTCCTTAAAATTAAATCAATTTCTCCGTAACGGCAACGAAAGTTATGGTCTACAATATTAAACGCCTGCTTCTTAAAAAAATTTCGTGCAAGTTCTTCACCCCTTTTACCAAGCTGAATTTTATTCAACATTCTTTTGCTCCAATCAGACGGAATGATTTCCTATGAATAGGACAGGGACCATATTTTTTAATACAGGCGCGATGATAATCTGTAGGATAACCTTTATGTTTATCAAACCCATACATTGGAAATTCTCTATGATATTCAAGCATTATTGAATCCCTTTTTACTTTTGCCAGAATTGAGGCTGAGGCAATATTGATGCTAAGTGTGTCACCTTTAATGATTGGGAATTGTTCGTATGGTAGATTATCAATCTTTACCGCATCAATAAGAACAATTTCCGGGTTTTGCGATAATCCATTGATTGCTTGTGCCATTGCTAATTTTGTCGCCTCAAGAATGTTTATTTTATCAATCACCTCTGGAGCAACAATCCCAAAGGCATAACTCACTGCTGAATTTTGAATAACTTTGAATAATACTTCCCTTTTTGCTGCGGAAAGTTTTTTTGAATCATCAATTTCAGGATGATAGAAATTTTTAGGCAAGATGACCGCTGCAGCAACTACTGGTCCGGCAAGCGGTCCTCTACCTGCCTCATCGCAACCTGCAATAAAATTGAATTTCTGCCAGAATTTATGGTCAATTAGTGCCTTCAACTTTCTTTTCTTCTGTCTTCTCTCCAGCCTCTTCTTTTGGAGCAGTAATTTCTTGATTTTTTAGTTTTTTAACTTTCTTGTTTCTCAGATAGGTCAATTTTGCCCTGCGCACCTTACCCCTTTTCTTCACCTCAATACGAGCAATCATTGGTGAATTTAAAGGGAAGATTCTTTCTACACCAATACCGGCAGATACCTTGCGCACAATAAAAGTTTTATTATTACCACTCCCTTTTATTTGCACAACCACACCTTGAAAAGGTGAGAGTCTTGTTTTATCACCTTCAATAACCTTTACATATACCTTTATTAAATCTCCAGGTTTGAATTCAGGATTTTTTGCCATTTAGCACCTCCGTTAATATCTCCAGGTCCTCTTTAGAAAAAAGCACATCAGATAAAAGATCAGGCCTTTCTTTTAGTGTTCTTTTTATTGCTTCTTTTCTTCGCCAGCGTGCAATCGCCTGGTGATTGCCGCTGAGCAAAATTTCTGGAACTGAATGATTTTTAAAATTTGCTGGACGGGTATAGACCGGCGCAGATAATAAACCGTTCTGTAAAGAATCCTCTTCAGCTGAATCAATATGGCCCAGGACACCGGGTAATAATCTGCTTATCGCCTCTATTAAAATTATTGCTGCTGTTTCACCACCTGATAAAACATAGTCGCCCACAGAAATATCTTTTATGGACAAAAAATTACCAAGCCTTTCATCAATACCCTTATACCGTCCACACACGAGGATGATGTTATTATTTTTTTGCAGTTCTTTAATTAATTTTTGATTGAGCACTTTACCCGTGGGTGTAAAATTTATTATCAATGAATCATTATTCTTTATTGCGTTAATTGCCTTTAATAATGGTTCTAATTTCAAAACCATCCCTGCACCACCGCCAAACTGATAGTCATCCACGATACGGTCTTTTACAAAGTCCCTGGGATTGATAATATTAACTTTAATTGCACCGTTATCCTGGGCAATCCTCAGTGTACCACAGGATAATGGACCTTTAAAATATTCAGGGAATAAGGAGATGATGTTAAAATGCAAGGACATTGAATGAGTGGTGAATTAAAATACAGAAAAGGGTATCAAGGGGATTCTTTTTTCCCCTGATACCCTTTCTTAAAAAAAAGGCAAGAGATGTCAAGATTCATTATTCGATTATTTCTAATACCGCGCGTTTTCCTTGTTTCATTGCAGCCGCGGTAATGATTGTGCGAATCGCCTTTGCGGTTCTTCCTTCTTTACCAATTACCTTACCAAGATCACCTTCGCCGACTCTAAGTTCATATATGATGCTCTTTTCGCCAGCGACCTCTTTAATATTTACTTTATCGGGATTATCCACAAGCCCTTTTACGATATATTCGATAAGCTCCTTCATGATGAACCTCCTTTTTCTTTTGCAATTAATTTAGCCACCGTATTGGTAGGCTTAGCTCCCTGAGAAAGCCAGTATTCAATGCGATCCCTTTTTAATTGCAAATTCTTCTTAATGGGATCGTAATGACCAAGGTTCTCTATGTATTCACCATCCCTTGCCTTTTTTGAATCTATTGCCACAATCCGATAAAAAGGACTCTTATGTTTACCCATACGCCTTAAGCGAATTCTAACCATATAATATTATATTAATTTTAAGCACATTGTCAATACCCCAACCATCAGACAACAACGACCCTGTTCCGACCCGTCATCTTACCTTCGTACATTGCCTTATCTGCGCGACCAATCAAATCATCACGCGAAAGTGCATCTTCAGGAAAGGTAGCAACGCCAAGGGTAACTGTTACATTGAAACTTTTGCCATCCTGTGCAGGAAATGGTTTTTCTTCAATCGCTTTTCTTATCCTTTCAGCAATAACTGCGGCAGTAGGTTTGTCCGTATCCGGCAAGACAATTATATACTCATCTCCACCATAGCGCACCGCAATATCTTTATCCCTGATCACTGCCTTTGCCCTTTCACCAATCAAGCGCAGGGTCTCACTTCCAACCAGATGCCCATAATTATCATCAACCAGTTTAAAAAAGTCCACATCAAAGAATATCAATGAAATCTTTGCCCGGGTAGCGAGCCTTTCTCTAATAAATTCATCAAGAATGTGATTGCAGTAACGTGTATTATATAATTTTGTTAAATCATCGGTAATGCTCGTCTCTTCCATTTTATTATAGAGCTGGGCATTGCGCAGGGCAATGGTTATGTGCTGAACCAGATTTTCAAAGATCTCTAAATCATCTTTGGTAAATGGTTCGCCTCCAACTTTATTGACAACTTCAACCACACCAAGGATTTCATTGCCACTTTTCATTGGTACACAGAGAATAGACTTTGTTATAAATTTTGTCTTTTTATCAACCCCATCATAAAACCTCGGGTCTTTTGTCACATCTTCAACAATTAAGGGCTTGCCAGTGCGTGCAACCCAACCCGCAACCCCCTGATTGATTTTTAATCTAATCCCGATCAATTTCTGACCCGCCTCACCAGCCGCCGCCTCAAATACCAATTCTTGTTTCTCTTTATCAAGCAGAAGGATAGACCAACCTTCTGCTTTGACAAAATCAGCAGTCTTCTCCATAATAATTTTTAAAATCTCCTTGGGCCGCAAGGAAGAATTTATTGCCCTGACAATCTCATTAAGGGTCTCCATTTCTTTTACTTTTCTTTTTAACGACTCAACTGTTTTCAAATTAAAAATATTCTCTTCGCGCTTCTTAATTGCCTTTTGTATAACTTTCTTTAAATTAGATAATGTATACGGTGGTCTAATAATACCGACCGTATCAGGAATAATCAATCTCTCATAATTAATCTTATCCTGGGCAGAGGCGATGAGGATAACAGGTATCGCAAATTTTGATTTCTCAATGTTTGCAATTGCTTTATCTGCATCAAAGTGAATTATTATAATATCAATATTTTGTCTTTTGATTGCTGGCACTATTGCAGAAGATTTTAATACCGTAAAAACTTCAAGATTCAATTTCTTTAAATAATCAATTAAACGATTTTTATGCTTGGAAACAGGATGATAAAGTAGAACTTTCATTGTATCGGTATGATTTCATAGAAGGGTTTTGCCTTTTTCTTATCTTCGTTATAGATGTTGCCGAGTTCATCAATCAGCAAATTACCCGATTTCATTTCAGATAATGCCCTCTTCTTATCAAGTTCCTCAAGAATATGCAATCCCCTGAGTGCTATAGAAATCTTCAGCTCTGGATACAGATACCCATGGGGTAGTTTGCGAACATCATCCAGAATCCTTAAATATTTCTCAAAAACTGATTCATCAATAGGAAATTCAAAATTTTCTGTGTTCAGCATAAAATTGATAAATGTAGGTAAATCACAGATTACTACAGAACGCCCGGGCTGGCGTTCCATAGAATAAAGATGTGCATCAGCAAGGATTGGGCCTACTAGATCCGGGTCACCAAAAGAATTTGCTGACAGTACCACATCCCTTTCTGGTATTCCCGAGGCAATACCCACACCAATTCTAAAGAGCGTTTTAAATTCAGGCGGCAAAAGGGCATAGGTGACACCATCAACTTCCATTGTCCTTTCCGCAACCGATGCGAACCAATCGCGATAATGCACAAAATTTGCACGAATGAATTCCTCTGCCTTAATCACCATATCCCTTGCACACTGGATCGCTCTTTTTGCGGCATCTCCAGCCGGTATCAATTCTAATTCTGCGCCAGAAAATATTGAATAACGCAAATTAACTCCTTTACCTGTAGTAGATTCTGTATAAAGGTGGTTATATAAACTCTGTGAATTATCAGCAAACCAGATTATACCTCCGTCACCAGTGTCTTTTAGTAAAAAACCTCCGTAATTTTTACCGATGGTTGCCATTTCTTTGGCAAATTTATATTTTATACGCTGTTCTTTTAATGCATTATGCAATTTAATACCCATATATGAGGAACCACGAATATCATAGACCAGCACAGTAATCGTCTTTCGGTACTGCTCAAGGAATTTCTGCAATTCATCGGACAGGGGTGTACTCTTCTTTCGCACATTCAAAATCTCTTTTCCTTCAAGTTGAAAATATGTAAAGTTGGCGATGTCCTTTATCACTTTCTTAGATTCTTTACTACCTGGAGGTAAACAATTGACAATATCATATAGACAATTACCCATATGGGTCGGTATCAATTCTTTTTTTATAAATGAAAGATAGGCTTCTTTTACTGCATTTATATCAAGGTCAACGCCCAACAAGGCTTTTCTTTCAAATTTTGCGATTAGTGGCAGGTCTCGGTGTTTCTGCTTATGTAATTCCTCAAAATTACTCATTATATTTTTTGCAAATAGTTTCTCTTCCTGAGGTGTTAAATCTCCATATTTATAACAGAATGAAATTTCTCTGAATAATTCGCTGATCGGCTTTTTCTTATCCAGCCTCCTATTCTCTACTAACAGTTTCAACTCTTCTTCTTCTTTTAGAAATTTTTGCAATTCATCGCGCCGCTGGTCATATTCCTTAAGATGATAAACATTACCAAGAAACAATCTTTCCAGGCGGGAAAAAAGATTTGAAGTTTTCTGGGTTATTAATTCAATATCTGCGCCTTTGGCTACTAAGTTATCAAGAATATCCTTTAGCCCGGCGTTCGTTTCCATATACAGTGCCGTAAGCTGTTCTTTTAATCGCATTGAATACAAATCAATGCTCCGCAATTCTTCAGTGATTCTCTCTTTATCACGCTGTAGCATCGTTCCAATCTTTTTCAAAATCTTTAATAAAGAGGGTTCTGACAGGTAGTCAAAATAGACAGAAGGTATCTTTTCCATTGCTTCAGTATTGTTTTTGAATGTCATTCGCTCAATATCTACAAGAAAACTGGGTAAGATGTTTTCCACGCGGGCGTTGATAAATGACTGGTGAATTAATAAAAAGATATCGCTGGACAATGAATAATTTCTTAATTCTTGATTAAATTCAAAGATTGCCTTGTATGGTTTCAGATTATCAATCAGCGCAATTATACATTCGGGACATTTTTCTTTTAGACCTGCGGGTATGGGCAATCCCATCTTTTTATGGCCAATATACAGTGCCCATTCATAATCTTTATATTGGGTAATTGGGCTACCCAACCAGATGAAAAAGATCTTCAGTTCCTCAAATTTTTTGATTATCTCGGACGGGCAGTTTAATATTGCCAGTCCTTCTTTTATATCCGCAATTGTTTTCTGAAAACGCACTGACTCAATGTATCGTTCTTTTAAAAAATCCAGATATTGCGTCTGTTCTTCAATTATCTTGTGCAAATCTACAATGTTAATTTTATTCATTTGGGCACCTCATAGGAAAGTTCAAATAAAAATTTACCCCGACCACCTTTTCCATCTTTTATTTCACCGGTCTCGTCTATGGTAATATCAAAGACCCCGAGAAGAATTTTCAAACTTCCGGGATGATATATTTCTTCGCCCATCTTTGTAGCAAAAATTTTGTAGAGGTCAAGAATAAAACCGCGGCGTGTAATCTTCTGATTAATCCAGTATTCCAGTTCCTGTTCTATATCCATTGATTCTGCAGTAAGTTTCACTCCAGTTTCACCAAAGAAAGAAAATTTCTCAACATTTAAGAGAAGATTAAAAATGGTGGCATCATCGCAGATTACAGTAGATTTGTCTTTGCTTTTTATCTTTGAATAAAAATTTGATTCCCGCACGAGCATTCCTGTGAGATCAAAATCACCAAAGGCATTGCGGTCTAAATAGACCTCCCTCGGATACTCACCCGATGCAATCCCCACGCCAATCTGAAATATAGATTGATACAAGGGGGGCAAAGTAGCATAGGTTATCCCCTCAAAATTTATCTTTCTATCCTCGGCTTCTTTAAACCAATCTTTATAATGCTCAATATTCTCCTGGACAAAATTGATTGACTCCCGCACCATTTCCAGACCGCAGCGTACCGCATTAAGGGTGCTACCGGCCGCGGGTATTTTGGTCTTCTGATTCTTCAATTCATAATTATTGCTGGCAAAAAGAATAATCCCGCCATCACCGGTATCTTTTATCGGCAGACCTCCGAATTTTTCAATAACGGTCAGCATGCTTTCCTGAAAAAGATTTCTTATTTCATTTTCCTTTGCGGCATTCTGTAATTTTGTTCCCATCAGGGTAGAACCTCTTATATCATAGGTCAGAACTGAAATTAAATTTTTATATCGCTGAATATTTAATCCTGAAGGCGTTTCAATCTTGGTAATAGAACTGATATCCTTCTCCACCATTGATACCCTGCCATTCATTGATTCTTCAGCAATATAGCGTATATTTTCAGGTGCTGGCGTCCCGGTAACTTTAGGATAATAATCAACCATCTCTTCTAAAAGAACTGATTTTAAAAATGGTTCAAAAATATTTTTCACAATATTCTCAAATCTGTTCATTATTTCAGTAGTATTATAGCGCTCTTTTAAAAAACCAGGGATGCGCAGGTCATTGAGTTTATTAATAAATTCTTTATTACCCTTTATTTCATTGATCACATCCTTGACGAGGTTCTGAAATGTCTCTTCTTCTATTGTTTTTTTCTCACCAATCAGGAACAGAAGATATGGGTCCCATTCATTTTTCACGATAAATTTTAAAAAATCTGCAGGCTTCAATTTCAATATGCCTTCCATTTCACTTTCCTGCCTTTGGCATTCCTGATATTCAGTGCGCAATTTTCTCATATCATAGCCAAACGATATTAAGTTACGCCGTAATTTTTTTATCTGAATATCCAATGCCTCCTCAGTTGAAAAATCGCGGGTTATTTTGACCATCTCCTCACCCAGACTACGATTGGTTTCAATAATTTTATTCTCAATTTGATTTAATTGGTTTTCTAACACCTCTTTTCTCTTTTTTATTTCAGCACATAATCCACGCGCAGCATTTTGAATAACAGTGAAAACCTGTAGTACGCCTTCTTCATCAGGAAAGAAAAATTGACTACGCATTACCTCCATAACTTTTTCCCGATTGAATGATTTACCAAGTGATTTAATATTATCAATAAGATTCTGCAACCCTTCGGTGTAAGTGGTATTTAAAAGAAGTTTTAAAATAGCAGAAAATAAAGGTTCGGGCAGACCTTCCTGTAAAATCATCTTTGCCATCATTTTCGTAATTTCTGTTCGTATTACTTTGGGGAATAAAGGAATTTTTTCATAAGAATCAACAATCAGACGGTCTTGCACCATCACATTCCTGGTAAGGGAACGCCTTATATAATTGAACAATTGGTTGATCACGACTCCGAATCTCTCTGCAATCAATGCCTTTTCATCAATCGTTCTATGGGCAACCTCTTTTGTAAGAATATCTCTTAATAGTTTGCGATTTACTATCTCAAAAATAAAAATTTTAAAAACATCAGCTTGGGTAAATCTTTTGTAAATTTCAAAAAGTGTGTTACTATAGCGTTCAAAAAACTCATCCCATTTACTGATCATTGATTCATCTTTAAGAAAATTTAAATAATTTGATACAAATTCTTCCTGGAGACTGAAGAGCTTTCTCCCTAAAAAGACAAGTTCTTTCCCCTCTTTTTCTTCAAAATGTTTCAGGATTGGGTCATTATTAGAAATCTTTTTCAGCACCGTGAGATAACGCTGAAAATTTAATGAATCGCGATAAATTTTATTGAGTTTCTGATAATATGGTGACTGGGTAATTAAGATCTCTTCAAATTCATTTCTTAGCATTATAATACTCCTGGGCAGCAAGGTGTTCTTTATAGGTTTTTGAAAAATAGTGATAGCCATTCCCACGGGAAACAAAATAAAGATAATCAACATCTGCTGGATATAATGCTGATTTTATTGAACTCAATCCTGGTGAACAGATTGGACCAGGTGGTAAACCATAGTGCAGGTATGTATTATAGGGAGAATCAATTTTCAGGTCGTTTTTTAGAAGATGGGTTATTGTAAGATGCGGGTCTTTTAATTTTTTGGCGTATATCACTGTAGCACAGGATTCAAGTGGCCGTCCCAATTTTAATCGGTTAAAGAAAACACGGGCAATAATGGGTCGTTCTTCATCATGACGTGCCTCTTTTTCCACCAATGAAGCCATAATTATTATCGTTTGTAAAGAATCTACTGGTATTGTGGTAATTTTTTTTAATTGCATTTTTAAATTTTCCACCATTTTGGTTATAATTTTCACATCACCCTCATCTTCATCAAAGGAATAAGTATCAGGAAAAAGATAACCTTCCAGTGATGGAACATTCAATCCCAAATTTTTTATAAAATTTCTGTTATTACACAATTCAAGGAATTTGTCCTGGTCTTTGATTATGTTCTTTGCATACAAAATTTCAGCAATTTCTTTTAAGGTAAGTCCTTCAGGAATGGTTATTGTAATATCACTCCTTCCACCCTGCACAAGTTTTTGAATAACATAGACTGGATTTTTGTAAATTGGTAATCGGAACCTTCCTGAACGAATAGAGCCTTCTTTACCTAAAATCTTCAACCAGAATAAGAATTCAGTAGTTGCACGAACAACCTTTTCTTTTGCTAAAATATTTGCAATCTCACGGGCAGAAGCATTTTTCGGGATATTGACTTCTCTCGTTCCGATATTAAAGGGCTGGAGCCAGCATAAAAAAATGATACCCAAAATTATTATAAGATAGATAATCTTACGCATAAAATTAACATTCTATCGGCTCGGGTCTATTCTTTGTCTGTCTCAAATATTCCTCAAGCATCAAAGAAGCAGCAATTTCATCTAAATTTTTCTTTTTTATACCATGGTCTTTTAAGACTTTTAATGCATACTGGCTCGTAAATCGCTCGTCCCATAATTGAACCTCAATCTTTAATGATTTTTTTAAATCTCTAACAAATCTGTGGATCTCCTCAGACATTTTATTTGTTCTGCCATCAAGTGAAACTGGATTACCAATAAGAATGAGTCCAACGCTATTCTGTTCACTAATAAACTTAAGTCGTTTGATAAGGTCTTTTCGGGAATTATAAGTAATGGTCAGATATGGTTGGGCAATAACGCCCAGTGGGTCAGTAAGGGCAATGCCGATTCGCATCTTACCATAATCCACTGCCATAATCTTCATAATCATTTAAATTATAACTAATTTTTATTTATTGTCAACAATGATTGACTTGAACTTTTTTTTATATATAATTAATATACTCAAAAGGGGGTTTAAATGAAACGATTTTTACTCGCTCTGGATTGCATTGTGCTATTTTTTATTTGCTGTGGTGCACCTCAGGGTCCCACACCTGCTGCTCAACAACAGGGCGTAAATATTGCTTTTAACACACTCAGCGAAAACGAAGTTCAGCGTTTTATCAAGGTATTGCCGACCTTCATTGATATCGTAGAAAAAGAAGGACAGGACATTGAACTTGATGCAAAACCCGGTGATATACTATCGGCATTCCAGGGGATGAGTATGTTGAATAAACAGATTGCTACGCTTGATGCCAGATTGAGTGCTGCAGGAATGGGGTGGAATGAATTCTGGCCCGCCTATGCAAAAACTATGATTGCCTATGCAGCAATCCTTCTGGACTCACTTAAAATTTCAGCCCAGCAGGAAATGGCAAAAAATGAAGCAGAGATTAAAAAGATGGAAGCAAAATTAAATGACCCCAAGGTTTCTGAAGCCGAGAAACAGATGATTAAGGCGTCCCTGGATGCAATGAAAGCAATGACCCAGGCATTCAGTCAAATGGACACCATCTATGCAAAGGTTCCGCAAATGAATAAAAATATTGTAAAGAAATATATGGCTGACCTCAACCGAATTCTGGACCGTGATTAGGTTAATGTCTTTGCAAATCTTCTAACAACATCTGGGCATTTGTATCATAGGGATTAAACCTTAACCAGTCCTGTAAGATTCTTCTTGCTGAACTGGTATCGCCAAGATCAAGATAGGTAATAATAAGACCCATATAACCTGAGGCATTGCGCGGATTTATGCGCAATGCCTCTTGAAAATACTCTATTGCCCTTTGATAATCACCATTAGACCTGAATGATTCACCAATCTGACTATAGATTTGAGGCTCATTGACCTTTATCCGTTTAAAATATTCTACTGCAGAATCTCGGATTTTTAACTGGTTAAAAAGCATACCAAGATTATAATAGAGTTTCCAGGTCTCAGGACCCAGAGATTCAACCATTAGAGCTAAACGCCAGGCATCCAGGGCACCTTCAAAATCTCCATTATTTTTGAGCAGAAAGCCAAGATAGATCAATGCAATACCGTAATTAAAATAAAGTCCCCTTGTATTCTCATCCTTTAGTGTTTCAAAGCCAAAAAATTCTCCTTCACTTTTTCTTTTTTCAAAATCCTCAAGTATTTTTGAAAGCATATCATATTTATCCGGTGAAAAAAATCCAGTATAGCGGTAAATACGGTAAAATAAGTCCTGGGTTCTTTTAATATCAATGTGTTTTGGAAATGGTATGCTGTCTCCGGTCACACGGTACACTATACCTTCTATTTTTAGATAGGACTCAAACCCTTTATAATTTTCATAGTCTACAGTAGAAGAAAAATACAATGGAACCTTACCTTGATAATTTTTAAGATATTTTTGCGCAAACTCTTCAGGTTTAATAAAATAGTCCTGACTACTTAATTTCTTACCAGCATTACCCGCGATGATATCGCGTATCATTATATCTTTTACCAGCATAACCCTGTTATCAGGTGTCACAAAATAACCCTGATTACACAATTTTTTAATTGTTGCGGTATCAAAACTTATGGGCACACCCCAGTATTTCAAATGGCGGATATACCAGTCAGTATTGATCAGCGAAAGATTTGCTACAATCACATCCCGACGCACACCTAGCACTTCCTGAACATACCACAAAGGAAATGTATCATTATCACCATTCGTAAATAAAATTCCATTTGGTACGCACGAAATTAACAGATTATAACCATAATCGCGGGGAATAAAATTTTTATAACGGCTGATAAGAGGGTAGTTAAAAAATATGGGAACAATTGAGTATATGGTCAAACCTGGAATACACAAGGATATAATACTTCTCTTTTTTATATGGTCTAAAAACCCGAGAATTCCAAACGAAATAAAGAGCCCTGCATATAAAAAACTTGTATGGAAAAAATAATCACGTTCCCTGACCTCTCTTGGCTGATGTGATGGGTCAGCGTCTGAAGGAGAAAACTTCAGGTTCAAATAACCTACAACACCAATTGAAACAAAAAACAAAATCAGAATCAGTAAAATAAATAAGTTGCGTTCCCTCTTATAGAATTCAAATATTCCATAAAAAAACAAGAGATAAAAAATTAAAAGAAGAATTAATCTTAAGAAGCCATTTAAATATTCGGGTGCAATCTGTTGAGAAAGATAACGGACATAGAGTGCAATTTGGTAAAAAACACCCTGGACTAAATTTGCACCCTGTGCCTGGGTCTGTCTCGGTATAATCTTCTGCACACCATATTGAGAACGATGGAGCACACCAAAAAAAGAAGCGATTGATTCACCAGGTTCATTCATATTGATCCGCGGTGCGATGTTCTTTCCTTTAATGTACTGCTCAGTTATAACCTTATCTTGATACATCTCGGTAAGCCTTCTTGACCTCAAAGGAAGGTATAATTGAGAGCTCAAACCAACAAAGACAAGAGCCATACCAGTCCAGAAAAATATCCGCTCGCTCCTGGTTGCAGAGCCACTTAATGATAAAATTATTGCTGAAACAATAATTAAAACAAGGACAATCAGTGCAATAATAAGGAGATTATCCGGTAGCAGGAACATATAGGCAAAAATACAAATCTGAAAAATACCAAATAATACAAACAGTCTGTCTTTCAAAAAATCTTTTTTGACAACAAAGATAAATATATATATCGGAATAAGAATCAAAAAGGGGACAAGATGAATACCTGTCGCAAGAAAGATTAAATAAAAACTGAGCAGAAGAAGAAAATTATTTGGTTGGTTCTTCTTTATCCCCTCATACCAGCGAATTACCAGATAATTTATTAGAACAAAAATAAAGCTTGCTGCTGCATAGACCTCTGTTTCTACTGCATTCTGCCAGATTGTAAAATAAAAAGCTATTGTCAGGGCTGTGAGGAAGCCAGACCAGATACCTTTATAATTTAAACCATTTTTGCTTAATGATATTATTGTCAAGAAAATCTTATAAATAAAAAATATTGAACCCAGTGAAAAAGATATTGCAAGCAGGTTCATTTGCCAGCCCACCTCTTTAGAGATCGGCAAAATACTTGCAATCACGCCAATAATTATCAACCAGACCCTGCCCAGCACAACATAAAATGGTGTGCCTGGTGGATGGGGAATTGCCAGGGTATATGATGAAGCAACAAATTCTCCACAATCCCAGAATGAGAATGTTGGTGCGACAGTGAATAAATATACAACCCCGGCAACCAAAAAAACAGCAACTATGAGTATATTCTTTAATTTATTTTCTAAAAATGCCATTTACAAGATAGATGTCGGTTAATTAATAATGTAGTTAATCATGGGGCTAACCATTTTATAGTCTATCAAGCTGGTCAAACCCCTGTTTGATTCGTTTATAAGTCTGTGCCAGTGCTTCAGAAAGAACCTTTGTCTCGGTCAATACCGGCATAAAATTTGTATCACCCTGCCAGCGTGGAACAAGATGATAATGGATGTGGTCAACGAGCCCTGCACCGGCAACCCTTCCCAAATTCAGCCCAATATTAAAACCATCTGGATGCATTGTTTGATTAATTGCAATGATTGCCCTGTTCAGCAAGCGGTGAATCGTGATAATTTCATCGTCATTGAATGCTTCAACAAGACCAATATGCCTTACTGGTGCAATCAATAAATGTCCATTATTATATGGATAACGATTCATTATTGTAAAACCTAATTCCATCTTTTCAAGAATAAGAACCTCTTCTAATTTTTTATTCTTCAAAGCTGAACAAAGAAAACATTCATGTCCCGGATTGCGGATATACTCCATACGCCATGGTGCCCAGAGTCTTTCCATAGATTAACCAATACGATACTTATTCAATTCACTATCTTTAATTGGAGCAACCGTGACCTTGCCAGTCTTTTTCTTTGCCTTGTACCAGACCTCTACCTGAGGTTCATCCTTTTTATCACTGTATCGTGCAATAATCTGTGCTGCAATATTTAAAAATGTTTTATCGCCCTGAAGAATACCATTGGGGCTGCCGGTCTCAGGTACATATAATAGAAATATACCGGCATCACTAAATTTTTCAATCAAACTGTTCTCTTCTTCATTCCGTCCCACAATCAATTTTGTTTCATTATTCAGTCTGAAATGGCGACCTATTTTTAATAGTGCAATATCAGTTTCAGTTATCTCCTCTTGAAATCGCATCAAATCAGCAAGTCTTCGCGAAAAACCCGGGTCGGTTAATAAACAGCCTCCACCAGGCGTAAAAAATTCTGTAATATTTTTTTCCTGTGCCAATGCCAGGATCGGTCGCCTTGACCTTCCTTTAAATTTTAATAAATTATCCCTTTTTATTAATCCATTCTTTTCTGGAATAGTCTGGGGTAAAAGCCCTCCGCTCAAAGGTCTTACCACAAGTCCTTCCAGCCCTGCCTTCTTTTCAATTGTAATAAGCATTTCAATACGCTGTGAAAATGGTCGCTGGTCAATTACTTCACCGGTTACTACAAAATCTGCTTTGATCTCATCCATATATTCTTTTGCCTTTTTTAACATTAATATTCTACAATCAACACAGGGATTAAGATGTTCACCAAATCCATATTTTGGTGAACGGATGATCTCTATCAACTCTTTGGTTACCTCAACAGTTTTCAATTTCATTTTCCGGGGCAGGGCTTTTGAGGGCAAGAACAGATGGCTAATATGTAAGGGAAGAACTTTAATGCCCCATTCTTTTACCAATTCCAGGGCAAGTGTAGAATCAAGCCCGCCTGAATATAATACCACTGCCTTTGCCATATTACTCTCCCAGTTCTTTTAACATACTCTGGGCACTTGTATCAGCAGGATTAATCATCAGCCACTGACGAATAATCTTTTTTGCTGATGCTGTATCATTTTTATCAAGATAGGTTGAAAGCAGAGCCATATAACCCTGGGCATTGCGCGGATAAGCAGTAACAAGGTTTTGAAAATACTCAATCGCCTTATCATATCGTTCCATTGTCCGATAGATCATACCAATCCTTAAAAGCGTTTGCGGGTCATTACTCTTAATCTGTGAAAGCATTACATCTGCTGAATCATACATACCGAGCTGGGCGTAAAGAAGACCGAGGTTAAAGATAAATGGAAATCTCTGCCCAATTTCAAACATCATCGCAAAACGCCAGGCATTTATTGTTCCTTCAATATCCCCTTTTTGCTGGAGCGCCAGTCCTAAATTGAATAATCCTAAGGCATAGTTACTATAAAGCCTTTCTGTATTATCATCCTTAACAACCTTGAAATCAAATTCACCCTTTTTCCGTTTTTCAAAATCAATGATTACCCTGGACAGAAAATTTATATTTTCAAGGTCAAATACGCCACGATAGCGGAATCTATTATAAAACATATCCCTTGTCTTTTCTATATCAACATTATAAGGTGTTTCCATGCTATCACCAGTAACCCGATAAACAAGCCCTTCCAGACGCAGATACGGGTCAAGCCCTGAATAATTTTCTGGTGAAACAGTAGATGCAAAATAGATGGGCCTTTTGCCTTTGTATCCTTTCAGATATTTTTGGGCAAACTCTTTTAGGGGTATAAAATAATCATTCTGTTTTAATTCTATGCCGGCATTTGTTGCAATAATATGCCTGATCATAATATCCTTTACATAGATTATCCTTCTATCAGGCGTCATCTGCGGAGTTAATCTCTTTATCACCCATTCGCTAAAACTTATGGGCACGCCCCAGTATTTTAGATGGCGGATATACCAATCAGTATTGATTAGTGAAAGATTTGCTACAATCACATCCCGACGCACACCCAAAACTTCCTGGGCAAACCACAAAGGAAATGTATCATTATCACCATTGGTAAAGATAACACCATCCTTATCACAGGAGATGAGCATATTTATTCCGTAATCCTTGGGGATAAAATTACCATAACGATTATTTAAATGAAGATTTGTAAAGAAAGGAATAATCCCAAATACGATGATTCCTGCTGGTGCGCCAATCTTCGCAAACCGATTATTCTTGCTCTCCTTCTTTGCCCAGGTAGCAAATGCGTAAAATCCCATACCAACGAGCAATCCCCAATAGATATCTGTAGTATGGAAGAAATAATCACGCTCTCTCACTTCTCTTTCCTGGTGTTTGGGATTTGAATCGCTCGGCGAAAACTTTAAATTGAGATAACCAATCATTGCAAAGGAGAGCATAAACATAATAAATATTAGAAAGATAAAAAGTTTCTTTTCCCGGCGAAAGAGTTCCCATATTCCCCATATCCCGGCACCATAAAATATCGTCAGTAATATCCCGCGCAAAAATCTATTCACAGTTTCAGGTGCAATCTGCCATGATAAATATCTGATAAACAATGAAACCTGCCAGAAATATCCTTCTATTACACTGTACCCGGTCTTTTCCTGTGTTTTGCGGGGAAGCATATACTGTGGCCCATACTGGCGTCTGTGTAATGCATCGTCAAAAGCCTTAAAACTCTCGCCAGGTTCGCATTCATTAATTCTTGGTGCAATATTCTCTCCCTTAAGATACCTTTCCTGTGCTACTCTGTTTTTATACAGATCGGTCAAGCTCTTTGACCGTATTGGTAAATACAATTCTGTTGAAATACCCACAATCACAAGAACTATGGTTGCCCAGAAGAATAACCAGTTAGCATATTTTCTTGGATTATTCAAGGGCAGGACAATGCCTGCAAGGCATATAATTCCAAGCAGAATGAGCCCGATTTTATAAAGATTCTCTGGAAAGATGAAGATCAATAAGAAAAATATGACCTGAAATAGCCCTGATAATATCAATAACCAATCCTTTAGATAACGGCGTTCAATAATAAAAATAAATAGATAAGTTGGAATGAAGATCAAAAACGGTGTGAGATGTATACCTGAAGATAAAAATATGAGATAAAAAGAAAGGAGTAAATAAGAATGCCTGGGCTGACCATTCTTCACACCCTCATACCAGAGTAAGGTCAGATAATTGATAAGCAAGAAGACAGTGGATGCAGCAGCATAAACCTCGGTCTCAATTGCATTTTCCCAGACCGTATAAAAAAATCCGACCATCAGGGTAGAACCAAAGGCAACAAGTATCTGGGTAAGTCTATCTTCATCCCTTGACCATAATTTAAATATTTTTAAGAGCATGCGATAAAAAAGAAATGCATTTAATAGACTAAAGGTAATCGCAATAAGGTTCATATGCCAGGCAACCTCTTTTGAAACCGGCAAAATACTGGCAAACAAACCAATAATCATCAACCAGACCCTGCCCAGCACCACATAAAATGGTGTGCCTGGTGGATGGGGCACTGCCAGGGTATATGACGAAGCAATAAATTCTCCACAATCCCAGAAAGAAAGTGTTGGGGCAACCGTATATAAATAGACAATGCCCACAAAAATTAAAATAATATAAAGAAGAATCCTTTCTAATCTCTTATATTCCATTAAAACCTCCAGATTTCAATGATAATCAAAAGTCTGCCAATGTCAAGTATTGACCTGCCTGATAAATCGGGCAACTACAATTGGGAAAAACAATTAATGAGCAGGCAGATTATAGACCAGTTGACCCGCTGTGAATTTAGGATATAATCATTTATGAAAAGCAGTAGAGATACCTGGGACAGTTTCTGGGCAAAAAAACAACCTCAAATGATTTATCCTCCAGTAACAGATATTATAAAAGAACTCCAGAAATTTATTGATGTGCGGAATAAAAAGATTCTTGAGACCGGTGCGGGAACTGGTCGGGATGGTATAAAACTTTCAAGAATGGGCGCAGATGTGTGGCTCCTTGATTATTCAGAGATGAGCCTAAAATTAGCCAGGCAATACCTGAATAATATGGGCGAAGTCAAATTCGTAATGGCAGATGCCTTACAAACACCTTTTAAAGACGAGTCCTTTGATATTGTATTTCATCAGGGCTTGCTTGAACATTTTAAAGACCCGGGCAAATTAATAAAAGAGAACTGCCGCATCTTAAAAAAAGGAGGGATTCTGCTTGTGGATGTACCACAGACATTTCATCTCTATACAATGATTAAACATATCTTAATGCTTTTTAGATTATGGTTTGCGGGCTGGGAAAGGCAGTTTACAATAGGCTCGCTTGCCCAGATATTAAAAAATCATAATTTAGAACCAGTATACTTTTATGGTGATTGGTCGCGGCCCGGCATTGTATACAAAATTATCCGTGAAATACTTTTGCGATTCAAAATTTCATTACCTATGTATCCGGAATATTTTGGTCATCTAACAAAAATTTTTTATGGCCTCCAGCAAAAACTATCCCGGAAAAAACTCTTTTTGTATACAGTCCTTTCCATTGGCATAATCGCCAGAAAGAAATAATTGGTTAATTGGGGTCAGCTCTTCACACTTTACAACAAAGCACAGGACTAAAGTCCCTATTCCAAAAAATAGTCGGTGGTTATAGGGCGTGGCCGCCGGTATGTATGCCATAGCTTCGGTTTCGTTTAACGACATACGAAGAACATTAGACGAAACGCATTTCGCAACTGACAGCCGTCTAACGATTTACATAAATCATTCGGATTTATCCGAGCAATTGTGAGAATTATGTCTGCATTATCGATATACCTTATTTTTAAATGTCTAAAACAGTAGTAATCAATTCGACCATTCGACAATTCTACAATTGTCAAATTGTGAAATGGCAAGAATAAATTCTGTGCACGACAAAAAATTTGCAGACAGATACAAGAACAGTCCCCACAGAAAGACGGACAGTAATTATTAGGTATGGATGCTGGTATGGTTATAAAAGGTATTGACAACAGGTAAATTTTTAATATAATAGCATACTTTTTGTTCTTTGAAAATTGAGCTCATCAAGAGAGGCTGAGGGACGGGCCCTGTGACGCCTCGGCAACCGGTCCTTATTAAAGGATGTCCTGGTGCCAATTCCCGCCCGAATAGGGAGAGATGGGTGTTAAACTCAAAATCAAACCTTCCCAGATTCGGGGAGGTTTTTTGTTTCCCACTCATCCCCCTGAAAAGATTAGAAGTTAAGAGGTTAGGTCTCAACCTAATAACTTCATAACTATATTCAAGCAAAAGGGGGTATAATGAAAAAAACTATTGATGAGATAAATGAAAAGATAAAAAAAGGTAAAGCAGTCGTCTTTACTGCGGAAGAAATTATTGAGGTTGCAAAAGAGCAGGGATTAAAAAACACAGCGAAAAAGGTTGATGTTGTTACAACCGGCACATTTGGTCCAATGTGTTCTTCTGGAGCATTTATCAATCTTGGGCACACCCGTCCAAGAATGAGAATTACCAGGGCATGGCTCAATGATGTTGAGGTTTTTTGTGGCATTGCCGCAGTTGACCTTTATATTGGTGCTACACAGATACCGGATAATGACCCGGCAAATAAAGAGCATCCTGGTAGATTCAGATATGGTGGTGGCCATTTGATTGAGGACCTGGTAGCAGGAAAAAAGATAAAGATAAAGGCACTCTCTTACGGCACTGATTGTTATCCTAAAAAAGAATTGACTGGTGAATTCACAATAAAGGATATCAATGATGCATTTCTGTTTAATCCGCGAAATTGCTACCAGAATTATAATGTGGCGGTCAATCTTGGTAGAGAGAAAATTTATACTTATTTGGGTATCCTCAAACCAAATTTAGGCAATGCCAATTTCTGTTCTGCTGGACAATTGTCACCACTATTAAATGACCCTGAGTACCTAACAATTGGCATTGGAACACGCATCTTCTTAGGCGGTGGTATTGGATACATTGCTTGGCATGGCACACAGCACGACCCTTCTGTTGCAAGAAATAAATATAGTGTGCCCAAAAGTGGTTCAGGAACCATTGCCGTGATTGGCGATTTAAAGACGATGAAACCCGAATGGCTCAGAGGAACATCAATCATTGGTTATGGCGTAAGTTTGACCGTAGGCATTGGCATTCCTATTCCGATTCTTGATGAAGATATTTTAAAATTTACCTGTATAAAAGATAGCGATATAGTTGCGCCTGTTGTTGATTATTCATACGATTATCCGAATCTGACCGGTAGGGTCATTGCTGAAATAGATTATGCAACATTGAAATCCGGCAAGATACGCATCGGAAATAAGACCGTGCCAACATTTCCCATTTCCAGTTATCCAAAGGCGCAGAAAATAAGCAGGATTTTAAAGAACTGGCTCCAGACAGGTAAATTCCTTCTTACCGAGCCGGTTCAAAGACTGCCGGGCAAGGAATCAGGCATAAAGTTCAGACCATTCCAGGGAAGGTATAAATAATTTGGGAGGTAAAATATGGAAATTTCAAAAAAGATTGTGCTACATTTTCCTGAAAACCTGGTTGAAAGACCAATAACCTATGAACTGGTTAAAAATTATAATATTGTCTTTAACATCCTGAAGGCAAAGGTTGCAGTAGATGATGGCGAAGGTATGCTATTATTAGAATTGACCGGAACCCAGAATAATATTGATAAAAGTCTGAAATACCTTAAGAGCCTGGGCGTGAAGACCGAACCATTGACCAGAGACATAATATGGTCAAGGCAGGATTGTATAATGTGTGGTATCTGTTCCAGCATCTGTCCGAGCCATGCATTTTATATTGTACCTGAACAGATGATATTAAAATTTGAACCTGAAAAATGTATCGGATGCGAAGAGTGTCTAAAAGTCTGCCCGTATAATGCAATAAAATTAAAATTGATGTAATGAAGACAAATCTCTATATACCCCGTACATATCGTTTGAACTGTGGTAACCAGAGATTTACCCAATTTGAGGTTATACAGAAACAGAGCGATCTTTTAATCCTTGCAAAAACGAACCTTTATAACCAGGCAATGAGCATTCTTATCCACTTGAGGCAGGAAATAGAATCTTACATTAACATTGACCGTGAATTCCTGACCACGCTCAAACCAATCAAAATTTTAAATGGCGCTCCTGAAATTGTTAATGATATGGGGCTCTCTGCAGAAAAGATGGATGTCGGACCAATGGCTGCAGTTGCGGGTGCCATCAGTGAATATGTAGCACGCAGTCTCGCAAAATTTTCTGATGAAGTTATTGTTGAAAATGGCGGAGATAATTTTATTATAAGTAAGGAGCCACTTACACTGGGTATCTATGCAGGAGATTCTTCATTATCTATGAAATTCGGGATTGAACTTGAACCCCAGCCCGAAGGTATTGGTGTAGCAACTTCATCAGGCACAGTGGGACATTCATTGAGTTTTGGTAATGCAGATGCAGTAACAGTGCTTGCAAAAAAAGGTAGTCTGGCAGATGCCGGTGCAACCCGAATTTGTAATATGGTAAAAACAAAAGATGACATACCTGAGGCACTAAATTTTGCTGAACAGCATCCAGAGATCTTAGGAGCAGTAATAATCATTAATAATAAAATTGGAGTAATAGGAAAGATGCTGAAATTGATTAGAATAGCGGAAGAAGGTCCTGTATTTTAGAATAGCTTTTTTATAATTTCTGCAATCTTTTCAAGAAATTCTCTGTCTTCGTCAGTAAATGGTGATAACATATGGGAATCAATATCAATCTCAGCCACAACTGTATTATCCTTGAATACCGGCACAACAATCTCTGATTTTACAGTGGGACTGCAGGCAAGATAGTTTGTCTCTTTTGAGACATCCTGAACAACAAAGGTCTCTTTTTTTGCAACTGCCTGGCCACAGATGCCCCTGCCAAAAGGAATTTTGGTGTGCTCAGTTGGTGCACCAACAAATGGACCAAGATTTAATTCCTTTGTTTTATTATCCGCAATGTAAAATCCCACCCAATTGTAGTATGGCACATTGGTTTTAAGGAGTGCACAGATCTTCAATAATTTATCTTCGTTCTTTATATTACTCTCTTCAATCTCTTTTATCTCTTTTATTAATTGCTCAAAAATTTTTTGTTTATCCATTATGGCTTATATCTCAATGGGCATACCAGGCAACGCTTAGCCTCATTCTTTAAATCTTCAGCAGATGGAATCTCTTCCACGGGTTTGAAATCTTTAATTCGTTCCTGCGCATTACGGTGGAAGACCTTTAATCTCGGAGTATTAACCATCTGCCAGTATTGTGGTTCTACTGGATAGATTGTGAATTTGAAATTAAACAAACTTCCCTTTAAGAACCTATCAATCTTTTTTGCAATCCTTATTCCATCACCCACTGCATGCGCCAGGGTCTGCGGACCCAGTGCTGCATCCCCACCTGCAAATATTTTTGGATTGCTCGTCCTTCCGTCCTTTGTGACGATACGGCACTGCTCATCAATCTTTATATAATCATTCAAAAAATCTGTATAAGGAACCTGACCTATTGCCGCAACAATCTTATCAACTTCTATTTCAAATTCTGAACCAGAAACAATCTCTACTTTACCCTTTCTTCCCTGAGGTGCTTGGGTCTTTACCATCACAAGTTTTTTCCCTGCAATCTTTACTGGTGTGGTATATGGATAGACCTTTATCCCTTCTTCATCTGCTTCAGTCTTATTTTCATCTTCTGCAGGCATATCCTCTATACCACGGCGATAATATATTGCAACCTCATTGCCATAGCGCAATAGACTCCTTGCTACATCAAATGCAGTATTACCGCCACCAATGACTGCAACTTTACCCAGCCTGATCTGCTCCCCATTCTTTATCCGCTCTAAAATATCAAGACCAGAGAGCACCTGCTCTTCACCCTCAATGCCGAGTCCTGCAGATTTGCCAGCACCCGAGGCAATGAAAATGGCATTATAATCAGTGATCAATTCTGCGAGATTGATATCCTTACCAATCTCTACATTGGTCTTAATCTCAAATCCTGCCCTTTTTATCTGCTCAATCTCCTGTTCCACAATTGAGCGTGGTAAACGAAATTCAGGAATGTATGCAGATAAAACACCACCTAAAAATTTTTCTTTTTCATAGACCACGACCTGATAGCCGAGTTTACACAGTTCATACGCCGCAGTAAGTCCACAAGGACCACCGCCAATGATTGCAACCCTTTCTTTTCTCTTCTTTTCTGCAACAACTGGTGGTTCGGTCTTTACCCCATGCTTCAGCGTGCGGATTGCTACAGGTTCATCAATACCTTTTCTGGTGCAGTTCGTTTCACACGGTGCCGGGCATATCATACCCAGGATTTTAAAGAATGGAATAAATGGATAACTTATTTTATTGGATACAACTAAATTGATATAATACCAGGGCTTGACTTCTGCAGGACAATTTTTCTCGCAGGGTGGTGCAAAGTAATTCACACCACGATATGCATCAAGAATATTAAACAGATAGAATAGAATCCACGCAGCCAGAACAAACCAGAAGCCAAAAGTCAATTGTATCCAGAGGACCTTTGTCACAAGGATAGAGCCATAAAAGACAATCATAAACCAGATACCGGTAATTATACGTCCTGAATAAATCTGACCACCACCAACAATAAAAATAGAAATGATTGATGCAATTAAATTCTTTTTATTTTGCGCCATAACTTATCGCCTTTGTTGGACATTTTTTTACACAATCAAGACATCTAATACAATCAATGTTATGTGGTGAATTTTGGATTGGCACATGCATGGGACAGACCGCCTGGCAGGAATCACAATTAATACACTTTTCTTTATCTATTTTCATCTGAAACATACTGAATTTATTAAAGATTGAGTAGATGGCACCAATTGGACAGAATGCACGGCAGAAGAATCGTTTAATAAAAATAGAAAAATTAATTATAATAATGAGTATTGCCATCTTTATCCAGAAGAGCCAGCCGACAAGCGCCTTTATATCACCGGTCTTATCTGCCAGCACAAGGGGAATTCCTGCCTCTATATAACCTGCAGGACAGAGTTTACAGAACCATGGCTCACCTGATATCCATGCGATGATACCTGCAATAACAATAAGCACTCCATATTTAATATAAGAGAAGAATTTTGGCATGCGCATCTTAAAGGTCTTTAATTTATAAATCAAATCCTGGAACAGTCCGAATGGACAGAGCCAGCCACATGCCATCCTTCCTACAACAGTTCCGATTGCACCAAAGAATCCAGCAATATAAGATGGAATGAGATGGAGATTAAAAAAGTGTTGCAATGCACCGATTGGGCAGGAAAAGAGAGAGAGTGGACATCCCCAGCAATTGAGAATCGGAACACAACCCTGTTTTAAAGGACCTTGATAAATTCCACCCTGCCAGATTGCAGGATAATTTCCTAAGGTGATTGCCGAAGCAATGAACTGGACAATGCGCTTTAACTTCATTGTTGTAATCCCATGCAGGAAAGGCACATTACCGAACCTACAGTCTCGGTCTCAGTAAAATCACCTACCTTTCCCCCATAAATAATGCCGGCAATAAAAATGACCAGCAGAATCACAATCAAAATCATCCGCTTCATCTTACCTCCATTGTAAAAATGGACATTTGTTACTGAACATAATCCTTGCTATCGCTCGGATAAATCCCAGTGACCCATGTAAATCGTTAAACGTTTGTCGGTTGCGAAATGCGTTTCGTCTAATGGTATCGTTTGTCGCTAAACGACTATACAAAACGAAACCGTATCGCTTTTCGCAACCGTGAGCCGATAAACGAAAAATAACAATATACCATTCTTTAAAATATACTCGTTAGCACTGCCTTTACCCCACGAAAAGGCTCTTCAAATCTGCATACGCCACCCGAGCATACAAGACCACCCTTTTCACCGCCTATCCTTAATCTCAGATTGTGCCTCGTTGTCAGGTCAAGGCTCAATTCCAACATAGGCCAGAATGTCTCTTCACCAAGTTTTGGGATTAACCACTCAGGCACCCTATCCCTTTTTTCACCACGCAGGGTTATCACAAATCTCTCTGGTTTACCAACAGATATGCTCAATGCACGGTCATTATATTTGCTTGTATCACTTGTTACCATGGTCTGTTCAAGACCCGTTTCTACAAAAAATATTCCAAAGTCATATTGTAGTTCAAGATAGGGTTTTGTCTCGGTCTTTTTCTGAACTGGCAGTTCAATCCTCTGTTTAATAATATGGTCAACACCAAAGGTTATCTCTGATAATTCTGTAGGATGGGTTATTGCCTTTATCCCCTGTTCTAATACACCATCCATATCATCCATCAGATAAAAGATTTCTTTAAATTTATTCAGTTCAGGGTCATGTGTGGAAACCTTGTTATTATCAATTTCCAGGGAAATAAAATCCAATGGTGAGGCAACTACTGAAATGCCATAACCAATCTCATCAATCCCGCGATTTACTGAGATTCCTGATTTAATGGGTGTGGGTGGTTCATTGTAACGATAACCAGCACCACCAAATCCCAGATCTTTGTAATCAACATATTGGAGAGAAATGCCAAACCCACTCAGGCTCAAACTTGAAGTATATAAATAGCCATCGCCCTTCAATCTTCCGCCGACCACAGGTATTGTCCCCCAGTGCCTGCCATATTCAAAATAATTTTCCCATGGTCCAATCTTCAGATTCATACTGCCACCGAAGAGTTCGGTAAATGCCTTTGGTGTCAAATCAGTAATTTTGTTTATCCGCACATACCGTGCACCGATACTTGTATTCAATCCAAAGTCATTTTTAAAATTCAAAAGTTTTGTCTCAAGGTTAGCACCGCGGAGCTGGTCTGTAGTATCGTTCTTAATCGTGTATTTCAACTCTTCAAAGAAGATATTGCGAGGTCTGCCAGTGACTAAACTAATCTGGCTTTTAAAAAGGTTTATATCTGCCTTAAGTCCGTATAATGAATTGTCATTATTGAAGTCTTCATCAAGGAATTGATTGAGGCACAGACCACGTCCAAATGTAGCATAATATCTGCCATAAAGAATGCTTATTGGGTCTTTTTTATACTGAGCAGAATAGTCAATATAATACAATTTGTTGAGTGTCCGCAATGATGGGTCCCAGAAAAAGAATATACCACGCAGGGTGATATCTTTATAATCAAGTGAAAGTTTTAATTTTTCTGTGATATGGTCTTTAAAATTTGTTGTATCCAGGCGGGAATCAACAAATAGCCAGTATTCAGCACGGTTTGAACCAGTGATACGCACTTCCTCGCTATTTATAAAAATTGGCAGAAAAAAGAACAGAAGGATAAATCCGAAGTATCTGTTAGAAACCGAATTTTCTTTGGGGTTTGGGGCTTGGAATTTGGAGTTTATTCTCTTATTCATGGCACTTTTCCTTACAATCTCCTTTACAATCTTTTTTCATGAGGCAACGGACCTTTTCTACTATTATCTCTTCATCGCCAGGCTTGTATCCCTGATGCACAAAGACGATCTTCTTTTCCTGGTTGATAATGTAACTCGTGGGCATTGCCTGAACATTATACAATTCACGCAAAATATTGTCCGGGTCAAGAACCACAACATATTTCCACTTGTGGCTCAGGGCAAATGGCTTTACTTTTTGCACTGCCCTTGCCTTATCCTGACTGATTGCCAGCATCTGTAATTTCAATGAATCAAACTCATCGTAGTATGGTTTCAAGGCATCAAGTTCTTTAATACACATCTTGCACCACAATGCCCAGAAACTCATAAAGACCGGTCCTTTTTTTAATAGAGAATCAAGGCAGACTGTATTACCATCAACATCCTGTAGAGTAAAATCAGGGGCAGTTTGCAGTTCTTTTTCCTGGGCATAACTTAAATTAAACAAAAAAAGGACCGATATAATACTAATCACTATTATTTCCGAATTTCGTATTTCGTATTTCGTATTTTGTTTCATTTTGCCTCCTCAAATTTTGTGGTTATTGTTTGCATTATTTCTTTTGTTGCCATATTCTGAATAAAAACGGTTGCCCGCAATTTAGATGTCGGGATGCTATGGTTAAACTCAATATGTTGGATCAAACTATCCGGGTATTGTAGAACTACAGGGAATTCATTCAATGCCCGACATACACGATAGAATGTAGTATAGGACCCGGGCAAACTATCTTCGGTTACAGCAATGAACGCCTTTATTTCACCTGCTTGTATAGTATCCGCCGCAACAATCTTTAGATTAAACCATGCCTGCGAACCCTGGGTAAATGCACTATCAATATATAGATTGAAATAAGGCGTATTTGTGCGCGCAAGGAGATAATGCTCTTTATAGACACTATCGTAATTCGGTGGACTCTGCTCAAATACTGCATCGGTTCCATCAAAGACGATAAAAGGAACATCTAAACCCGTATTATAAAAATCCTCTCGTTCCTGTGCCTCAGGTATCGTATATTGTCCGTTTATATGATAACAAATAACCACGAGCGTATCTCCTGTTCTATTTGCCACACTATCAATAAGCGCCCGCTCCGCGAGCGCACAAAATCCTCAGCCATCCTCAGTAAACATCTCTGCCAGAACAATTCTACTTGTTGGTTCAGGAAAATTTATTCTTGGTGCATCTGAGCAGAAGATAAATAATAATGGAAATAGTAATAACTTTTTCATAATGGCAATTATATCTAAAAGAAGGTTTAAGTCAATATTTTTAAGAAGAAGGCAATTGGGGGCATATAAAATAAAAAAGGCTAAAGGGCGGAAAAGACCGATGTTATAAAGGGTAGAAAGGGATGAAGAGGGGTGAAGAAGGGGGAAGAAGGGGGAAAGAAGGGGGAAAGAAGGGGAAGAAAGTAAAAAGTAATAGGAGAGAGATAAAGGGTGGAGATGAACCCGATAAATTTGACACTTGACTTTCAAAAAAATCGGACTAAAGAGGAACTGGTCAAAAAAGGCTCACCAACTTTGTTTTAAACCTCAATGTTGTTCATAAAATGCATTTCTAATATATTCACAAACTGAAAGCTATTTTACTATAGTTTCCCAGCGTAAAAGAAGTTCTGCTGAAAGCGACAAATTCGGGATTATAATCAACAAACAATTTTGACCCAACTTGGTCATTGACATAGATTTAATTATAATTATAATCTTGCACAAAGGAGACTTATGAAAAAATATGCTTTTTTATTTTTATTGATAATCGGTG
>JBBINQ010000006.1:86180-109752 GCA_037443805.1 Caldifarciminota bacterium | reverse complement strand
CCCCGAGATCATTATTTTACATTTTTATAATTATATAATTATCAAAATGTAAAAGTGGGGATATTTTTTTCTCTATCGGCTGTGTTTGTTAGGATAAACCCAAGAGTAAAAAGCAAGCAACTGCAATTAAAGATGCCATTTTCGCTTCGCAATGATATTTTAAATTTTCTACAATTGACAAATTGACTTTTTTTTATTAAAGATAAAAAAATTAATGCATTAGTCTATATAATGTATGGAATTACGAGAACAAAGGAGAAAAATAATATTTTAATTAAATTCTCTATTTTAGAGAATTTAATTACGTCTTTCAATCAGTATTGGCTGATGGTTCACCAGAACTAAGTCAGAGGGGATTTAGTTCTTCAATAATAATTCGGATTGGGTCAAATTTTCACACTTAATAGGTTAGCCATTCCAAAATGGAATTAAATCAATGTAGTTGACCAATTGGCAAAGTATAACATATTGCAGGGCAATTATCCATTTGATTATTTTACAATTTTGGAATTGTGGAATGGAGAAAAATGTCTTTGCTTGATTTAATTTGGCAGAGTAAACTCTGCCGCTACATTTTTACATTACTACAAATTTTTTATATGCCCGATAAATCGGGAAACTACAATCGCGGGAAGAATCCCCCTCAATTCCCCCTTTACGAAGGGGGAGATAGGGGGATTTGCACATCGTTCATACAAAATGGACAATGAGGAGTAGGACTAAAGTCCCTACTCCTATACTATATCTTGAACTCTGCAAACTTCTATTGACAAAAAGGTAATTTTAATCTATAATCCAGGGTGTTTTTGTGGTTATTTATTTTAGCTGGCAATGAGATTGCCCAGGATTCATCTGTTGTTGATTCGGTAAAAAAATATGAAGTTCCTACGGTCGTAAATTTTAGCCAGGCAGGCGTGCTTGATAGTTCACTAAAACAGACACGGGTCATTGAACCCGTTCTTTTTTTTACAGGATTTAAAGAGGTTGTCAATTTTACACCTTATCTTATTAAGGACCGGGGTTATTGCCTTGATATTATTACGCCATATCCCTTAGAAGTATTTTTACAATCCCATTCTTTGAATAATTATTTTACTGAATCATTCAATCCTGTTTTACTACCAATACACTTTTTAAAGACAGCAAAATTGAATAATGGGTTTGGAAAAAATTTTCAAAGACTGGAGATTGATACCAAAGTAAATACTTATGAAAAACCCTATTCTTATCTTTATTTTACTATGTTTGGCAACAATACTATTTATAATCTTGACTTTACGCGTGCCATTACCAATGATATTGGATTTTATTTGAGTGGTTTGTATTCACGGCAGTATAAAAACTATGAGCAAGTTTACCTGCGCACGAATGGTGGTTATGCAAATATATATTATAACCAATTCATTCCTTCACGTTTGGATATTATTTTTACTGATAATGATTATGGAACATTATGGAGTATTGATTTTAGTGATATAACATTTACTGCAGGCAATGACCTTTATAAACTTGCCATTTTCAGAACTGCAAATGGCACTGAATATCTTGATACCTTAAGTAATGTAAGGTATCAAAATCACCTGACCACATACGGCACAAATCAGCAGATGGTATTCTCTTATAAAAATATTGGAAATGTCTTTGGTTTTAATGCTACAACGAGTAGATTTGAATATGGGTTTAATAGTTTTGAAACTGATAATAATTTAGAATTTTATCAAGGAATTAATTATAATTTAAACAGATTTTGTGCAGGATTCGTTTATAGTGTAGATTATGCATTAGATAAAAATTTATATTTTAATCCCGGCGGAGAAATAAAATATGACATTTTTGATAATATGCGCATTTTTGGTGGATTGAGCCTGTCCCATAGAAGGGCCAATTTTATCGCACACTATGGCAATGAAAATCTGGCAATTAAAGATTTTAATATATTGGGTAATCCTGATATAAAGGACGAAGAATATTTTCACAAAGAGATTGGTCTTCAGATAAAAAATTTAAATTTCAATTTTTATCACTGTGCAATTTCAAGTCCTATTGGCTATCACAGGGATAGTGCTAATTATTATTCTGCGGTAAATTTTGAAAAGGGTGAGATTGCAGGTCTGGAATTATTTTATGATATTCCATTGGGAAAATATTTTTCTTTTGCAGGGGTCTTTAATTATCTGTTGAAGGATGAGCCATCTTCAATCTTTCCCAGAACGAATGCGAAACTATATTTAAACTGGCAAAGAGAGACAGAGCGTTCAGTGATTTGCCTGTTTACAAGGTTCAATTATATTTCAGATAGATATGACCTCGCAGAGAATCACTATAGTCAATTCTGGAACATTGCACCGGGTTTAACTATAAAATTCATCACCCTGAAATTGAGTATGATGATTGATAATATTCTTGACCAGAAGCCGGCTGATTTTCCTGATGTTGAAAGAAGTTTTAATTTAGAAATCAAATGGGAATTCTGGGATTAATATGTTTGTATTACGCATTGATGACCGATTGATTCATGGCCAGGTTGTTGCTGGTTGGGCACGACCATTAGGGATTAATGAATTGATTATTGCCTCGGATACAATCAGTCAAGATGACTGGGCCTGTAATGCCTATCGGCTTGCCGTACCTGAAAATATAAGTTTTCATTGTTTTGATATTAAAAGTTGTGTTGAATACTTGAAGAATGGGTTGGACAAAAGACGTATTATGGTCGTGGTGGAAAAGGTGATTGATGCCTACAATCTTATAAATAATGGTCTGAACATAAATGAAGTGCATATCGGAGGTTTGAGCCATAAACAGAATGCACGCACAATCGCTCCATTTATCTACCTGACCCCTGAGGATATTGAAGTGCTCGCAAAGTTGCATGAATTGGGTATCAAAATTATTGGCAAACAACTGCCCAATTCCCAGCCCGTAGATGTGATAAAAAAACTAACAGGAGTATAAATGGTAAAATTTGCATTTTATATACATAATCATCAACCCGTAGGCAATTTTGACGAAGTATTCCAGTATGCCTATGAGCAGTCATATCTTCCTTTAATTAAAACATTATTAAAATATCCTTCAATAAAATTTGGTATTCACAATTCAGGCCCACTCTGTGAGTGGTTATCAAAAAAACACCCTGAATACTTTGATTACATAAAAGAGGCATTGAAGAACGATCAGGCTGAGATTTTAGTATCAGCATATAGTGAGCCCATCCTTTCTTTAATTCCATCCCAAGATGTGGTTGAACAGATTAAGTACTTCAAAGAATACATTTATAAAATGTTCGGTTATGAAGCCCGTGGTCTCTGGTTGACTGAACGGGTATGGGAACCAGGATTGGTCCCTTTGCTTGTGCAAGCCGGTATTGATTATACACTACTCGATGATACACATTTTCTCTATGCAGGCTTGAACAATGATGAGTTGAATAATTATTTTATTACTGAGGATGGGGGCAGGATTTTGAGATTATTCCCCATCTCAATGAAATTAAGATATTTGATTCCTTTTCATCCAGTAGAAGAGGTTAATAATTACCTGAAACAAGAAGAAGGACGATGCCCTGAGTTATTAAAGGTGCTTGGTGATGATGGTGAAAAGTTTGGTGTGTGGCCTGGTACACATACCTGGGTCTATAAAGAACAATGGCTGGAAAAATTTCTTGATTTTTTAAATAATGCAGAATGGATTAAAACGGTCCATTTAAGGGCGATTATTAACTCTGAACCACCTGCCGGTAGAATCTATATTCCTACTGCATCATACGAGGAAATGGGAGAATGGGTTCTGCCCCTTGAGGCAGGCCAAAACTATGTAGAATTGAAAAGAACCATTGACCATAAATATTATCACTTAGTGCACGGCGGCTATTTCAAGAATTTCTTGACTCGCTATCCTGAAGCAAACCTGATGCATAAGCGTATGCTTTATGTCTCAAATCATATCAAGAACGATACCAATGCCAAGCTCAGTTTATGGCGTGGTGAATGCTCCTGTGCCTACTGGCATGGAATATTTGGTGGTTTATATTTACCCCATCTCAGAGAGGCAGTGTATCGTAACCTTATTGAAGCCGAGTCGTATAATATTAAACAGGGTGTAGAAAATTTTGATATTGATACTGATGGTGATGAAGAGTTTGTAGTAAATACTACACATCTTTTCTGTATTATTAAAAAAGATAAAGGAAGCTTCATTGAAATAGATGACCGTCAGCGTGGGATTAATATCTTAAATTATCTGGGCAGGAGAAGGGAAAAGTATCATAATTTGATTAATCAAGCCACAAGTGATGATGAGGTGAAATCAATCCATGAGATAATTCGCAGCAAAGGTAAGGACTTGTATAAATTCCTTATCTATGACAGATATGAAAGGGCATTCGGTCAGGAGTTTAAAATTGATAAATTACCTTCTGCTGAAGATTTTTATCGCCAGAAGAATCTTGGCACGCCTATAAAATATAGATTAACAGGTTTTAAGCCCTACGAATTTTGCTGGCAGAATGATGATATAAAATTGGAAAAAATAGTCAGAATCGGCGAGGCAGGACCAGTTATTGAATTTATGTATCAGGGTGAGACACAGAATTTGGGTATAGAATTTTCACTGGGTATCTTTAATGCTAACCTCAAGATAGACAATAAATATAGTCTGTATGAACTCAGGGAAATTCCAGATATTCAGAATTTTAGTATTACAGGTGATGGTTTAGAACCCATTAGATTTATTCTCAATGAAAAATGCCATTTGCTCTCATATCCGATTGAGACCATTTCATCATCAGAGTCTGGATTTGAAAAGATCTTTCAGGGATTCTCTGTTTTACTAATATTTTCAAAACCGCCAACAATTAAAATTGCTTTATGATAGTATTGAGTCTTGGTATACTTGGTGCGATTATACTGCTTGATAAATACGCAATCGGTGAATTTGGCATATCACAGCCGCTCATTGCCGGAACCATTATTGGTGCGTTGTGTGGTGATATAAGCGCCGGGATATTTATTGGCGCACTCTTCCAGATGATCTTTCTTGCAAATCTGCCCATTGGACGGGATGTTCCGCCTGATGCACAGGCTGGTGGTATTGCGGGCTGTGGTTCTTATTTTATTTTAAAGCAGATAGAACAATCAGAACCAAATTTCATAATCGTATTTTTTATTGGTATACTTGCCTCAATTTTAGGTAGTGTGTTTGATATCTCTGTGCGTCGTATCAATGAACAACTCTATTACCGTTTTTTACGCAATAAATCCAGTCTTTCCTTTTACCATCTTGCAGGAATCCTTACCTCATTTTTAAGAGGGATAATAATATTTTTACCATTATTTGCAATTGTGAATTTCATACGGTTTCCAGTAGGCTCCATTAATAAAGAATTTTTAATGATTGTAATGGTGGCACTGTCAATTGCTAATGGTATTTATCTATATTTTAAGAGAAGTTGCTTTCCTTTTTTAATGATAGGGGTATTATGCGCCTTGGCTTTTTTCGTCTTATAAAATTATTTTTTGCGAGCCTGTTTTTACAGTCTTCGTGGTCATTCCATTCTCTGCAGTCACTGGGCTTTCTCTTTACTGCACGTGCTGGTTTAGATAGAGATAAGCATGAAAAACTATTACAAAACAGTCGGGTCTTCTTCAATACCCATCCATATATGGCAGGCTATATTATCGGTGCAGTATTGAGGGCATACGAAAAAGAGGAAGATACAGAAAAGATAAAAAATTATATTTTAGTTGGACAATCTGCGTTTGCTTCAGCCGGTGATACGCTTTTCTGGCAGACCATAAGGCCTGCATTATTATTGCTGGCGATTATTATTGGCTTAAAATTTGGGATTGCGGGACCTCTGCTATTTTTTGTTGTCTACAATATTTTACACTTATACCATCGTTTTACTGGTTTCTCTGCAGGATATAAACAGGGCTGGGATATTATTTATATCTTGAAGGCGAAGAAATTTACGCAGACACAAAGATGGTTTGAAAATTTAGGTGCTTTTTTAGTTGGGCTTATGCCCATTGTGCTACAAAAGAATTACAACCTCTTTTTTTTAATACCGCTTGCCGGAATCTTCCTGTTATTTTTATGGAAAAAGATTCCACCAATCCTCATCTTGACTTTTGTGTTTATTTTGATAATAATTAATCTACTGATAAAAATATGATAAAAGAGACAATTACAATATTGAATGAAAATGGGCTCCATGCCCTGCCTGCTTCACGCTTTGTTAAACTTGCAGATAAGTTTACCTGCAAAGTGGAGTTGATAAAGGACGGCATAAAGGTGAACGGTAAGTCCATTATGGGAATTTTAACGCTTGCGTGTGAAAAAGGTGCCAAGGTTCAATTGGTCTGCAATGGTAAAGATGAAAAAGAGGCATTCGCTGCCTTAAGACAGATCTTAGAAGGACAGGACTGATGCCAAAGGAAAAGATTCTGCACGGTATCGCAGCATCAAAAGGCATTGCCTATGGCAAGGCATTTATTTATGAGATTAAGAAGACCGAAGTGTTCCAGACCCCAATCCTGCCAGTGTATTTAAAAGAAGAGGTTGCAAGGTTTGAGCGTGCCATAGAAAAGACAAAAGAAGAATTAAATAAGATTAAAGAACAGATTAACCGGGAGATTGGCGAAGACTTTGGTCAATTTCTTGACGCCCAGATTATGATGCTTGATGATGAGTCAATAATAGAGATGGTAAAACAGCGCATATTTGATGAGAAGAAGAATGTAGAGTATATTTATAACGAAGTAATCAATGAATATGCAAAAAAACTCGGTGAAAGTAAGAATACCTATTTTAAAGAAAGGGTTGTTGATATATATGATGTGGGAGAGCGGGTTTTAAAAAATCTTCTGGGCATATCACATACTTCAGTGCTTGAGGCACCACCGGGTTCAATCATTGTTGCGCGTGATGTGCCGCCATCAGAGGCAACATTGATAAATCCTAAGAATGTCATTGGTATTGCAATGGAACTGGGTGGTAGAACATCCCATACTGCAATTACGGCTCGTGCCCTTGAGATACCAGCAATTCTTGGTATAGGTGAATTGATGGGAAAGGTTCAAAATGGTGATGATATAATTGTTGATGGTGAGCGGGGTATTGTTATTATCCATCCAAGTGCAGGAAAGATAACCTATTATGAATCATTGCAGAAAAAATCCCAGCAATTGGAAAAGGCGTTGTTACCAGTATGTGAATTAAAACCAGAAACAAGGGATGGTAAGCATATAGACATTTCTGCAAACATAGAATTTTATGCTGAAGCCAGCCATGCACTAAAATATGGTGCCATAGGAATTGGTCTTTTCAGGACTGAATTTTTATATCTGGCAAGGCGTGGTAGTCCGACTGAAGATGAACAATTCAAGGTATACAATGCACTGGCAAAAAAGATGAAACCGCATCCGGTGATTATCAGAACCTATGACCTTGGTGGTGATAAATTATTTTCTGATTATCATGAGGCAAATCCATTTCTGGGCTGGCGGGCAATCCGTGTCTGCCTCCAGGAAAAGGATTTTTTTAAAACCCAGATACGCGCAATATTAAGGGCATCTGTAAATAAAAATATCAAGATTATGTTTCCGATGATTGCCACCTATGAAGAGATTAAGCGGGTAAAATTAATCTTTAACGAAGTAAAGCAGGAATTAAAATCAAAAAAGATTGAATTTGATGAAGGGCTCCAACTCGGTATTATGATGGAGACCCCTTCTGCTGCACTGCTGGCACCATATCTTGCCCAGGAAGTAGATTTTTTCAGTATTGGTTCAAATGATTTAACCCAGTATACACTGGCAGTTGACCGTGGTAATGAAAAGATTAGCCAGCTCTTTGACCATTATCACCCAGCAGTCCTGAAATTGATCAAAGAGATTGCCAGTGCCGGACACAGTGCACACATCTGGGTAGGATTATGTGGTGAACTTGCAGGTGACCCTCTGGCAATTCCACTCCTGATTGGTCTGGGTATTGATGAACTATCAATGAGTCCATCTTCCATACCACGGGCAAAGCTTGTTTTAAGAACACTTACAATTCCTAACTGTCAGGAGATTGCTCAGGAGGCACTAAATTATCGCACTGCACTTGAGGTAAAAAAATTCTTAAACAGAATTGTCAGAAAAAAATTTTCCGGTATTGAAGCAGTAATGAAATAGATGAAAGGGATGCGCGAAATAATCCATTCTTTGCCCGACCAGATTCTTGAGACAATTCAAAATTTTCAATATTACAGGAAAGATATTAAAACACAAAAATTTAATAAAATTCTAATCTGTGGTATGGGTGGTTCAGGTATCAGTGGTGATATTGTCTCGGTTCTATATCCGGAACTTGAAATAATCGTTAATAAGGATTATCAGATTCCTGAATATATTGATAAAAGAACCTTTGCCATTCTGGTCAGTTATTCAGGTAATACAGAAGAGACCCTGAGTAATTACCGTCATCTGAAAAAAAATGGTAATAAAATTGCAGTAATCTCTTCTAATGGAGAGTTATTAAAGAGAGAGGCATTGCTCACTATCCAGATTCCCAGAGGGTTTCCGCCCAGGGGTGCACTTGGTTATCTATTTACACCGATCCCGCTTATTCTTTATAAGGCCGGTTTAATAAAAAAGAATCCAGAACAAATACTTAAAAAGACCAGCCTGTTTCTAAAAAGACAGGCAAAAAAATTAGAACAGAAAGCAAGGAATTTGGCAGGGTTGATCTCAGATAAGATGCCCATAATCTATGCGGATTCAAATGCATTCGGAGTCGTAGCGAAGCGGTGGCAATGCCAGTTGAACGAGAATGCTAAGATGTTGTGCCATACCAATATCATCCCTGAAATGAATCATAATGAAATTGTTGGTCTGGGCAAGCCAGCACAAATCAATAAGCATACAATTATTATTTTTCTCAATGACCCTAATGGATTTTCCCGTAATAAGCTGAGGGTCAGGGTCATCAAGGAGATTTTGAAGAATGAGATAAAGGGATTGCAGACTATTGATATCCATGCTTCGGGCACAAACCTTTTAGAACAGATGTTCTGGACAATAATGCTCGGCGATTTTTTGAGCTTATATCTTGCCCAGCACACAGGCACAGACCCGATGCCAGTCAAAAGGATAGATTATCTTAAACAGAGACTATCAGAGTTCAGATAATTATCCATTATTCAATTTAAATTCAATCTGCCTTACTACCCAGACCCGAACAAATTTGTCCCGCTGTTTTGCCGGTGTGAATTTAGCCTTCTTTGCAGCATTGACTGCTGATTCATCAAGCATCTGATTACCACTGGATTTGAGTATCTCAACTGCAATTACACTGCCATCAGTATCAACGAGCATCTTCACCACGGTCTTGCCTTCTATACCTGCTTTTGCTGCCAGGGGTGGATATTCAGGTGCAGGCATTGATATGGGTTGGGGTTTTATCTCTACCCTATAATAAGGCACAATTTCAATATCAGGACCAACAGGATTGATGGGTATTATATTTTCAGTAAAAATGGTTTGGGTGATTGTGTTTTCGCCTTCATCAGGTTTATCTGCGGGTGTTACTACCTGAGGGGGTTTGGGCCTTGCAGTATTATCAATCTCTTCTATCTGTTTGTCAATCTGCATAGTTATCTCATTGATGATGCCAACAACTTCGTGGCTCAATTTATAAGGCTCGGGTTCAGCATAGGGCAGGGTCAGGAAAAATGCGATGAGCATGCCGATGGCGACCAGGAAACCCGCCCTAAGATAGATACTGTAGCTCTTTTTATGGTCTCTCATGTTAGCCTCCTTTTCTATTTATAGATACAAGATTGGCAAAAAAAAATTCCCGATTAGAGAGCTTACCTGGGTACGCCGACTGGAATTATATAGAGTGGTTCTTCTTCTGTTAGTTTTAAAAGTTTTTTAATCTTTACATCGTCAAATGCGCCGATTGGCACTGAACCAAGGCCGAGTGCCACTGCTTCAAGATGTATATTCTGGGCACAATGTCCGACTTCATTGTTGATGTAACGGTATGCCCTTTCGCCATAGCGCCAGGCAGTACGTTGAAAGACCGCTGTGATTACAATTACAATACCTGCATCAGCAATGAACATCTGGTTTAGAGCTGCACGGGCAATCTCTTTTCTCAAATCTGCATCCTGTTCTTTTTTCAATCTATGACCATCAGGAATATAGCGAAATAATCCATCCTTCTTTGCCACAAAGATTTCCAGTGGATAGGTTGCACCAGCACTCGGTGTAGCACGAAATTCCCTTATTGAATCAGTTATTCCCTGTGCAGACCACAATAGATTTGAGACCTGCTGAAGCGTAAGTTCTTGATTCTGAAAATTTCTTATGGAACGCCGTTTCTGAATACATTGTTCCAGTGATACATTGGTAAATTGTGGTTCTGGTAAATCAAGCATCTCTCCTCCTTTTGTGATAATCGCTAATAAAATTATATAATAACTGAACATTTAAAATTTTATCCGTAAATTCTGTGCATTACCCTTGCAGTATTACAATGGATCTCCACTGTATCATCAAGTTCCTCTGCATAACCGCCTGCTAATGCTACAAACATCTTTATCTGATTCTTATGTGCATAATCAATGACCATTTCATCCCTTTTTATCAAACCCTCAATGGTAAGTTTCAGATTACCTAACTGGTCAAACATATAAGGGTCGGCACCGGCAAGGTAAATTACAAATTCAGGTTTGAATTCATTGGAGATTTTATCCAGTGCTGATTGTAATTGAAAAAGGTATTCCCCATCACCAGTATCAAAATCAAGGCCAATGTCAAGGTCTGATCTTTCTTTTTTTGGGTACAGATGTTCCTGGTGAATTGAAAATGTGAATACCCGCTTCTCATTTTCAAAAAATTTTGCAGTGCCATTGCCCTGGTGCAGGTCACAGTCTATTATGGCAATCTTTTTAATCCCTGCTTCAAGCAGTTTGACCGCCGCATACACCACATCATTGAGATAACAGAATCCTTCAGCATGGTCTGGAAATGCATGATGGAGACCACCACCAATATGATAAGCAGCACCGCACTCTAAGGCGAGTTTTGCTGCCATAAAAGAACCACCACATCCGAGCATCTGCCATTTGATAATATCTGGTTCTACAGGGAGTTCTGAAGTATAGGTGCGAAATGTTAAGCGGGCATTAATAAGGTCATCAAGATATTCAGGTGTGATAATTTTTAATAGTTCATTGTTATCAGGCATTTCTGGTTCAAATACATTGTTATTCAAAATAATCTTTTCTTTTTTAAGCGTTTCGTATATGAGACGGTATTTTTCTGTAGGAAAAACATGGCCCTTTAAATCCACGCAATATTTTTGTGTATAGACAAAATTCATTTTTTGCTCATTGCTTTTTCAATATTTAATAATCTCTGTTTTAAACCAATGTTTCCACCAAAACCACCTAATGTGCCATCAGATTTAATGACCCGATGGCAGGGAATGATAATGGGAAAAGGGTTCTTTGCCAGTGCCTGTCCCACTGCTCTTGCACCACCTTTAAGCATGCCCAATTCTCTGGCGATTTTGCCGTAGGACTTTGTTTTTCCTAAAGGAATCATCATTGTCCGCATCAGAACCCTTTTCTGAAAATTACCAAGACGCTTCAGGTCAAGATTTTTTAGACTGAACCTTACTTTTTTACCATTGATATGTAAATTGATATCTTTTAAAATTTTTTTTATGATGATATTTTTTTTCTTGCGGGCACCCGGATAATTTTTTTTGATTGAATTTATGGATAATGGAAGTAGAATGATTTCATTGATTCTGGTTTTATGGTCTTCATTTCTCCAGACAATGCCGAGCTTACCGAGTTTTGTTTTCATTATGTAATAAAATATGCTGTTTGGTTTCATAATCGCACCCCTTTTAAAATTTATCTTTTTTTACCTTTATTTAATTTTTAATCTTAAAAAATCTTATTTCTTTTTCTAACCCTTTGGGCACAGAGATACCTACTACTGCACAGTGGTTGAATTTTGGTGATACAAGAACCTTCACAATTTCTGAATCACACCTTTCTTTGCCATCGCGGTCAAGGCCAATGGCTTTATCCCCTTTTTCAGGGATGGGTAAAAATTCATAGGGGATATAAACAATAGAATATTCCTGAGGCCTCTCATCAATGACAAAGATTGCGAGTCCAGGACACTTAGGGATACAGAGCAAACAGCCTGTGCATTTTTCATAATCAACTTCAGGGAGTTCTATTATGCTACCCTTGATTGTTATTGCACCCTGAGGGCAGGCATTGACACAGGGGTCACAGGGGATCTTTTCTGGACATTCAATCACAACATAAGGTTTCTTTTTTCGGCGCTCAGTTGTTGGTTGTTCGTTCATCTGCAAATTATATCAAAAATGATTGTTGGGTCAAGCACCTTTTATTGATGAAGCAATCTTTAGTGCCTCTTGTTCCATTGTTCTTTTGAAATCATGAAATAGTTTGGGAATAATAATGCCCGGTTGAACATCACAGCCAGCTCTGTTCGCCGTATCACCCATCTGTTTAATTGCATTGGTACCACCAAGACATTTGAAGGGAAAGCCCATTGTGACAAAAGGAATGACTTTTCTACCTGTGATGCCATTTGATTTTCTGATAAACTCCAATACTACAGGACAGGCACGAAATGCCCAGACCGGCCCACCAATAATCAGAATATCAAACTTTGCACAGTCCGGCATATTTAAAATTTCAAATTTTGATTCTGGCTTTGTCAATTCTGGATTAGTCTTGAGTTTTGTAATTTCAACATGGTGGTTCTCCTTTAAAAGTGCATTTGCAATGAGCCTGGCAAATTCTTCGGTTGTGCCAGTTACCGAATAATAAAAGATACTAATATGCATGTTACCTCCTTGATCATAAAAAACACTGGGGGTCTTCTGCATAAAAATCATTGTGAAGGGCATAAGCTATTGCCCGACAGCCCCAGCATTCAGAAATTGTGCAGTGCGCACATTTTCCTTTTAGTTTATTGACGATATTCTCTTTCAGAATTTTGAGTCGTAATAAAATTTCACTGAATTCATCCTGCACAATGTTTCCAATTTTTGAAGGGAACCTTCTGCAGGGATAGATATCACCATTGGGCATCAAAGCCATTGATTCGTCGCCAAGATTACACAATGCTCCGTTTAATTCAATGGAATTTTTGAAAACAATGTGGAATGCCTTATATGGTAATAATTCAACCGGATTATAATCAAGTTTTGTAAATTGGATAATTTCAGTAATCACCTGTTGCCATTCGTGTTTTTTTAAATAATGGTCCTTTAAAATGGTGCCCTTTCCCCAGGGAACAAATCGTTCAATGATTGCGCCGTCTACTTTTAAAGTTTGCGCTAATTCCAGCATTTTTCTTAAATTCGTATAATTATAACTGCCCAGTGTAAACATCAGAATGAGTTCCTTTTTTGTAATATCACGAATGGATTCAATGTTTTTTACAACACGATTAAATATTCCTCTGCCCCTGATTCTGTCGTTCGTTTCAATATCCCCGCCTTCCAGAGAGATTTTTAATTCTTTAACTTTTTTGAATGTTGTTAATGTTTTAATAGTATCAATATTTAAAAGCAGACCATTCGTAATTATATTTATCATTTTAATGTTAGGGTAACTTTCCAGTTGTTTCAATACCTTATAAATATCAGCATACAATAATGGTTCACCACCAGTGATGTTTATGCCGATATCACTTTTTTTTAATTCCTGGACTATTTTATCTATAATCCTGACAATCTCAATAAATGGTAATTCTCCTTTGTGCGTGAAATCGTTCTGATAACAATGGAAACAGCGCAGATTACAGAAATTTGTAATATGCCATTGAAATCCAAAATATGCCATATGTTATTGTAATGAATTATTAATTAAAGTCAATGAGATGGGTTATTAGATAATATTATGCTATCGCTAAAATAACAATATTGACTAAATAGAAAAAAAGAATAAAATATAGCATTATGAGTATACTATTGAAATATCCAGCACAGATACTGACAATGGATGATGGGATTGGTTTATTAACTGATAGTTCAATCCTGATTGAAAATGGAATTATAAAAAAAATTGGAAAATTTTCAGAGAGCGGATTCAGGGGTAAGGTCATTGATTGTAGCGAATGTATCATAACACCAGGACTTATAGATGCCCATACCCATCTTGTTTTTGCAGGTAGCCGTGAGGATGAATTTACCATGCGCCTTGAAGGAGTAAAATACGAGACCATTGCCAAAAAAGGGGGTGGCATCCTGAGGACTGTTTCTATGACCCGCGAGGCGTCAGAAGAAGAATTGTTTAAACTTGCTGAAGCGCGAATCAAAAAACTTGCGCGACACGGAACAACCACAATAGAGATTAAAAGTGGTTATGGGTTATCATTGTCTGAAGAAATGAAGATGCTGCGGGTGATCAACAAATTAAAGAAAACCTCTCCTGTTGAAATCATTCCTACATACCTTATCCATACTATACCACGGTTTATGAAAAGACGGGATTATGTGGATATGCAGTGTGAAGAGATTATCCCGGAGATTGCTCAATCACACCTCGCAGAATTCTGTGATATCTTCTGCGATGAAACTGCCTTCACAAAAAAAGAAAGTAAAAAGATTTTAAAAAGGGCAAAGGAATTCGGTTTTGCACTGAAAATACATACTGATGAACTATCCAATGCTGGTGGTGCTCATCTTGCTGCAGAACTCCATTGTGTTTCAGCAGAGCATCTTGTATATACTACAAAATCGGGCATTAAGGCAATGAAGAAGGCAAATGTCATACCCGTATTATTACCTGGTACTTCACTTTATTTACAGAGTGAGAAAAAACCAAAAATTAAATATTTTATCAAATATGGATTGCCCATTGCAATTGCCTCTGATTTTAACCCCGGAACCTGTATGATTTATGCGATGCCAAAGATAATATCGCTTGGATGTTTTGTATACAAAATCCCGGTTGAACTGGCATTGATTGGAGCCACGATCAATGCAGCACGGGCAATAAAAAGAGAACAAAACATAGGCAAGATAAAGACCGATTTCCAGGCAGACCTTGTGGTCTGGAACATTGACAACTATAAAAAAATTCCTTATCAATTTGGAGAAGATATGATAAAAATAGTGATAAAAAAGGGGGAAATTATTTATGAGGCAGATTATTGAATGCGTGCCAAATTTCAGTGAGGGCCGCGATAAAACAAAGATTGATGAAATTGTAAAGATTATTGAGCAGAGTGGTGTGCAAATACTTGATGTTGAGATGAATCCTGACCATAATCGCGCAGTGCTCAGTTTTATCGGTGAACCGGATAAAGTTCTGGAGGCTGCATTTAACGCGGCAAAAAAAGCAGCAGAATTGATAGATTTGACAAAACATAAAGGTGAGCATCCTCGTATTGGTGCAACTGATGTGATCCCTTTCATACCGATCAGCGATATTTCAACTGAAGAGTGTGTTGAACTTGCGCGCAGACTGGGTAAGAGGATTGCCGAAGAACTGGAAATTCCGATCTATCTTTATGAGGCAGCTGCAACCAGGCCCGAACGCGAGAACCTTGCGAATATCAGGAAAGGTGAATTTGAAGGGTTGAGTAAAGAGATTGAGACAAATCCTGAACGTTATCCAGATTTTGGCAAGCCTAAAATACATCCCACTGCTGGTGCAACAGTTGTTGGCGTGCGTTTTCCATTGATTGCATACAACATCAATCTTAATACAGGTGATGTCGGTATTGCTAAAAATATTGCGCGTGCCATAAGGTTTAGAGATGGTGGTTTCAGATACGCCAAAGCACTCGGTTTTGAACTGAAAGAAGAGGGGCTTGCCCAGGTTTCAATAAATATGACAAATTATTTGGGCACACCACTGTATCGGGTCTTTGAAATGGTTAAACTTGAAGCCCAGAGGTATGGTGTCAGTGTTAAAGAATCAGAGATTGTTGGACTCGTTCCAGAAAAGGCATTGATTGATGCTGCAATCTATTATCTGCAATTAAACAGATTTAATGAAAATCAGATTCTGGAATACCATTTAAGAGGCACCGCCAAAAAAGAGAGTCTGTTTGATTTTCTTATGCAACTTGCAGATACAACCCCTACACCAGGAGGAGGCAGTGTTGCTGCATTGCAGGGAGCACTGGGTAGTGCACTTCTTGCGATGGTAACGGGCATTACATTAAAAAAGAATGAGGACCAGGAACTTAAAGGATTTCATGGTCTACTAAAGACTGAAGTAAGTGGCTTTTACAAAATGATTGATGAAGATAAAAATGCCTTTGATGAGGTGATGAAGGCTTTTCGTATGCCCAAAACCACAGAAGAAGAAAAAACAGTGCGTACCGAAACAATTCAAAAAGCGCTGAAGAATGCGACCAATGTGCCTTTTGCAGTATGTGAGAGGATTACAGGGCTGTATAATTATGCAAGAATTCTTCTGAAAAAAGGGTTAAAGAGTGCAATTTCAGATGTGGGCGTGGCGATCTATACACTCCATAGTGGATTTTTGGGTGCCCGGGCAAATGTATTGATTAATCTCCCTTCCATAACTGATGTAAAATTTGTTGATACAATGAAAAGTCAACTTGCAGATTTGACCAACAAAGAGGATGTGTTGTATAAAGAACTGGATGCGGAATTTCAGAGAAATCAGTGAAAATGGTTTATACAATTAGAATATTCAGGGATGACTATTTTGGTATTGACAAAATCGCAAAATCAATTATAATTTACAAGGTAGGTTTATAATGGAAACAGAGGTCTTAGAAAAAGGTCGTCAATATATAAATGAAGGCAGATATGAGAAGGCACAGATTATTTTACGGCGTGCCCTGGATGAAAATCCAAATCGTGCCGGGGTTCTTGAATTGTGTGGTGACCTGGCAGTAAAATTAGGAAAGACCAATGAAGCAGTTGCACGCTATGAACATGCCTTTGAAAACTATACCCATAATGGGCAGTATGCTGAAGCCATAATCTGTCTGGAAAAGATACTGATGGTTGATGAAATGAATGATGGGGTGCTATTCCGTCTTGTGGACCTGTACCATTTCTATGGGTTGCGAAATGAGGCATTAAAAAAACTTATTGAATTTGCATCTCAGGCACTGGAAAAGAAAGATGAAACCCTCTTTGTGTCGGCACTACGCAAAATCATTGAATTTCAACCTAAGAATCTGCCATTGCGATTATCCCTTGCAAAATTATTTTTTTCTATAAATCGTAATCGTGAAGCACAGGATGAATTGGTAAAATTGCGCGGTCTGGCATTAGAGATAAATGATGAAACAATCCTCAGTGAAATAAAAAAATTATTACCCCAGCCCGATGGTGGTGAAGAACTGGATGCCAAAGGCAGAATTGAATTGGGTAATCTGCTATATGAGATCGGTTCACGAGATGAGGCAATTGATGAATTTAAAAAGGCAACAGATGAATTGATACGAGAAGGAAAGATTGATGATGCGCTGAAGGTGTTGAATAGAATTCTTGAAATTGACCCCAATAACAGTGAGGCAATGAAAAAACTCAATGAATTAAAACCGGGCACAGTTCCCAAATTTGAAGAAAAGGTTGAAGTTGAGCCAGTAAAACCAACCGAAGAAGTAAGTCCAGTTTCCCTTGAAATAACCGAGGAAGTGCCTAAAGAGGAAGGTCCGCCTGCGCCGAAGGTTGATGAAACAATCACTGCGATTCAGAGTGACCTTGATATTTTGAAAGACTTGAGTAAGGAGATTGAAGGATTCACAATGCCCGGGCAGGAAAAAGAGCCACCCATAGTAGAACCTGTAGCAGAGGAAAAGATTATTAGTGAACCACCTGTTGAACAAAGACCCGAAACAAAACCAGCAGAGGTGCCACCCCTGGAAGGGCAGATTGCTGATATTGAATTTCTTTTAAAAGAGGCAGAAACAGGACCTACTGCGCGTAATTTTGAAGTAGCAAAACAATTTGATGATTTTCGGACGAACATCACCTGGGAGATAGATGATACAAAAAAGAAGATCCCCCTGGCAAGGATGGCGCTTGATTCAGGATTATATGATATTGCCCTATCTTATTTGCGGGATGAAAAAGATAAAAAAGAGTTCTGGCCAGATACTATTGAAATAATTGGAGAGTCATTGATAAAATTGGGTAGATATAGCGAGGCGATAAAGGTGTTGGGCCCAATAATATTGCTTGAAGAGATACCTGAGAATAAAAAAACAGCATTGAGATATCTGCTTGCATCAGGTTATGAAGGTGTTGGTGATTTTGAGAACGCCTTAAGGGAGATTGAACATATTATGGCAGTCAATCCTGACTACCGTGATATTAAAGAAATCTATACCTTGCTCGGCGGTAAAATGGAAGTGGAAAAACCATCTGCCCCGATTTCCTTTGCTCAGGAAGAAAAAATACAACCTGCTGAGCCAGCGGAAATTGTTACCGAAAAGATTCCCGAAGAACCGATTGCTACACCCGAGGTTGTGGAAGAACAGCCTTTTTATCAGGAACCCGAAGCAATAATTGAAGGAACAAAAGAAAAATTATTGCCTACAGAAACTGAAGAACCTTTATTTGAAAAAGAAGCTCCGATAAAAGAAGGTTTTATTGAAGAAGAGAAATTAGATGTTGAAGAAGCAGGTGATGATATTGCTTTTCTATAAACAGGAGGTTAAGTGGGATATCAGGAATTTTATCAATTAAAATTTGAACCGTTTGCAAATCTCCCGGATCCTAAATTTTATTTTAATTCACCTCAGCATGCACTTGCGAAGGAGTATTTATTACATGCAGCACGAGGCGCAAGGGGTCTGGCAATACTATTGGGAGATATAGGAACTGGTAAAACAATGCTGGTCCGCAAATTACTTACGGAACTGCATAGTTTGGGTAAGTATAAAGCAGGCTTACTTGTATTAACACACTCAGAGATCCCGGCAGGATGGTTATTTACTAAAATTGCAAATCTAATTGGTCTGAGTGACCTCGGCACATCAACTACTGAAATAATTTCACGGATATCAAGCAGGCTCAGAGAAATTTACCGCCGCAATGAAAGAACAATTATTATAATTGATGAGGCGAATAAACTTAAGAGCCCTGAAATTCTTGAAGAGATAAGGGGATTGTTAAACTTAGAGATTGCGGATACCAGGTTGATTTCCTTTATATTAAGCGGTCTACCTGAATTAGAATCGTTTCTCATTATGAATCGGGCATTACACCAGCGGATTGCAATAAAGGTAAAATTAAAACCATTGGGTAGCGAGACCATAAGGGCATATATCTCGCACCGGCTCAGTATTGCTGGTGCACAGCGTCAGATATTTACTCCTATGGCTCAGGAGATCATCTGTCGATACTCAGATGGTAGACCAAGGCTTGTCAACATAATTTGTGATAATGCCCTTGTTGAGGGTTATGTTCAGCGTAAACAGACCATTGATGAAACAGTTATTGAAAGGGTTATTAGCAATTTGGGGTTAAAATTTGAATAATGGCTGATGTAAATATAATAAAAAGGACAATCGCCGAATTAGAGGCAAAGGGCGATATTAATAAGGCGATTGCAGAGCTGGAAAAAGCAATTCAGGAATTTCCCCGGGAAGGTTCACTATTTAATAAACTGGGTGACCTATATATTAAAGTAAATCGCCAGAAAGAAGCCGTTGAGATATTTGAAAAGGGTGCTTATATTCTTACTGAAGAGACCTATTACCCCAATGCAATTGCACTCTGTAAAAAAATTTTGAGGCTTGATAAGGAGCGTACTGAAATTTATAATTTACTTGGTGGATTGCATAAGGAATTAGGGCAATATGTTGAAGCGGCAAATTATTATCTTGAATATGCAGACAGAAAGATGCAGAATAATGAAATTGATGCAGCATTAAAAACATACGAATCAATAAAGGACCTGGTCCCCAACAATTACAAAATCATTCAGACAATCTCCGCAATTTATGAAAAGATCGGAAAGAAAGAGCATGTTGAAGACCTGCGTAAAGAGGCAGAGAAGATTGAGACCAAACAAAAAGAATTAAAGGAGACCGTCACTGCTCAGATTACTCCTGCAGAAGTTGAAACACCGAAAGTGGTTGAACCTCTCAGCACAAAAACAGAAGAAGAACCTGCCCCTGCAGTTGAAGTAGTATTGCCAGAAGTCAAGCCTCCTGTAGAAGAAATTAAAGTTCCTGAGGTTGAAGAGAAAAGACCAGAGCCTGAACCGATTGTGGAACAGGTGGCTCCTGAGCCAGAGAAAAAAGAATTATCTCTGGATGATTTTGTTTCACCCGAAGTTGCTGAATTACTCAAGGATGAGGTAGAGGTAAAAGAACCACCAAAAGTTGAGGTTGTGGAAGAAGAGCCTGTTGAAGTTGAAGAACTCACTGAGGTTGCCAAAACCCGGCAACTGGCAGAAATTTATCTTAATCTTGGAGAACAAGAAGAAGCGATCAGTTGTTTTCGCGATGCTGCTGAAATGGCTTTTAAGGAAGGTGAATATACGCAGGCATTAGAACTATATAAAAAAGTTGCAGATTTACGGCCACTTGATTTAAAATCCCGACAGCGTCTTGTTGAAATTGCAAAACTACAGAATAATAAATCAATGCAGATAGATTTTATGCTGGACCTTGCAGAGACACTAAATCGGCGTGAGGCAAGGACTGAAGCCCAATCAATTTTAAGAAAAGTTTTAGAAATGGACCCGGAAAATGCAATTGCCCAGAGTTTGATTGAGGAGGAGGCAAAGGCGCGAGAATTTATTGACCTGGGACAGGTATTGAGGACAGAGATTGAAGGAGAAAAAGCTCCGTCCAGCATTCAGAATATCAACGAATTAATATCACAGTTTCGTAAAGAAGTATTTGAATCTATTGGTGAGGGTGATTATCGTTCGCATTATGACCTTGGTGTGGCTTATAAAGGGATGGGATTGCATCAGGAAGCAATAGAAGAATTTGAAATTGCAGCAAAGGATGATAATCTAAAATTAAAATCGTATGAGATGATTGCATCCTGTCTGATGGAAAAAAATAAGATTGATGAAGCGATTAAGATGTTGAATGAAGGATTGACAATACCAAAAAGGCCCGCTGCTGAATATTTTGGACTCCACTTTCTTTTAGGTAATGCGTATGAGATGCAAAAGAATTTGAAGATGGCAATCAAATCATATATAAATGCGGCGAATATTGATAAGAGTGTGCCTGACCTTTTGAAAAAAATAAATGAACTAAAAGATAAACTCACTGAGGAATTAAAAAAACGGGCACAAACTCCTTCACCAGCCAAGGAGGTGAAGGTAACAGAACCCGAAGAAGCACCAAAACCCAAGAAATCCAAAGTAACATATCTATGAAAGGTGGTATTAAAATATGGGATATGAAAGTTTTTATAAATTAAAAGAACATCCGTTCAGTTTTACTACAGATGAAAAATTTTATTATAATTCACCACAGCATGCCAAGGCACTGGCAAAATTAACCCATGCAGTTGAAACCGAGAAAGGACTGGCATTACTGATTGGTGATATTGGAACTGGTAAGACAACGCTTTCCCGTCGGTTGCTTGACCAGTTGATTTCCAATAATGTTGAGGCAACGCTTCTGGTCATTATTCATTCTGAAATTACATCCCTCTGGTTTTTAAAGAAGATTGCATTGATGCTGGAGACGCCAGTGGGTTCAGAAAACAAAATTGAAATAATAACCGCGGTCTACCATAGATTACTTGACCTGATGGGTAAGAATAAAAAAGTGGTTATCCTTATTGATGAAGCGAATATGTTACAGAGAAAGGATTTAATGGAAGAGATTCGCGGGCTTTTGAATCTTGAATCTGAGCGGGGCAAACTTTTGAATTTTATTCTGTTTGGTTTACCAGAAATGGAAGACTATCTCAAACTTGACCCGGCATTATACCAGAGGGTCGCTGTCAGATGTGTGCTTGAAGCACTTGACCAGGAAACCACGCAAAATTATGTTGTCCATCGTCTTCGTGTTGCGGGTTGTTCCCGTCCATTATTTACGGGTGGTGCAATGAAAAGTATCTATCAATTTTCAAAAGGTGTTCCGCGAATGATAAATGCAATATGTGATAATGCATTACTTGAAGGATTTCTTTTAAAAAAAGAGATGGTTGATGAAAAGATTGTTATTGATGTATGCCATGACCTTGGTCTGACTTAATTATTATAAAAATTGACTGATTACTACGCGGATTTACATATCCATACTTCATATTCAGATGGAGTATATACACCAGGAGAAATCGTTGATATTGCAATAAAGTCTCAAATATCGGTCATTGCTATTACTGACCATGATTCTGTGGCAGGTATTGATGAGGCAATCACTCAGGCAAAAGGCAAATTAAATATTATTCCGGCTGTTGAATTTAGCACTAATATTGGCCATCAAGATATCCATATTCTTGGTTATTATATTAATCATCATTCTGCAGAACTATTAAGTTATCTTGCTGAGTTTAGAGAATATCGTGTTAAACGGGCAAAAAAGATTGTTGAAAATCTTGCGCAGGATGGGATAAAGGTTAATTTTTCCCTGGTAAAACAGATTGCCCAAAATAGCTCAATGGGCAGACCACACATTGCAGAGGCATTATTAGAATGTGGGTATGTACATAACCGTAATGAGGCATTTTATCGTTATCTTGGATACCACAGCCCATATTATGTGCCCAAGAAAGAACTTAACCCCAAAAAAATCATTCAAAAAATAAAAGAATGGGGTGGTATTCCAGTTGTGGCACATCCCGGAATGATAGGGAATATTGAATTGGTTTATAAGTTAATAAATGATGGAATTATGGGTATAGAAGTCTGGCATCCTGAACATACACGAAAACACGAAGATGATTTCTATGAGATTGCTATGAAACATGGTCTATTGGTAACTGGTGGTTCAGATTTCCACGGTGTTCCCCGGGGTTATTGTAAAATTGGCGAATGTGGTTGCCAGCTCAATGAGGTTCTTAATCTAAAAAAGTGTGCTGGAAAATAATTTATTTGGTTTGATTTTTTAGAAAGGAGAATTGTATGAACATAAACGATATAAAAAACATTTTACCCCATCGCGAACCCTTTTTATTTGTTGATGAAGTTCTGGAACTGAGCGAAAAAAAGATTGTGGCAAAAAGATTAATAAAAGATGATGAATATTTTTTTAAAGGGCATTTTCCTCAAGAGCCCATAATGCCCGGTGTTTTGATCGTTGAGGCGATTGCCCAGACTGGCGGTGTGATGTTATTGCGGAAATATTCAGGTGCAATTCCACTATTTATGGGTATAGATAAGGCAAGGTTCAGGAAGATTGTTAAACCTGGTGATACACTGGTTATGGAAGTTGAACTATTACAGGAACGGGGAACGATTGTGAAGATATTCGGAAGCGCAAAGGTGAATGGTGAGCTTGTTTGTGAAGCCACGATTATGGCAGGAGTGAAAAGATAGTAGGTAGTAAGTAGTAGGTAGTAAGTAGTATGTAGTAAGTAGTAGGTAGAAAAAAATGAAAGGGGA
>JBBINQ010000006.1:0-86080 GCA_037443805.1 Caldifarciminota bacterium | reverse complement strand
TAGTAGGTAGTAAGTAGTATGTAGTAAGTAGTAGGTAGAAAAAAATGAAAGGGGATTTTATCAGTAAAAAGGCGAAGGTTCATAAATCAGTAAAAGTGGGCAGTTTTGTGATTATTGAAAGTGGTGTTGAAATTGGCGCAGGCACAGATATTGGTAATTATGTTTTGATAAAAAAGGGAACAAGGATTGGTAAAAACAATAAAATATATTCTGGAGCACAATTGGGCACAGACCCTCAGGATTATCATTTTAATGGTGAATATTCAGAGTGTATTATTGGCGATAATAATATTATCAGAGAATATGCAACAATATCAAGGGCAACCGGTGAAAATAACAGAACTATAATCGGCAACAATAATTTCATTATGACCTATGTCCATATTGCCCACAATGTTAAGATTGGCAATAATACAGTAATTGCCAGCGGCACTCAGATAGGTGGTTATGTTGAGATTGATGATTTTGCATATATTGGTGGACTCGCAGGAATCCATCAATTCTGTCGTGTTGGAAAGTATGCGATGCTTGGTGCTAAATCCTATCTGAATAAAGACCTTCTGCCATTTCTTATGGCGAGAGGAAATCGCGCACGAATCTATGGTATAAATAAACCGGGATTATTGCGTCGTTCTTTTACCAATAAAGAGATTGAACAAATAAAAAATATGTTCAGACTTATCTACAGAACCAAAGAAAATTTAGCATACATTTTAGATATTTTAAATAATAATTATCCCGGACCATTGTCCAGAATTATAATTGATTTTATTAAATCATCAAAACGCGGTATTATATTAAGAACCCGCAATTAATTTTTTATTTATCTTAATTTCTTTTTATGGCGTAATGCCTTTCTTCTCTTTTTGTATTTATGGCGCTTTATCTTTCTTAATTTTCTCTTTCTTCCGCAAGGCATAGGTTTACCTCCTTTCTTGAGAATTATACACAAATTTTTTTATTCGTCAATGATAAGAAAAACCTAAAATATGGATAAGTCTCAATTGAAATGAAGGATTTTTTATATATAATAATGTGTGGTGCGGAACAGATGTTTAATATTAACTATATTTTTTTTAATCTTCAGTTTTATTGAATGTAGAAAGAAGATAGAGATTGATTTTTATGCGGAAAAAGTTTTTATTGAATTAAGAACAATGGATGTGCGTGTTACAGGTGAATATTTTTTTGAGAATGCTACGCAAAGTATAAAGTATGTAAAATTCTTCTATCCTTTTCCTGTTGATTCATTCCATTATTATCCAGATACAATATTACTTGATTATCCCTTTGATAAGGATACAAATGGAATCTATTTTGTTATGAAGATGGGACCAGGAAGAGAAAATTCATTTAAGATTAGTTATTCCCAGAAATTGAAGAAAAGGTATTTTAGATACATTACAACCACAACAAGAAAATGGGGGAGACCAATTATGAATGCTGAGTTTGTAATTATCGCACCAAAGAATTTTGGTTTGAAGATAAATTATAAAATAAATAAAATTGAATTTTATCAGGATAAACAATATTGTCGCATTATAAAGAAAAAGTTTTTCCCTGAAGAAGATTTGTTTATTGAATGGTAATTTTATCAAAATTATCAATCCCAATACAATTTTCTATGGTAAACTCACCGACCTGGCAACGTTCAAGGAAGTATAAGAATGCCTTCTCACCAATTTTGTCAGCTATATCCTGTATCAGCTGGCGAATATAAACTCCACCAGCGCAGGTTATTTTCAGGGTTAATATTGGATACTTCAAATAAATAAATTCAATATTGTAAACTTTTACCTTTTTTGTCTTTTCTATTTCAATACCATTGCGCGCGAGTTTGTACATTGGTGTGCCTTGAAATTTTGCCGCAGAATAAATAGGAATTCTTTGCTCTATTTCACCAATGAAATTTTTTATGGTATCTTCTAATAAATGGCGTCCTATTTTAGAATGATTTTTAGATAAGTCGGTCTTTATTTCTCCCACGACATCTCCGGTTGTAGAAGTTGCGCCCAATCTGGCACCAGCAATATAAACTTTTTGCCACGATGATATCTCTTCAAATCGCTGGGTTGCTTTTCCTAAGAGCAGAAGCACAACTCCACAGGCAAATGGGTCAAGTGAACCACCATGTCCTATCTTGCCCTGGTAATTGGTTTTTTTCTTGAAGATTCTAATCATATCAAATGTTGCCGGTCCTACAGGTTTGTAAACAGGGATTATCTGATTTATCTCAGGCATAGTTAATTTTACATAAAAAAGGCTTTCAGGCAAGCATGGTATTAACAGGGGTGATAAGTAGAATTAGGGGCTGGGTGGATATGTGGATTTTCTTACAGATGAGAAATCAGAAAAGTGGAGAGGACTCAGCTAAATCAATAATTGACATTTATGATATATTGTTTATAATCACATTGTGAAGACTGGCGTAGCGAGGACTTATGCATTTCTTGTGCTCATCATTGCACTGGTTATTGTAGCAGTACTGGTCTATAAAGCCGGTATAATATACACACGGGGTAGCCGAGAAAATCAGACTGCAGTAGCACCTTTAGAAAGGGCAAATATTTTACAATGCCAAACACAGATACGAAAAATAGAAATGGCAATACAAATATATTATACAGAGAATGGTAAATACCCAGAAAAACTTGAAGACTTGAATGATATCAGTGCCCAGGAAACCTTTTGTCCGGTGACTGGGCAGGCATATATATATAATTCTGAAAATGGTTCAGTAATTTGTCCTCAACACAGATAAATTGGTGTTATTTTTGTATTGACAGTTAGAAATTAATAAATATAATAGACTGCTTTAAAGGAGGTATAATGGGCAAATGGCAGTGCACTATTTGTGGCTATATTTATGACCCTGAGTATGGGGATCCAGATAATGGTATTGAACCAGGCACACTTTTTGAACAGCTTCCTGAGGATTGGGTGTGTCCTGAATGTGGTGCTGAGAAAGAGCAATTTGAGCCATATACCGAGGAGGATTATTAAATTTGCATTAATTAACATTAAAATTTCAACAATTTATCTATCTTCAGGTTATTTAAACATTAAGGTCATTAATTTTTATAGGTCAGCGGATTAAACCCCAGGATAATCAAATGCGTCAAAATATAATGAACGATGAAGATTTATTATTGGTCAGAAGATATAAAAATGGTGATGAAAAGGCATTTGATTCGCTATTTGAAATGTATAAACATCCTGTTTACTCAATCTGTTATCGGTATGTTAGAAATGAGGCAGATGCCCAGGAACTTATGCTGGAAGTTTTTACAAAGGTTTATAGAAATCTTAGAAGATTTAATGAGAGGAGCAAATTTTTTACCTGGCTCTATCGCATCACCATTAATACCTGTATTTCATTTAAAAGAAAATCACATGAGGAACTGGAAATTGATAGTTCAATACCGAATCCTGAAGAGAGGAATCTTATGTTAAAAAAGGCAATAGATGATGCCCTTGCCAAGTTACCTGGACGCCAGAAAATGGCTTTTATACTCAGACACTATGAAGGATATACATTTGATGAAATTGGAGAGATAATGGGAATCTCTTCAGGCGCCGCAAAGGCAAACCATTTTCAAGCGATTAGAAAATTAAGGATTTTATTAAAGGATTGGATATAATGAATAAAAAAAATAATAAATGTCAATTCCAGGAGAGAGTCATAGACTATATTGAAGGGTTGCTGGATGCTCAACATAAAAGCATATTTGAAGCCCATTTGAAAGAATGCGAGGTGTGTCAGAAAGAGTTATCAGCGATTAAAAAGATTTATGCAATGATGGATAATGATGAAGTCGTTATCCCGGCAGAAGAGGTTTTTGTAAAAATGAAAAATAGGGTGCGCCAGCAAGAGATTGTTTTGAAAAGACCATTGTGGAAAATCTGGAGTATTCTTATACCAGCACTGGGTGTATTAGTATTTGTTCTTCTTTTTAATCGGCAAAAAGAACAATCTCTGGAAATTTCAGTGCCCATATTTAGCCTTTCGCAGGATAAATATTTCAATGTGCTGTTGCTGGAAAGGATAATAGATAATAATATAGTGAGTCAGTTTAATATTCTTGAAGAATACTTTACTGAAGATGTTGAACAGGGATTAAAAGATTTGACCACGGATGAACAGCAGAAATTTATTGAGATTATTACTGAAAAATATGGAGAAAAATATCTTTAGAAATTTTTTTAAATTCAAAAATACATTAATAATGGGGGTATCTATGAAAAAATTAATATTGTTGTTTTTACCTGTGTTGATGCTTGTAGCACAGGAACCATACGATAAAAAAGACCCTCGCGAGATAATTGAAAAAGTGAGGATTTATAAATTAACTGAAGCACTTGACCTGACCGAAGAACAGACCACAAAATTTTTTCCTCACCTGAAAGAGATGAGAAAGACCGAGCAAGAATTTCAAAAACAAAGGCTGGAATTAATTCAGAAATTGAGAGATTTGTTAAAAAATAATGCACCGGAGCAGGAAATAGTAAATGTTTTAAATAAATTTCAGGAGATTCATAAAAAAAGGATAACTGCGCAGATGAAAGAGATAGAGGATTTAAGGCAGATACTTACACCAGTACAGCAGGCAAAATTTATGATATTCCAGGAAGATTTTGAACGGGAGATCAGGGAATTAATAAGGGAAGTGCGCAAAGGGCACCACAAACCACCTGAGGATTAAAATATAGATTTCAATAAAATCTGCAGGTCTGTAATCAGGGAACGGTTCTTTAGATAATAAAGGTTATAATAAATTTTCTCCTGCGGGCTGAGTTTTTTGTTCTTTTCACGAGATTTAACCTGCACAAATCCTGTGAGCCCTAATTTAAATGGTGGTCTTTCTTTTTGTTTATCTATATCACTCATCTCTGCACCGACCATACTCAGTGTTCCTTTTAATACCGCAAAATATAAAGGCGTGCTTCTTAAAAAAGGTATCCCGCCTTCAAACAAATGGATTGTCTCTAATAAATTCTTTTCAGTGAGAATCTTTTTACCCACCAATTTTGCTCCAGCGATAAAATTTATCAACCAGAGCGGTGATAATATGATAATCATAATCAGGGCGATAAAAATATCAAAGAGTCTTTTTGCCATCAAATCAATCGGGTCATAGGAACTCATAAAATCTAATAATGGAAGCGTATCAATCTCATCAACTGATGATTTTGCTATAATATACTCCAGTTCATGAGGAACAATGCGGAAATTTACGCCTGTGCCACTGGCATACGATATTGTTTCAAGTATTTGTTTATTACTGAGGCGGTCACTTGAAAATATTACATCATCAATTTTTTGTATCTTTATTACATCTTTGATGTTTTTAATTGTTGCTAAAACTTCAGCACCATCAACTTCTTTGCCGATATTTTTTTCATCAAAATCAACAAAACCACATACTTCATAAGGGATATCAGGTCTTGTCCTCAATTTTTTAAGAATTCTCAATCCTTCTTTGCCCGCACCGACAATAATTGTGCGCCGAAGTTTAGAAAGTGGGTGTTTGATTGAATGCGGACCAATAAGGCGATAGATTAGACGCCAGCAACTTAAAAGGAATATAATCAGACCAAAGGCAATCAAGACTACCACCCGTGAATATGCAAACTGCTTAAAAAAGTAGGTGAATGTGGAATTTAATAAAAATCCGACAAGGGCACCAGCAATGACCTGCTTAATATGGTATTTCCCACGGGGATGGTATGCCCCTGATAAGTATAAACTGAACAGCCAGACCAATGTGTAGACTGGAAAGATTATGCTAAATCGTGCCAGTGGATAATGAGGAAGCCACAATTTTATTGCCATAAAGATACAGAGTATGATTATAAGATAATCAAATAGCACGGCGGTTATGCTTTTAAAAAAAGAGAGGAAAAAGGCAATAATCGCCCTTAAATATATACCCAGCACTAATATAAACTTCACCAGTACCGAATAATGATTTTTGAAATGTTTATCAATAAATATTAACATTGATGAATAAAAGTTGGTAATATAAGAAAAGTCTCCTTTTTTTGTGCTTTCGCCTTTATAATGGATTGCTTTTGTTCTTGGTGTGTAGTAAATTTTTCCGCCTGCCTTTTTTATTTTATAACACAAATCAATGTCCTCTCCATACATAAAATAATCTTCATCAAAATAGCCTACTTTTTCAAGGATATCCTTTCTTGCCATCATTAGAGAACCGGACAGGATATCAACCTCAGACTCAATTTCTGGGGAGAGATAGGTAAGATTATATCTGCCAAAGATTTTGCTTTTTGGAAACATTCTGCTCAACCCGATGATTTTGACGAATGCCACCCACGGCGTCGGGATGCTCCTGCGGCTGGCAATCTGGAATGAACCATCTGGATTAATCAATTTGCAACCTACCATACTCGCCTCTTGATGTTCGTCAAGAAAATTCTTTAATACCTGAAGCGTATCTTCCTGAATTAATGTATCAGGATTTAAAATCAATATATATTTGCCACGGGCAATCTTTAATGCCTGATTATTTGCCCTACCAAAGCCCAGGTTATTGTGATTTTCAATAAGTCTAACTTGAGGAAATTTTTTCTTGAGCATGGTTTGACTGCCATCTACCGAGGCGTTATCAACAACAATGATTTCTATCCCAAGGTTGTGCTTTGCTCGTTCAATTGCCATTAAACATTGTTCCAGAAAGTGTTTGACATTATAATTAACAATAACTATTGAAATTTCTGGTTCCATCTTAAATCATTATAGACATTAAAATAATTATGTCAATAATAGAGGTCATAATTGTTCACATTTCAGCATTTTATCAATAGATATAAATAATTTTACCAGTTAGTTAGAATAGTTGTTACGAGCCTCTCTGCTGCTCTTTTAATTGCTTCTTTGATACTTGCATCTTCATCAGTAGTATAAATTGCCCAATCTGAAATATCACCCTGCCAGTAGATTGTATTCTTCACCTGGTCAAAACAGGTAACAGAGAATTTGACAGTAATTTTATATTGTGAAACATCAAGGGCACCAGTATATACATAAGGGTCTTTTGAAAAACCAGTTATTTTACCACTGACAACAATATCAGCTTGATCTTCGCTGACAATTTTCAAACCTGAATTATTGCGAAATGCTTCAATCGTTGTCTGGGTTGCTATTTCATCCAACCCAGGTTTAAGGGTTTGATTTTCAAAAATTTTTATATGGACCTTTTTTATATATCCGGGTAATAACGAACGGGTGGAGTAACCGCAGCAGTTAGTAAGTAGTAGGTAGTAGGTAGTAAGTAGTAAGTGAAAATATGGGAATACTACAAAAGGAATGATACCACGAATAAAATGATAGGGCGATTTTCTTATCATTTTAATAATTCCAGCCTTTTTTGTGCTTCACTGCCCCAGATATCACCGGTTCCCCTTTCTCTGATAATCCTGTGGTAAATTTCCTTTGCTTCTTTTATTTCATCAAGCATCTCTAAGGCGAGTCCGGTTTTAAACAGGGCAGTTGGATACCACATTTCGTCTTTTTTAAAGTTATAAACTATTTTTTGATAGTGGTATAGTGCCCTTTGAAAATCACCTTTACCAAGATATGCTTCACCGAGCCAGTAATGATAATTAACATTTGATTTTAAACTGATAGCTGTTTTTAGATTTTTTATTGCCTGGTTTATTAACCCTGCCCTTAAACAGGCATAGCCAATTTCAAAGTAATAATCTGGTTTTATTGAATCAGGGCATATTTCAATAAACATTTGTCCCGCATCAATCAGTTCTGCCCAGCGTTCACTTTTTTTGAGGGCAAGCAACTGATTCTGTAATGCCTCTATACGCAGCATAGAATCTTTTGCCGCGAGACCATAATAATATGCGGCAGAATCAAAACTCTGTTTTAAATATTTTAGCGTCCCAATTTTGAATAATGCTGGATAATAATATTTGTTCTTTTTGAAACGGCTGACGAAATTATGAAAACAGGTTTCAGCATACGCATAATTTTCAGTGCAAAAGGCAACCAGAGCATTGTTGTAATTTAAGATTTGGTTATTCTGATACTCCGTAATTTTGATGAGTGAATCCAACAATATCGTGGCTTTTTTCCATAATTTATTTTCCATAAGATAATTGATACGGGCAATATGGAAATCCAGGTCAAGATTACTAAATATTTTTTGATAAAGTGTTTCCGCCTTTGCAGTCTTACCTGTGCGGACAAGGCTCAAAAGATAAAGTTTTGTAAGAGTGGTATCATTCTGAATCTCTTGAAAGAATATTTTGGTTATGGATGGATAATCGTTTTGATTATATTTGTATTTAATATATTCACTCAAAGTTTGAAATTTGAGCAATGAATCACGACAACTGGTTAAAAGTTCTTCGTAAATTGGCACCGGGTTATGACCGGTCTGTTTAAGGCATTCAGCATAAATGAACTTTATATAAGGGTCGCTGTTTAAACAGAATATAAGGTCATTTAATGCCATTTTAAAATTATTTTCAGCGTAGTATTTTAATGCCCTTGTCATACGGCTAAAATTTCTTGTTTCAGGATATGGTAAATAATCTTTAATCACATTATAGGCTTCGGCGTATGCCTGCTTTTTGATAAGATGTTCACAGTAGATTGAATCAAGTTTATAATTTGATTTAATCTGTTGCCTTAAGCTTAAAAGATTATTCTCAATGTTGGATGTATCGTTCAGAATAGAATCAATATTTATGTTCTCGGGAATGAGCAGTTGAGTTGAATCAATATGGCGCATATTAAAAAATTTCTGGACAAATTTGATGTCCTGGTCCTGCTGGATAGAAATACTGTCAGGGAGTCTTTTTTCTATGAATATATTTAAGATTTTCCTTTTTTCTTTTAATTCCGAAGAGGTCTCCATTCGGGATAGTATTTTCTTCAAGTCATTTTCATTGAAGATAATTGCAAACATTGCCCATCGGTATAACATATTTTCAGGGATTTCGTTCAATTTGATACTTTGATATTCTTCCCAGGCACTTACAGTATCTCCTATGAGCAGATAATGCTCAATTAAATATAAACTACCCTTGGGTCTTTTTATTGTTTGAAATATTTGCTCCCGCTCACTTAAATCTTTTATTGTTAATGCCTTTAAAATCTTTAATGATTCATTTTCAGGAAAAATTTCTAAGAATTTATCAATAAAAATCGTCTGCGCGCTCAGGTTCAGAATGATTTTACTAAGAAGAATGGTGTCAACAGATATATAATCATATTTCTGAATGTATTCATAAGCAAGATAATATGTATTCTGCTCTACAAGTTTTTTGAGCAACAGATTGAAAATTTCTTCCCTTTTTTTATCATATGTGAAAGACTCAAGAAAGTTATTTGCACGGCTGAAGAATTTTAGCAGGTCATTATGCTGGTCATAGATTTTTAATAGATAGTAATTCGCCTGTGGAATTAATGTATCATAAGGGTTGCTATTGACAAATTGCTCAAAGAATATCCGGGCAATATAATATTCACCCTGTTCATAATTTTTGAGTGCAATTGAAAAGTCATCAGCAGGATTCCGGGTTGCTGAAAAAGTGAGATAAGGACTAAATAGGGTAATGGTGGATATGAAAATAATAGGTTTCATAGATTTTTCATTTCTGCACAAAGAATTTTATCCATCATTTCTGCGGCTCTGTCCCACGAAAAATTTTTCGTCCATTTTTGTGCTTCATTTGAAAAACTTTTCCATTTTTCATCATCAGTGAGTAACTCTTTGATTCTATCGGTCAGTTGAGGGATATTGCCATATTCATATAAATAGCCTGTTTTTCCATCAATTACTGTTTCTTTTAAACCCGGACTATTGGCGCAGATGACAGGGGTTCCGCACGCCTGTGCTTCAATGGAAGTTAATCCCCAACCTTCCTTGATAGAAGGCTGGACTACAATGCGTGCCTGGTGATATACCTCGTATTTCTCATTTTCTTTTACAAAACCCCTGAAATTAACAGCAAGGTTCAATCTCTGGGCAATTTTCTTCAAATCTAACAGGCCATCGCCTCCACCTACAATGCTCAATTCTACTGGATATTCTTTCTTGAGGTTGTGAACAGCGTATAAAAGATGGTCAATGGATTTATATTTTTTAATCCTTCCAACATAAGCAATGAGATTTTTCTGACGCGGTACATTGCTTTTAATTGTAATTTTGGGTATCCCGCTATAGACAACCGAGATTTTGTTCTTCACTCCCATAGCGCGTAAGTCACCGGCAGTACTCTGCGAAATTGCAATGAAATGTGAATGGGGATAAAGTAGTGGAATGAGTCGTTCCGTAATAAATACATAACTTGCAAAGATAAAGTTTGTTTCTTTAAATATTGCCTTTCTAAAAAGATGCATAATCATAATAAGATTTCTTCTTTTAGTAAAGAGTGGTGAATAGAAAGGAATTTTGTTCTGGTCATCAATTATTACATCAATCTTTTTGTGTCGCATTAATGCGCGCAGCGCAGATGGCACAAAGAAATTAAAATTCAATCTTCTCCCGATACGAAAAATTTCAAAACCATCAACAATTTCATATCGTTTTTGTTTTTGCCCTCTGCTACAGAGCAATATAACTTTATACCCCTTTTTGACCAGGCGCGAAAATATTTCATAAAAATAGACCTCTGCACCACCTGCATAAGGATTTTGCCAGTCCTGCCAGTTAATTACCAGAATATTCATAGTTAAGATGAATATATTTAAGAAGGAAAGAACATCGGCTTGCTTTTTACTTGTTAGTATCCTGCACTTTTGCCCGCCAGTAATTCAGTGTGTCTTCTATGGTCTTTTCTAACTTTATTTTTGGTTTCCAACCAGTCAATTGTGAAAATTTTTCTCCATTACCTATGAGCACGGGAATATCAGTTTTACGCAGGCGTGATGGGTCAGTCTTTATATCAAATTTTACCCTTGTCAATTTTTTGAAAATTTCAATAATGTCGGCAAGGGAATGGCTTTTATTTGAAGAAATATTGTAGATATCCGGAACAAGAGATTTTTCAATGGCAAGCTTGTAAGCCAGCACCACATCCATCACATCCATAAATTCTCTTCTTATTTGAGTATTGCCCAATTCAATCAAGGGTATCTTTTTACCCCGCTCAATCTCGGCAACCTGCCGTGCAATAGAAGGAACAACAAAATCATCAGATTGTCCAGGACCCGTATGATTGAATGGTCTTAAGATTATAATTTCAATATTTGAACTGGTGTATTCTTTACAGATAAGTTCGCAGGCATATTTACTTACTGCATAGGGATTTTTCAAAACAATGGGAGCATCTTCTTTTAAATTTTCTCCACCACCATAGACCTCGCAGGTAGAAATAAAAATAAACTTAATTTTTTTATTTAATGATTGCGCAGCCTCAAGCAGGTTCACTGTCCCCATTATATTTGTATTATAAGTAAATGGTCGGTCAAGAAACGATCTGGCAACAGAACTTACTGCTGCCAGATGGAAGATTATGTCTGGATTGTGTGTTTTATATATCTCGCGCACCATATCAATATTGGTAATGTCAAGGCTGATGAATTTGCCATGTTTCGGTTTTAATAAAGGAAAACAGGTAGGTATGATGATATTGAGCGATTCTTTTAAGATTTTTATTAAATGTGAACCGACAAAGCCTTCAGAACCGGTGACCAGAATCCGATTCATAGTATCCGTGACCGCCAATAATCAAGAAGGTCCTGGATTGTTTTTTCAAATGGTATTTCAGGTTGCCAGCCTGTTGCCTTTTTAAATTTTTCATTTGAGCCAATGAGGAGTTCAACATCTGAAGGTCTCATACGGGACGGCTCCTGTATAATCTTGAGATTAAGATGAGCCATTTTAACCATTAAGTCCAGAAGTTCTTTGATTTTTATACCTTTGCCGGATGCGATATTATAAACTTCGCCCGGTTCTCCTTTGTTCAGCGCAAGATAATAACCACGGACCACATCGCGCACATCAAGAAAATCCCTTACTGCTTCAAGATTGCCAACATAAATTACTGGTTCTCTTTTCTTTTTTTCAATTTCAATAATCTGACGGGCAAAATTAGAAGTGACAAAGACCTCACCGCGGCGCGGACCAGTATGATTGAATGCCCTGGTTCTAATGATCTTTATTCCATAACTTTTGTAATACTGATAACCGAGCATATCCTGGGCGATTTTGCTCACGGCGTATGGGCTCAATGGTCTTAATGGATTTGTTTCCTTGATCGGTATTTCATCAGGATAGACCATTCCATATTCTTCGCTTGAGCCAGCAATATGAATTGACGAATCAATCTTTAACTCCCTCACTGCCTCAAATAGATTCAATTCACCGAGGATATTGGTTGATAAGGTTTCTGAAGGTGCACGCCAGGAAAAGGGCACATAGCTCTGGGCAGCAAGATGGAATATATAATCTGGTTTCACCTCGCTCATTACATATTTTATGGCTGACGTATCTCTAATATCGCATTCATACAATTTGATTTTATCGAGGAGATGATTTATATTATCAAGCCTTGACCGCCACTTAATTGTTCCAAAGACTTCAAAGTTATTAAGCGATAAAAGATAGTCTGCAAGATGGCTGCCAGCAAATCCTGAAATGCCAGTAATTAATGCTTTCATAAACCTCCTCTATTTTTCTGACCTTGCAGGTAAATAAACTATCGGGTCAACAGATTGTCCCTGAAAAATAACTTCATAATGGAGGTGCGGAGATGTTGATTTACCTGTTGACCCGAGTGAGCCAATGATTTTTCCAGCAGAGACCACATCACCAAACTTTACGAGGATTGAATGGAGATGTCCATAAAAAGTTTTATAATTTTTACTATGTTCAATGACAATATAATTTCCATAGAGTGAATCCCAACCAACAGAAACAACTTTGCCACCTGCTGCAGAGATTACTGGTGAATACATAGGTGCAGCAATATCAATGCCCTTATGCTCTTCAGAAAATTTTCTTGAGATTTGTCCAAGCACCGGTAATAAATAAGGAAGGTTTTCGTCTTTTTTTGAATCATTTATCTCTTTTTCGTATTTATTCTCAATTTTTTCAAATGAAGGCACTACTTCAGCAGGTGATTTATCAATACCAAGCATTGCCTTTATTTTTTGATTTTCTGCCTGCGCAATTTCTAAATTCTTCTTGATTGTTTCAAGTTTGCTAAACTCTTTTTCCATTTCTGCATTGCGTCTTCTTAATAGTTCCATCTCAATAATACGATAAGACAGGGCACTGTATTTTACGAGTCCGAAAATAATAAAGATTAATACCAGGGAAAGTATAAAAGCAATTGCAAAGAAAACCTTGCGGGAAAGAAAAAAATGTCGGGAGGTTGCGGAATTTGTGGAACTGAATACTATTGAATATCCTTTTTTCATTAATTGTTAAAAACCCTTTTCCGCACAAACTTGTAAAAGTTTAATGGTTGCACTGACATCATTCAGGTCACATACTTCATTTGGTGAATGGATATAACGGGTCGGGATGGACAGGACTCCGCTCAATACCCCTTCTTTAATTAACTGAATAATCGCTGCGTCGGTTGTGCCTCGCTCTAAGATTTCTAATTGATAGGGAATTTTAAAATTCTGGGCATAGGCTATGAGTTTATCTTTGATAATAGTACTGGTAATAAATGCACTATCCTTTATCTTTATGGCTACACCCTTACCAATGCTCACTGCCATCTGGGGTGATTCAGGCGTATCTCCTGTTCCTGTCACATCAACTGCAATTGCATAATCCGGATTAATACTAAAGGCACTGGTGCGGGCACCACGCAGACCCACTTCTTCCTGGGTAGAAAATACAAAATAGAGGTCAAGAGAATTCCGCTTAAATCTTTTCATTGTTTCAATGAGGCAATAACAGCCTATTCGGTCATCAAGTGCCTTGGAGAAAATTTTATTATTTATAATTTCAGTTTGTTGATAAAATGATGCAATATCACCAATCTGGACCATCTTCTGTGCCTGGCTCTGATTATCTGCTCCAATATCAATATAAAAGTTATCAATGGTTGGTGGTTTTGGTGTTTCTGGTTTTGTTTCTACACCAATTACGCCGGTTACACCATTTTCAAAGATTATACGTTGATGTAAAGTCTTCTCAGGAAAGATACCACCTACGCTGGTAAATCTCAGAAACCCCTGTTTGTCAATATATTTTACAATTAGACCAATTTCATCCATATGCGCGCAGAACATTAATTTCTTTGCATTTTTTTTACCTGATGCTGGTATGTGGGCAATCAAATTACCGAGCGCGTCGGTCCTGATATTTTTGCAGAACTTTTTTATTTCTGATTTTATCAGCATACGGACCCTATCTTCCCGTCCTGAAGGACCATAAATTTCAGTGAGATGTTTAATCAATTCCATTTTACTCCCCTTAAAATTTCTTCTATGGTGAAGGTTAATAATTTTATGGTATTATCAATATCTTCCATTGAAGCGATTGATAATGGAGAATGTATAAACCGTGCAGGGATTGAGAGCACAGCAGAAGGGATACCTTCGCGTGCAAGATGGATTACCCCCGCATCAGTACCTCCAATCATTGGTTGTTTGTACTGATATTTTATATTATGTTTCTTTGCTGTATTTTCAAATAATTTAATAATCTTCCTGTCACAGATAATTGTTGCATCAGAAATGGTCAATACTGGTCCATTGCCAAGGGCAGGGTATTTTGGTATATCCTTTTCCTCAGGCAATTCATTTGTCCCTGTTGTATCAACCGCAATGGCAATGTCCGGATTAATACGATATGCCACAAGTTTTGCCCCTCTTAATCCTAACTCCTCCTGGACAGTGAAGGCAAAATAAGCGCTCAGGTCTGTCTCCTGAACCAATTTCATCAGCACATAACAACCGAGGCGATTATCAAATGCCTTGCCAGAGATATGGTCGCCATCTTTATAAAATTTTGTATCAAATGTTGCGAGGTCACCAATCTGGACAAATCCTTCTGCTTCTTCTCGCGAGTTTGTGCCGATATCAATAAAAAGTTCTTTGATTTCAGGTAATTTATTTCTTTCTGTGGGCTGGGATAAATGGATTGGTTTATGCCCGATCACACCAGATATTTTTTTCTCACCAACAATTACACGTTTTGCAAGAATAGACTGGGCACGTAGACCTATTGTTTTGAATTTCAAGAGTCCATTCTTTTCAATATTGGTAATCATTAAACCAACCTCATCCATATGTGCGGCAAGCAAAATCTTCGGTTTTTTTCCTTTACCTCTATGAACAATAAGATTTCCATAGGCATCTTCAGTTAAATCATCAACATAATTATAGAGTTTTTCTTTTATAAATAGCCGTACTTTATCTTCGTCACCACTTACCCCAGAAATTTCGCACAATTCTTTTAGCATAGGATAATTATAGCCAATAAATTATCATTGTCAACGAATAACAACCGAGGGTAAACTGGGTATTGACATTTTCCATTTTTTGGTTATAATATATTGTTATTAAAATTTACAAGCGAGACAAAAAATATTGAAAGGGGGTGATAGCAAAAAAAATACAACCAAATATCCAGAATAATAATATTCTGGTGTGTTCTTTTGCAGAAAAAAAGGAGATGAAATGAAAAAAATAGCATATCTATTATTAATCCTGGTTTTGGTACCTGTGGCATTCGGAGCCAATGATGACCTATCAGCACCGAGTGCAGTACCATCCCATGTGTTTAAAGTTCCAGGTAATCCAAAGGGTGTGCCCTATAATGGTCCTTTTGCAACCCCAACCTTAGTTGATACAATTGATTTGAGTCCAATCAATGCAGCTGGTTATTGTTGGGGTCTTGCCTATGACTGGGAAAGGGATGCACTCTGGGTTACCCAGTGGAACAGCGCTTATAATAAAATGTATGCGATTCAGAAACATTCACCCTGCACCAAGATTGATTCAGTGACATTCGGTTCAGGCGTTCCTTCATACAGGCTCGGTATTGGTTATGCTGGTAACAACATTATGTATATGGCAGGGTATAACACTTCAATCTATCGGATAGATATGACCAATGGAACTGGGAGTGTCTATCGCACAGTTTCCAGCACCCTTGAAGGACTTGACTTTAATGGTGTGGATGATGTAGTTTATGGCACTGACTGGACCTCCCTGGTTCTTGGATATGCCAAACCATCCCAGACCGGTACCTGGACTACAATATCACGTCCCCAATATCCTTGCGGAGCCAGTGGTGCATACAGTGGAACCAGTGCACCAACCTTAATGTTCCAGGCTGAAGAGGCAGCACCATCCCATTTTTATCAATTCAGACTGACCAATGGTGTGCCTGCAGCAACACCAGAATCGGTCTGGCAGTGTGATCCGGGTCAGACCCAGGGTTATGAGGCAGACTGTGCATTTGATGGTCAGTATGTCTATATCCTTGACCAGTCAGGTCCAGACAAAATCTGGGTATATGATGTGGGTATTGTACTTAATGATACTGCTCGGTGGGATTTTGAGACCGGCTGGCAGGGCTGGACAAAGACCAGTGCCTATGCATTCCCTAATGGCTGGGGCGTGGCACCTTCCAATCTGCATACAGGTTGGGTACCACCTAATGCCCAGGATTCCTGTCTCTGGTTTGATGATGATGCAGCAGGAAGTGGTGCACCTCCACTCCAGGATACTGCACTTTCTCCAGTGATTGTGCCCCACAGCACAACGAACTGGTTAAAATGGGGTGTGACATTTAATTATCTTGGAACCCCTGAGTATCTGGAAGTCGGTATCAAATACTTTGATGGCTCAACCTGGCATGTGGTTCCATTAAAGACCTATACTGCTGATGTTGCTGGTGCCTGGGATTCAGCAGATGTGAGTGCATATAAAACCTATCCAAGATTACAGGTCTATGCATATTATGATGATGGCGGTGGCTGGATGTGGTATGGAGCGATTGATAATGTGACAATCAATGGTGAACTCTATGTAGCGCAGCATGATGTGGGAACGACTGCTATTAATCAACCACCAACAAACCTCTTACCCAATACTACATATACTCCAAGTGCAACTTATAGGAACTATGGCAATAACAACGAGACCTTCAATGTCTACTTCCAGATTGATTCTTCAGGAACCTTAGTCTATAACCAGACCCAGAATATTACACTCAATGCAGGCGAAGATACGACCATCGCATTCACGAACTGGACCTGCTGTGGCACAACAGGTATCAGTTACACAATAAAGGCATTTACTGTAATGACAGGAGATGTGAATCCAGCAAATGATACAGTGACACAGGTCTCCACGGTCAATCCGACCTTCTGGGAAATACTCTCTGCCCAGTTCCCATCACCAAGTTCAGGACACTCAATGGCGACCATACATGATGGTAAATATATGGTCTTTGGTATTAGAACTACAGGTGGTTATACTAACCAGACCCAGATATATGATATTACTGCTGGTTCCTGGACTGCTGGTCCAACAAATCCTTATGGTTGTGGTGCTTATGGAACTGCACAGGGTGTAAATGGAAAATACTACAGACTCGGTGGCACTGATGCCTGGCCAACAGCATTAAATAGGGTTGATATATATGACCCGGGCTCTAACCAGTGGTCAAGTGGAGCTACCTGTCCTATGGCAAATATGGATCAGGTCAGTGGTGTTTACAAAGATTCATTGATCTTCACTTTTGGCGGTGGAAACTGGGGTGGAACAGTCACACCTCATACCAATGTCTATTTCTATGATACCTATTTGAACACCTGGACCCAGGCAACATCAATGACCGGTGTTGGCAGGGGTTGTGCTGCAGGTGGTGTGATTGATACATTTGCGATTGTAGCCTGTGGTTATGATGGTTCATCAACCTATCGCAACGACTACATCGTAGGTATCATCAATCCGAACAACTGCTCCCAGATTGCCTGGGGTTCACCAGCAACCATTCCAGGAATGGTTGGCCGTTATCGTGTGCCAAGTGGTGTGGACCATGTTAATAAAGAGCTTTGGGTTGTGTGCGGTCAGATTTCAGGTGGCACAAGTGATGAGACCTGGTCATATAGCCCATATACAAATACCTGGACCAACTGGAATAAGCCCAAACCGCATCCAGTAGGTAATGTCTCACCAGTGGCAGTCACCTTGACCGCTGCCGGCGATGTGGGTGTATTTGTTGCGAGTGGTTATTATGGTGGTGCATACATACCTGACCATGAGGTCTTCCATACTGGTTTAGTACCTGGTGTTCAGGAAAAACCGAACACACCAATATCCCAGCTCAAGTTCGGGTTTGCACCTAATATACCTAATCCGACAAAGGGTTATACACCGATCTCTTATGCGACAACAAAGAATGGCCATGTCACGCTGAAGGTCTATGATGGTGCTGGCAGATTGGTCAGGACACTTGTTGACCGTCCATTTGAGTCTGCAGGTGCCAAGACCGTATACTGGGATGGCAAGGACAATAGCGGCCGTTCAGTGCTCAGCGGTGTCTACTTCTTGATACTTGAAGCCGAAGCAAAGACTGCAAGCCACAAACTCATCCTCGTGAAGTAAGAACCGCATCTTACTATGTGCCCGCCCCTTAAAAATTTTTAAGGGGCGGGTTTTTTATTATCAATTTTTTATTGACAGGTTAATAAAGTTATATATAATTTTGCGGAGGTCTATATGGTAATATTATTAGGTATCTTTATATTAATCAATTACATTTATGAAGACAATGACAGTCTGTTAATTGTCAATGATAGTCTTGTGATGTGTAACCTTCATCAATATAACAAAAAAGTTCACCTGAACAATGCCAAATTAAAAGTTAGGCTCTGGAATGGTGTTGATTCCACAGGCAAGATTATTTTGCAGGCACCCCTGATACATATTCATAATTCCTCTGTTATTGAAGGAGATGGCTATGGTTATACTGGAGGCACAAATACCCATCCTGATGGATATGGAACTGGATATGGCCACGCAGGAATCAGTGGTGGTGGCGGTGGCGCAGGTTATGGAGGGTCTGGTGGTGCTGGAGGTGATGTAAGCCCGGGTGCTGGTGGAATTTCTTATGGAAGTCCTAATGATACTGTTATCAATCCGGGTTCAGGCGGCGGTGCTGGAAGGCTCTCATATGTGGATGGTTTTGGGGGTAATGGTGGAGCACTTATCTATTTAAAAGGAAACAAAATAATCATTGACTCTTCCGCAGTTTCAGCCAATGGAATGCGTGGCTATGATGGAGGTTATGAAGCAGGTGGTGGTGGCTCTGGCGGTGGCATTAAGGTCTGGACCGATACATTTACCATAAGATATTCATCAATCTTTGCAAAGGGAGGAGCAGGCGGTGATGCATCAGGTGGTGGTGGCGGTGGTGCAGGAGGTGGTCGTATTAAAATCTTTTATTCAATACTGGATACAAATCATTTATCTTTATCAGTTGCAGGTGGAACAGGTGGTACTGGTGGTTTTGGTAATGGAGAAAATGGCTCTGCTGGTTCAATCTATTTTGGTCCACTCGTTGCTCTGGAAGAGGTGTCTCATAAAATAACAAAAAGTTCAATGCAAACAACAATAACAAATGGAAATTTATTACTACATAAAGCAAGTGTTGGGGCAAGAATATATATTTTTGATTGCTCTGGTAGAATTATCAAAGAAACAGTATTGGCGGAGCGAACCAATCATATTGACCTGTCAATGTTACCGAATGGTGTGTATTTTATTAAAATTTCAGATGATTATTCGTTCAATAAAATAATATTGATCAAATAATTTTTTCAGAGATAATTTGAGGATTGATAAAAAATAAATAATGGATTCCTTACAAATTAAAGAGTTATTGAGATATACCTGGGGTCCGTTTTTTAGTAGATTTGGAAGGTTTACTCCAATCCAGGAACTTACTATTCCCCATATCCTCAATAAAGAAAATGTTGTGGTAATTTCACCTGCTGCAACTGGGAAGACTGAGGCAGTGATTGCTCCAGTCCTGGAAAATTTACTCCAAGGCGATACAAAAGGTCTTAAGGTGCTCTATATCACACCGACACGTGCCCTGGTCAATGACCTTTTTAGAAGGCTGGAAGAGCCGATCAATGATTTAAATCTTTCAATAAGTCGTAAGACCGGAGACCATCCTGTTATAAATAAAAAAAATCTATCCACTGTCCTTTTAACTACTCCAGAATCATTTGATTCTATGTTGACCCGTGTACCTGAGATTTTTTTGAATCTATCTGCAATCATCCTTGATGAGATCCACCTTCTTGATAACACTCCAAGGGGTGACCAGCTGAGGATTCTTTTAATCAGATTAAGAAAAATTCTGAAAAAAAATAATATAAGAATTCAGTATTGTGCACTTTCTGCAACAATTGATGATAAAGAGATTGGCAAGCGATATTTTGATAATCCACAGGTCTGTTTCCTTAAATCAATGCGTGAGATTGAATATGTGCTGGTGCCGGCAAAAAATTTTATAAAAGAGCTATTCACCATAGTGCAGAAGCGCCAGTTAAAGAAAATACTCGCTTTTTTTAATGCACGGAGCCTTGCTGAAAGTTTTTCACAAAAAATTAAATTTCCGGCTTTTGAAGATAGGGCATTTGTGCATCACGCAAGTCTGCCGAGGACAAAAAGAGAAGAAGTAGAAAAATTTATGAATCAATCTGAATATGCAATACTACTGGCGACATCAACCTTAGAACTTGGTATTGATATTGGTGATGTTGATGCGATTGTGCTTTATCGTCCGCCCTATAATATTTCATCCTTACTTCAGAGGATAGGCAGGGGAAATCGCCGCACTGATAATCTCTTTGCCATTGCTGTCTACTCAAATAACTGGGAAAAGATTCTCTTTGAAACATTCTTTGAACTTGCCCGGCAGGGAATATTATATGAAAAAAAATATCAACCTCTATTATCCGTTATACCCCAGCAGTTATATTCGTATCTTTATCAAAGGCGCAGGATTGGCACCACCTTTAATAGCCTTTTTCAGATATTCAATACGATTTATCCTGAAGAGATTTTAAAGGTGATATTCCAGAAACTGCTCAATGATGGGATTATTAGAGAGATGAGACCGGGCATATATTTTCTGAGTGATAAATTAGAGAACAAGATTACTTATGGAAAGATTCATTCCAATATTACTGAAAAGTCTTTTGGTGAATATAGTGTTTTTGATATTAGCACCGGGCATATACTGGGAAGGATTTATTATGTTCTTGAAAGATTTATCCTGGGCGGAAGATGCTGGGAAAAAGTAAATGTGCTGGAAAAAGAAAAAAAGATTTATGCACGGTGTATTGGTGAAGGTCCTGAGTTTTCCAAAATCTTTGAAGGAAAGGGCGCAGGAAATTACAATTATTTGCTTTCGGCAGTCTTAAAAAATAGATTTTTCCCGCATCTCGGGCTTCATGAATTTCCTCTTTTTTATGATGGCAAGAACACCCATATTATTCATCTTCTTGGTTCGCTTTATGGTTTTATTATTGCTGAAGCACTTTATGAAGAAGGTATTGATGCACTTGATATTGAAGGAAAAATACTTACGCTGAATAAATTTCAGATGCCGGATATGAAGTTTCCTGTCCCCCATCAGGAATCCATAAAAAAGATAATTGCTGAAAATATTGCAAGATTTGAAGATGCCCTTGGCAGTGGTGCATTCTTTTATGATCTACCCTTTGAATTGCAGGTACAAGACCATCTTTTGAATTTAGATATTGCGGGTTTTTTAGATTTTTTAAAAAGTATTACACTCGTTGAGATTGAACCAGAGGTTTTTAAGAGGACAATAAATTTGCTGGTAAAATAAAAGAAATAAAAAATTTGTTTAGCCAAACCTTGACAACCTTATTAATTTTTATATAATCATTTATAATGTGTGGAATTGTTGGTTATGTTGGACCAAGGGATATTACAAGTGTACTATTGGGTGGTCTGTGGCGTCTTGAATATCGTGGCTATGATTCAAGCGGAATTGCAGTAATAAACAATGAAGAACTTCTCATTCGTAAAGTTCCAGGCAAGCTGAGTGAACTTCAGGAATTAATAAAAAGGGCACCAGTGAGCGGAGGGATTGGAATTGGCCACACACGCTGGGCAACACATGGCAGTCCCCATGAGGAAAATACCCATCCCCTTATTGATTGTAATGAGAACCTTGCCCTGGTTGTAAATGGTATTATTGAAAACTATCATTTATTAAAAGACGAACTTGAGAGCAGGGGACATATCTTCCGTTCTTATACAGACTCAGAAGTTATTGTTCATCTTATTGAGGAGAATTTAAAGACCAGTTTATTTGATGCGGTGCTACAATCTGTATCCCGTTTAAAAGGCAATTTTGCATTTGCTGTGATTTCTACAAAAGAGCCTGACCGTATTGTTTGTGCCCGGCACGATGCACCACTGGTCCTGGCTGTGAATGATAATGAATCAGCGCTGGCAAGTGATGTTTCTGGTGTTATTGCAATATTTGACAGGATAATAGATATGCCCAATGATACAGTTGCCGAGATTGCACCCAAAAATTATTTAATCAAAGATTTTAAGGGTGAAGAGATTGCAATTAAGCCACGAAAGGTTACGATCAAAATAAAAGACATTGAAAAAGATAATTTTCCCCATTTCATGCTCAAAGAGATCTATGAACAACCCCGCGTACTTTCACAGATTATTAATGCACGCATTATTAATAATAAAATTAATTTCGGTGAAGAACTGAATTTTTCAGATAAGGATTTTTTGAAGATTTCCCGAATATATATCCAGGCTTGTGGAACATCCTGGCATGCAGGAGTCGTTGGTAAATATTTAATTGAGCGTTTCGCTCGTGTCAGCACTGAAGTTGATATTTCAAGTGAATTTCGTTATCGGGATATGGTTCTTGATGGAGATACAATGGTAATGGCAATCAGCCAGTCCGGTGAAACTGCTGACACGATTGCGGGATTGAGAGAGGCAAAGGCGCGATTCCTGAGGGTTGTTTCATTGGTAAATGTATTACATTCAAGTATCTATAAAGAGTCAGATAGTGCCATTTCAATTATGGCTGGTCCTGAAATTGGTGTTGCATCAACCAAGGCATACACTGCAGAAATTTTGAATCTATTTCTGTTCAGCCTTTATCTCGGTGCATTAAGAGGATTTGTTCGTCAGGATGAATTATCTTATCATTTGAATGAAATGAAAAAAATACCTGCACAGGTAGAAGAAATATTGAATCAGCAGGAAGAGATCAGGAAGATTGCTTTAAAGTTTTATAATGTAAGGGACTTTCTATTTTTGGGAAGGGGAATAAATTATCCGACTGCACTTGAAGGTGCTCTGAAATTAAAAGAAATTTCTTATATCCATGCAACAGGCTATGCCGCAGGTGAAATGAAACACGGTCCGATCGCCCTGATTGATGAAAATATGCCAGTGGTCTGCATTAACCCAGAAGCCAGTGTTTACGAAAAAATGTTGAACAATATTCAGGAGGTTGTTGCACGCAAAGGTCAGGTTATCAGTGTGGTTACAAAAGGGGACCAGCAGACCGCTAAAGTCAGTAAATATGTAATAGAAATTCCCGGATGCAATGAATTTATTTCACCAATCCTTGCAGTTATACCATTGCAATTACTCGCCTATTTTATTGCAACATTCAAAGGACTGGATGTTGACCGGCCAAGGAATCTGGCAAAGAGTGTGACGGTTGAATAACAGATTGGAGCCTCTGGTCAATTTCCAGATTGATATTACCCGAAAAATTCAGATAAAGATTTGTGGCTGTTATAGCAAAAATAGATGGAGGGTATGACGGTTAAGGAGGTAGAATGTCCGAGGTAAGAAGAGATATTGTGACCGATACCTGGGTAATTATTGATACGGAAAACGATGTAATCCCGGTGGTCTCTGCTGAGATTGCAACTCAATCTGGACCCTGTCCATTCTGTGAAGGTAATGAATTGAACACACCCAAGGAGATATATGCAATAAGGGATGGTTCTCAGCCCAATGGTCCAGGCTGGAAAGTGCGCGTTGTTCCGAATATTCACCCTATTTTGAGGGTTGAAGGTGAATTGGAAAAATTTGGTGTTGGTGTTTATGATATGGTTACGGGCACTGGTGCCAATGAGGTAATAATAGAATCGCCCACACATATAACAAATTTTGCTGACCTCAGCACACAGCAGATTTCACTTGTCCTTGATACATACCGATATAGAATTGAAGATTTGCACAAAGATAAGAGAATCAGATATGTATTAATTTTTAAAAATTATGGTCGGCTTGCTGGTTCTTCAACGATTAATCATACTCATTCTGATTTGATTGCCCTGCCTGCAACACCAAATCGCGTAAAACAAAAACTCAATGGCTCTTACGAATATTATCGCTATAAAGAAAGGTGTATCTTCTGTGATATTATTCAGCAGGAAATTGATATGGCAGAAAGGCTCATTCTCCAGACCGATAATTTTGTAGCATTTGCTCCTTATGCCTCACGATTCCCTGGTGAGGTTATGGTTATTCCAAAAAATCATAAATACTCTTACAAACTCATCAGCAAGATTGAACTGGATGACCTCGCATATACCTTAAAAAAATTATGCGGTTCAATTCGCAATGGATTTAGTGACCCACCATATAATCTTGTGCTCACTGATAGCCCCAATCTTTTACCGCGTCCTGATTACTGGAAGACCATTGAACAGGATTTTCACTGGCATATTGAGATAATCCCACGAATATATCGGACAACAGGTTTTGAACTGGGCACAGGTTTTTACATTAACCGGTATGGACCAGAAAAATCAGCGAAGATATTGAGGGCAAATTTATGATAAAAGGGATAATCTTTGACCTTGATAACACTCTCGTAGATTTTATGGCAATGAAGGAGTCAGCAGTGGATGCAGCAGTAAGTGCAATGATAGATGCTGGTCTCAAGATGGACAGGAATGTTGCACGACAGAAAATTTTTGATATATACAGAGAAGTGGGTATTGAAGACCAGACCGTCTTTGATAAATTTTTGACACGGGAGTTTGGCTACATTGATTCACGGATCCATGCCGCCGGCATTGTTGGTTATCGTCGGGCGCGTGAAGCAGCACTCGTGCTCTATCCCCATGTTTATATTACTCTTATCGGTTTGATAAAAAGGGGTTTAAAACTTGCAGTTGTGACTGATGCCCCTAAGTTACAGGCATGGCTAAGGCTCTGTCAATTGAATCTCCATCACCTTTTTGATGTTGTCGTTACTTTTGAGGATACCTATAAAAGAAAACCTGACCCAGCACCATTTAAAATCACCCTTGAAAAATTGAATATAAAACCAGAAGAGGGAATGATGGTGGGTGATTGGGCAGAGAGGGATATTACTGGTGCAAAAGTCATCGGAATGAAAACTGTTTTTGCCCGATATGGTGATACCTTTGGAACAAAAAATTCTGGTGCAGATTATGAGATTGATGATATTATTCAATTATTGGACATTGTTGACCATTTAGGTGCAAAATCTTAGGATTGTGAGATTTCACACAACTGTTTCTTCTAACAATTTTTCAAAGTATGCTTTTTGTATATTTTTTTTATCATCATTTTATCTTTTTGCTGGTGAATCTCTATTGCCTGATAGCGAGTATATTATTTACGAAACAAATGATAAGGGAAAGATAGGTAAAATAGTAATAAGGTCAGAAAGGGACAGCACTGGCTATCGTATTACATATATTTCAGACCGCACAGTGGAAACAATCCTTGACCCAGAAAATCTACAGACAATCTATCTAAATAAAATAATAAAAGGAAAATGGGAGTTGAGTGTTAAAAAAACTCATATAATTGAAGTCAATTATCAGGGTAGAAAGAGTTTTTATAAGGAGAGTGCACCGGTATATGACCGACATACACTTGACTTTGTGTTAAGAGGTTTTACCTATAGTAAAGATTTTAAAAAAAGGATAAGATTACTCGTGCCTGAATTTATGATAATAAATGCTGACTTAGAAGTGATTGGTGAAGATAGTGTAACAACACCAGTTGGTATTTTTGAATGCTGGAAGATAATGATGAAGCCGCGCGTAGTATTTACGAATATAAAATTCTATTTTTATATTGAAAAAAATTTCCCCCACCGCTTTGTGAAACTTCTAACTTCTTCGGGTAAAAACAGCATCATATTGAAGGAATACACATCAACTATTTTTTAACAGATTTCTTTGTTTTCACTGGTTCTTTGGGTGTTATGTCTTTGTTATCATCTTTTTTGAAGAGGTCCTTAAATTTGTTTTTCAATTGTTTTATCTTTAACAGGTCATTTTCACGCTGGTCATTTACATTATTTGAGTCACTATCAATGAACTGGTCATTTTTGTTATTCTGGTTCTTTGGTTTGTTAGTCTCTAAAGAATTATTATTCTGTTCTTTTTGGTCCTCTTTATTCTCATCAGGAATCTGAATCTGTATAACAGGTTTTTTGTCTTCGTCCGTTTTTTCAATTCTGGGCACAGGTTTCACTGCCCATAAACTACCGAGAATAAAGATAATGCTTAAGAGTATTCTATTCATTTTAACTCCTCAATTATATAAAATATAATTGGTTTGTCAAGATTACCAGGGCAATAGGCTAACATAGATCCTTCTTTTTTCTTCCGGCTCAAGCCAGATTCGCCTTTTAATGGTCTGATACCCTAATTTTTTTATCTCCACAATATATTCGCCAGGCTTTAAGACAATGGTTCGTGGTGTTTTTCCGACATAAACACGCTCGCCAGTCATTACTTCTTTAATATATATTCTGCATTTGGGCGGTGTTGAGATAATTCTCAGTTTTGCTGGCTCTGGTTCTTCAATTGATAACTCAATTTCTCTTTTTGATACTTCAATGGTATCAGCAAGGTCAGGTAATTCTTTAATTGAGGCAAGAATAATAATTCTTTCTATGCCTTCAGGGCCGGTTATCTCATAATCAAAATCTGCATCTGCAGGGGGTAGTTCATAGACCTTATCTGCCTGAACAAATCCATTGTCCCCTTGCTGGGGGAAGAGAAGATTTTCCCTTCCCCCAACATCAATATCATAGACTGCGACATAGCAGTCCTTATCCACCTTAAAGAAGATTTTCAGTCGTTCACCAGGGACATATACGGGTTCGTCTTTATTCAGGTAGAGGTCAATATTCAATGGACTGGCTGGAGCAATCGTGTCAACTGTTTCTGTGTTTATAGTGATGATTAAGAACAGGATGGTGGTGAACATTTTTATCTCCTTGATTTTTGCACACTCTGTTTTTTAACCGTTCTTTTTTCCTGTTCCTGGTCAGGTGGGGGCAGGTTTCTAATCGGTGTTTTCGGATTTTTTGGTGCGTTGTATTCGTCTCCGCGTTCAGGTTGTTTAGACTTGTCTGGTGCTGTGTAATTCTTTTTTTGCTCGTATTTTCTATTATCAGATTCGTCATATCTTTCAGGAGTTTCAGTATCATTGTCAGGCACATTTTTAGACTTCTTTATTATTCTTGACTCATTATAATCTGACTTTTGCCTATCATCATTATAAGAATCAGATTTTCTTCTATCAATTGTTTTATTATTTACATCCTTGCCTGTATTATATCGTTCATCAGCCGGGTTTTGTAATTTTGTTTTTCTGTATTCTTCATTCTTCACTGCAATCTCTCTTTTTACTTTTGTTTCGTATTCTTGCTTCATTCTTTCCAGGTTCCCTGACCTGTACTCTTTTTCTATGCGTGCATATAGTTGTGGGTCCTTTTCTTTTGTCAGGCGTTGAATCTCTTTTTCATTATAAGGAATATTAATTTCCCTTGTGGGCTTTTCTGGAAGATTGACTCCATAGGACCTTGCTTTATACCTGAATTCATTATAGGCATAGGGAACTTTGTATCGTACCCACCTGCCATATCTCGGTCTGAACCACCAGCATCCGTCTTCATACCAGACAACATAGAAACCAGCACGGAAAAAGTGCCAGTCAAAATGGTGGCACCAATGGCAATGCCACCAATACCAATCCCACCACCAGGGATGATACCACACATAGTAAACACAATAATAGCCATGTGGGTAATAGACCCAGTAGCCATCATAATAATCGGGTTCAGGATACCAGTATTCATCATACCAGTAGTCATCATCATAATCATAATCGCAGTAGATGAAATTGACACTGAATGCAAATAGTGGGATTGCTGCAAGGGTGAGTAAAAATAAGCGTTTCATTTTAACCTCCTTTGTTGCTGCGCAAAACACGCAGATTATTTTTCATTTTTTCCTCACCAGTTCTGGATTACCCGGGTCAACCTGATATGCCCAGTCAAAGATGACATAATCAGATTTTATTGATGTGACACGGACTTTGGCAAAGTGGTTGTCCCAGGTCCAGATAACATAGGTATGGCCTTCAATGGCTTCAACAATGCCGGTTGGAGACCAACCATCATCAGGCGCATAACCAATCTCATCAAAAGAATATGTATAACCCATATCCTGAATCAATCCACCGGGCTTACCAATGAAGAAATAATAAGAATTATTGTAATCGTCATAACCAAAGTAAAAGTCACAGTTTGAATAATTGTATGGAACCACTGTATAATTGCTGAAGTCCCAACCAGCATACGCAGGGTATTCAGTATAATCAAAGATTTTTTCATCAAATCCTTCGGGTCTGGGTGTATCATATACTGTTTCATAAGAAAGTTCACTTTCATTATTATGTATGTCATAGGCAGAGATTGCATAGAAATAGGTTTGTCCATTCATTAAACCATAATCAAGGAAATAGTCTAAGTTTGTTTCACCAATGAGATAATAGGGTCCTTCTGGTGCAGGGCTGCGAAAGACCCTATAACCAGCAAGGTCAGGTTCAGTATTATGATACCAGGTGAGCATTACCTGTTCGTCACCAGTAATGGAATTTAAACCCCTGGGAACTGCAGGTGGTTCATTGTCTGCTTCTTCATAACAGCAGGGCGAAAAAATTAGCCCGGATGCGACCAGAATCAATTGAAGGGAATCTTTTATTCTTTTCATTTGGCACCTCTGCCAATATAATATGCAAATCCTGTGCCAGGTTAAAGCCTTGAAATTTCGGGGGTTTTTCATAAATAATGCACAAAAATTGTGCATACATACTAAAACTTGTGCGGTTGCGTGGATATGAAGATGGTAGTTAGTAGGGAGTAGGTAATTAGAAAAAAGGGGAGCAGGGATGGTGGCATAAGAAGCTATGGGGATGGGAACCTAAGGGGATGGGAAGGAAGGAGTATGTGGTAGGTAGTAGGTAGTAAGTAGTAAGTAGAAAGTAGGAGGATACAAACAATATCCACTTTAAGTGGATTGTAGTGTAGCACTTTATGGCAAGTATAAAGGTCACCAGCATATCATGGTATCAGGTAGTGGCTATTAGAATACCAGAGTATCAGGTTAAATAATCTGATACCCTGATGCCCTTCCCTCTGATATTCTGATATCTTGATATCATTTATTTCATGTGCAGAAAGTCCTACACTACATTTTCAGGAAAAGCTCTAAAAATTTAATCGCTGCATTTTCTCTTGACTTTTATTTTTTTTTAGTTATTATTTAGTATGTTATTGATTGTAATATTGAGTATACATGCAGGTGTTGAGGCAGGTTTTAATCAACCAATCATCGGGCTTGATTATGAGCTGAACAACGGTCTATCTTTTAAAGCATTTATCGGTAAAGAAGATTTAAATCATAATGTCTATTTAGACCTCGGGCTGTTTGGTTCTTATTATCAGGGAAAGAATCCGGGATATTCTTTTAGTAACTATGGTGTTACACTTTTGATAAAAAAAATGAACTGGCGCATATCACCATTCTTAGAATTTGGTGGTGGTTATGTATCAAGAACATTGAACAAAAATAAGGAGTGGGGAATAGGATTCAATTACACAATCGGTTTTCTCATAAATTTCCATTATGAGGCACTGAATATCTATCCTATGTTCTATTACAGTGGCATAACTGATTTTAAAGCCCAAGATGGTAGCCTTGGAATAAATTTAGGGGTTGGTTATGAATTTTAAATTGCTGATAAAAACTGTTTTAGTGTGTGTAATAATAGTCTCTTCTAATTCCTGCAAGAATAATATTATTGAACGTGCAGGCAGTGAATACTTTCCAATAAAAGAAGGAAATTGGTGGCGATACGCAAATAATGATTTATACGAACCCGAGATTGTGAGTATTACAGTTGAACCAGTGGATACATTATTACAAAGGGAAGTTTATCCTTTCAATGTTTCTGGTGACTTCCATTATTTTTCTAAGGATATCAAAGGCATCAAAGAATATATAGAGATAACACACAATTATGGTGGCTCTATTTATACAATTTTACAGGGTTATATTACCAGACTTGAACTGCCATTGGTCACTGGAAATAGATTCATTGATTCGCTTTCAGATTCACTTGATTTTTTTGGTGAATGGATAAAGGCAAGATATTTGATAGATGGATTGGTTTCAGACTATCAAGATGATGAACTCTATGGCGAGGTCTATAAGGTTATTATCTCAATATCTGAGTCTGTTGCGACACCAGATTCAACTATTTCCCAACAGATATATTTAGAAGAATACTATGCACCGGGTATAGGTCTGGTCAGATTCAAGAATAGTAATGGTGAGTTCAGTCTCACTGACTATCACTTAGAATAAAAAATCAACTCAGATTGTATCCAGTTATTAATGGGCAAAAAGAGAGATAAAGATTCAGGTAAATTATTTTTAAATATTTATCATTGTCTTTTTAATAAATTTGGTCCCCAATACTGGTGGCCTGGAGATTCGCCATTTGAGATTATGATAGGTGCTATTCTCACCCAGAATACAAACTGGAAAAATGTAGAAAAGGCAATCAATAACATTAAAAAAGCAAAATTAATGAATCCCCAAAAATTGTTAAAAAATATGGACAGAATTCCAGATTTAATAAAGCCATCTGGATTCTATAGACTGAAGAGCAAAAGATTGATTGCTTTCTTAAAGTATTTTGTTGAGAATTATGAAGGCAACATCGCAAATTTTGAAACCATGGCTACAGAAATTATCAGAAAAGAACTTCTTTCTATTCCAGGGATTGGGTATGAGACTGCTGATTCAATTCTTCTTTATGCGCTGGGCAGACCGGTTTTTGTGGTTGATGCATATACACGCAGGATATTATCAAGGCATAAGTTAATAAACCAGGATGCTCACTATGATGAGATTAAAAGATTATTTGAAGGTAATTTATATAAAGATACTCAATTATACAATGAATACCATGCTTTAATTGTTAGATTGGGTAAAGAATTCTGTAAGAAAAATGAACCCCTGTGTAATATTTGCCCTTTATTCAATATTTTTAACTAATCCTGATAGTCTTATTCAGGGTATATATCTGAATCCTTATCAGGCAGGCAAAAAAAGTTATTTAGAAAAGGTCTTTGCATATGCTGACTCTGGTTATATTAATACAATCGTTGTGGATTTAAAAGGTGATTATGGTTATCTCACCTATGAATCAGAACTAAATTTAGTTAAGGAACTTAAGGCATTCAGAAGATACATTGACCTTGATTATTTAATTGAAAGGTGTAAAGAGAAAAATGTGAAATTGATTGCAAGGATTGTCTGCTTTCGTGATGGTTATCTTGCCCAATATGAAGATTGTGCAATCCGTGATACAGCAGGTGAAATCTGGTATGATAAAACAGGGACTGCCTGGGTAAATCCATATAATAAAAAAGTTCAGCAGTATTTGATAAGTATTGTTGAGGAGTTGACAAAAAAGGGGGTTCGTTCATTTGCTTTTGATTACTTAAGGTTTCCCACAGACGGAAATCTTAAGGTCATCAGATTAACCGCTGTCAAGGGTGCAAGGTATGAGCCAATAATTAAATTCCTTGAAGAGGTCGGAAAAAAGGTTGATGCTGAGATTGGTGTATGTATCTTTGGCTATGCAGTGTGGTATGATTTAAAGACCGAAGGTCAGGAAGTCTCGCGCTTTGGCTCGGTTGTAGATGTTGTCTATCCAATGCTCTATCCTTCGCACTTTCATCCTAATTTCAAAAAAGAGGTCTGCGAATACTGGCGGAACTACTGGATCTATTTTGATTCAGTAGAAGAGGCATTCAAAAAATTACCGCTCAATGTGAAGGTGATTCCATTTGTCCAGGGTTTTGACCTATATGCTGAAGACTATAATGATGATTATATATTTTCTCAAATATTGGGTGCTATGAATGCTGATGCAGATGGAATACTAATCTGGAATGCAGCGAGTAATTATACTAACTCTTTGCCTTCTTTAACTCTGGCGCATAATTTAATCCAATACCGATACGCTCAGAATAGCCTAAATATCCGTAGGAGAGAGCTACTGCACCAATATCAAGAAATAGTCCCGAGCCTATCATTATCTCTAAGGAGAAACCAAAAGTTAAACCTGACCAGCCCAGGTCCTGATAACCAGTCTGATAACCAGCCATCAAGGAAAATCCTGAAATCATTGTTTCCTGACCAAATATTGCTTTGGTAGTTTGCTGCATTATCTTTGGTTCGCGAATATGAACTTCACTACCAATAGAAAATGTTGGTATATAGTCTGGATATAGAGAATAATCAATGCTCAGTGCCCAGTGGCTCTGACCAAAGGGTATTTTTAAGGCAAGACCCTGCCGAAAATTTACTGGTGGATATTCCCATTTCTCAATAAACTTTCTTGGTGTGCCTAAATTTTTGATTGTGGTTCCTAAATAGATAAATTTAACAGGATGTAATATTAGACCAAAATCACCAAGGAACCCATAGGCACTCACACTCTCCAGCCGGCTGTAAACAACTTTTGCACAACCACCAAAAGAGATTTGATTTTTTTTGCCGATACTCTTTCCATACCCGCAATTTAACAGCATATCAGAATTACGGAAATCTTCAGATTCATTACCTGCCTCATCACGCCTTGTATCTTTTGCAGTCAGGTAGCAAAGTCCAATGCCCAGTGAGCCAGTCTTTTTGCCTAAAAAGATTGATGAAGTAAGATTATAATACTGGATAAAACCAAGATGGGACATTCCCATACCAGAAATATAATAACTGTTGTTGACACCGAGCCCTGCTGGGTTCCAGAATACTGCATTTCCATCATCGCTCAAAGCAGTAAATGCATTACCCATTGCCACAGGACGAACACCAATACCCAATTTCAAAAATGTGTATCCAGTAGCACCGGGTTGCCAGATCTGAGCAGAGCAGAGAGTTATTATTGATAATAAAAAAATCACCAGAGCTTTTTTCCCCGAGATAATATAATTCTGAAAACCGAAATATTTAAATAATATTTTATTCATGCGAAATTATATGCGGATTTTGTCCTTAGTCAAGTAAATTTTTTTAAAAATAAAATCCCCCTTAAAAAAGGGGGATTTTTAGGGATTGAAAAAATTATCGCTTTTCTATTTAAACCGGTCTTTTAATTTATTAAGCACCTGAGGAAGTGTAGTATATTCCATCTCGGTAAGTGGAAGCCTTTGTGGTTCAAATGGACCATGTCTTCTGATATAATCAGCAATCTCATTTGCCTTCTGCCTGGTATGGTCATAACTCGGGTCAGCAAACATATCCCTTGGTCCAACGAGCATTCCATTTGATAATTGAAAGCCCAGTGCAATTAGCCTTGGTGGTCCGTCAAACCTTGTGGGGTTTGCTTGTTCAACTGAAACTGGCATAAATGGTCCCCAGTGTGAGCCACGCATCCAGCCTGTTACCATATAAGGGAATGAGAATGGCTCAAGTACCTCACCAACTGCAGGTAGCCCACTCTGACAGCGCACAATCATTACCGGGTCATCTTTACCTACATATCTTCCTGCAAGTAAATTTACTTTCTGGGTTGAAGTTGTCGCAGCAATAGTGCCATCTTTTTTATAGACATTTTTTATAATATAGTGTTCAGATGCACCAATGAGACACAAAAGGTCATACATATCTTCGGGTGTATTCAGTTTTGCATTCTTGTCATGGAAAACATCATGTACTTCAAAAACAAATCCATCGTGCATGCTCGGGTCAATGACCAGCCCAATCGTATTGAATGGGTCAGCAAACATTTTGAATAAAGGATAGTTCCAGGCGCCAGGAGAGGTTTTATCTGCGGCAAAGACAATAACCGGTTCACTTTTACGCTCTTCAAAGGTCATTTCAGCACAGCCTGGTCCCATACCTTTGACATTACCAGAGAAGGCATCAGAAAGAAGGTCCTGACCCGCACCATAAAGTTTTAATTCTTTTGCGACATTTGTGCATTCAACAAAGATATCCCAGGCAAGTTTATGAATCTCATTGGAATCATTGCCGAGCCGATGGCTCATAATGAGTTCCAGGTCATCACCACAGTGCGAAACATGGAAGTCAACAATTGTGCCATTATTTTTCTGGGCATCAAGCAATTGAATTGCACGGGCAATGATATTGGGATGCATGCTTGAGTGCCCCACATACCCACCAATATCTGCCTTAATAATGCTCAAAGTAATCGCCATTATTCCTCCTTAACACTTATTAGATAATATAGATTATTATATAGATTAAATTCGCTATGTCAATAATGTAAAGAATTAAGCTTAACTCTATTCTGTATGAATATCATTTTACTTTTTATATATTACAGTATATTTATTACTGGGTTTCTGATAATAATTCAGCGATTAAGTTTTTTACTTTCTTTAACCACAATTTTGCACCTGCTTTTTTGAAAATCTCTTCTGCTTCTTTTAAATATCGCAACACCTTTTTCGCCGTTTCACCTTTCACATTTTCCGTTTCACGACAAGTCAGGTATACTTTTCCAGGTTCATAAAGGGATTTTGCATATTCAAGTCTCACACGAGTCTTCGAGATTGTTGAGAAAAATGTTTATTTTTCATTGTAACTATCATTTCCTTGTGTGGTCCCCAATTTTGAGAGCAAAGCAAAAACACGAGACAGAGATATTTTATCACCAATATCTTCAAAAATTTTTTGAGCCTGATTGAGATACTGCTTTGCTACATCAAATTTTTTGAGGTTGCTATATACCATCCCTATATGCATAAAAGCAAACCCCAACCGTTTTTTATCACAGATTTTTTCAAATATAGATAGCGCCCTGTTAAAATATTTTAGTGCATTGGTAAAGTCTCCCTGCTCATTATATGTGAAGCCAATGAGTCCGGAAACGATGCCGATTTCTCTTTGTGCATTTATCTGCTCGGCTATTGCAAGAGATTTTTTGTAATATTCTAACGCCCTATCATAAAAATATTTCTTTTCATAAATAGCACCAATATCTCTTAAAGCAATACTGACGCCCAATTTATGGCCTGATTTCAGAGACAATGCATAATAATCTTTATAGTATTTTAAAGCATTATCATATTGACGCTTCTCCTGATAAACAAGGCCGATATTGCCCAGGATTGTTCCGATGGTCGGTAGGTCATTTGAATCTCGGCATAAGATAAAGCATTTTTTATAATATTTCAGTGCAATATCAAGATTACCTTTGTTAAAATAGGTAAGCGCAATGTTAGAGTAAACAGCGGCGATGCCTTCTTTTTCTTTTAAAGTCTGATATATACATAAGGCTTTTCTGAAATGGCTCAGCGCTTGAACATATTTACTTTGACGCCTAAAAATTATACCCAGACAATTTAGACCACGGGCATAAGTTCGGGGATTCATTTTTTTGCCCAATTTTTTAAATGCTTTTTTTATCAGTGTTTGTGCCCCTGAAAAATCACTCTTTCCAACTGCCAGAAGATTAGCAATATGAATCATCGTATCCACCATTGTAAAAAAATTTCCGTCTTTATTCTTCTCAACACATTCTTGGAGTATCTGTGTATAATCTCTTATGCCTTCGTCAAATTTTCCTGTTAAATAGTTAATCTCTGCTCTGCCTCTGAGGGCTTTTATTAATAGATTTTGGCGTATACTTTTCACTTGCTCACTTTGCCTAATTGAACTACACTTATCTTCTGTCAGATAATCTTGTGCCCGCAATCTATATCTTTCCTTCCAATCTTTCGTATGAATCTATTGCCCGGGTAAAGAATTCTATTGCCTCTTCATTGGCATAGACCTTTTTTGCCTTTTCACCTGCTTCCACTGAATAGAGCAGGGATTTATCATAATCTCCACCCGCATAGAAATGGTAAGAGAGCAACCCCAGAAATTCCTCTTTTCGGTCTTTAAGTTCAGTCTCAATAAATGTGCCGGTCTGGCGATGGAGTTCTTGTTTTCGGGCAAAAGATAGGGTTCCGTATGCAACTTCCTGGGTGAGAATATGTTTGAAAAAATAATGCCTCTTTCCTTTGCCATCTTCCTGTTTTATCAAATCAAGGCGCTCAAGATTACCAAGGGATTTTTTTAATAGTTGAGGTGCAGGGAATATTTGTTCAAGCAAGAATTCATCAAATTCTCTACCCAGGACCGAAGCGGTCTGCAATACATCTCGGTCTTCCAGGTCAAGTCGGTCAATTCTTGATAAAATAACTGCCTCAAGTGTATCAGGTAATTGAAGTTTCTTTATATCACCCTTAAATTTCCATGTTCCTTTTTCTTCAATCACATAGCCCTGCTCAATCAGTGATTTTACGAGTTCTTCAATATAAAAAGGATTACCCTGTGATTTTTCAATAATAATTTTTTTCAGGTCGTCAGGGATATTTTTGATATTGAGTAAAAGTTGAACGAGCTCAATACTCTCTTCTTTTGTCAGTTCTTTTAAACTCAATTCAGTTGTCCAGCCCTTCTCCATAAATTCTTCTTTTTTCTTTAATGGACGATAGACCAGTGTCAAAAGTATCTGTTTATCCTCAATGTTTCTACCAATATAATTCACAAGTTCCATTGAAGCAGTATCAGCCCAGTGCAGGTCTTCAATAATTACATTTACTGGTTTGGTCCGGGCAACAAATTTCAGGAAGTCAAAGATAATATCAAAAACACGCTGTTTTTTTATCTTGGCATCTAAGTATTTTGTGAGCGATGTTTCTAAGAATGGCACGCCCATGACCTCGCCGATTACTGGCAGCCACTGAGTAAGTTTTTTATCAACACTGATGCACTTCTCTTTTATTTTATTAGTGCGTATTTTTAAGGAATCGCTGGATGAAATACCAAAAAATTGCTCTAAAATTTCCACCCAGGGATGGTATGAAAAGGCACTACCATAGGAAATGCAATCACCCTTAACAATATAGTATCCTGCCTTTTCTGATAATTTAATAAGTTCCTGAACTAATCTTGACTTTCCAACCCCGGGCTCGCCAGTAATTCCGAGAATCTGTCCCTTCCCGGTAGTGCACAGACTGATAAGGTTTTGCATCTTTTTAATTTCTTTATCTCTACCAACAATCTTTTCACTTTCAGAGAGCCATCTTGTCAGTGCCTTCTTTTCAATCTGTTTCTTTCTGATTATTTTATATGTCTTAATCTTTTTCTTTTTCCCTTTAAAATCCTGTTCACCTAAAAATTCATAATCAAAGAGTCCAAATGTTTTATTAAATATGGGTTCGCTTGCTACAATTGTTTGGTTCTGTGCTTTGGCACCAAGCCTTGCTGCAAGATTTACTGCATCACCCAATGTTGCATATTCACGCCTCAATTCACTGCCCACAGGTGCGGCAAAGACTGAACCCGAGTTTATCCCTGCCCTCAAATTCAACCGTTTTAATTCAGGATGGTTCAGAATTTCATAGGCAAAAAGGACAGCCCTCTTTTCATCATCTTCATAGGCTTTGGGAAAACCAAAGACCACAAGAAATCTTTCGCTGTCTTTATAGATATCAATTGCGTTTATCCAGCCGTCGTATTTTTCTACTGACTGGCTCACAATTTTATACAATCTCTCCAGCATTGCGCTTGCCTGTTTAGGATTTTTATCATAGGGGATACCGGCAAAATGCAAAAAGATGACCGCAATCTTTCTGTGTTCTCCGTCCTTGTGGTCAAAATGTGGTTTTAATTCAATCCTTTTAAGTAACCAATCAGGAATATAATTTTTTATTACAGTAAACTTATCATCAGATATTTTAGGGGAGAATTTACTGATTTCTGTCTGTGTTTTAGCCGGTTTCATTTTCATTCCGAGATATTGCCAGGCGTCCTCTTTTGGTGTAAAACTTACTTCAGGTAGTTCTTTTTTAACATCAGAGCTGACAACAATCTCACCAGGACCAGCAAGGTCAATCATCTTCATTAAATCATTTACTATCCTGCCACCAAGAAAGAAATTATTTTTCAGGTCCTGAAAATAAATCTTACCCTTTGTCAAACCGATATGGATTTTGATTTTGAATGAGCCTACTTTGGTCTTTGTTATTTCATGGGCTTTAACAAATTTTGAAATCTCAATACCCGCTTTCAGTGCCCTTCTGCTTGATAACTCTTTTGCCGGTATTTCGGGAAAGAACGCTAAGAAGGCATCGCCACCAAACCGATAAATGTCTCCTTCCCACTTATACACGACACTGATGAGTGGAGCAAAAAAAGAGTTGATAATCTTGTTTACTTCTTCTGCCCCTTCTTTGCCTAAGCGGGTAAGTTTCTCACTCATTGCGGTAAATCCAGAGATGTCAGCAAAAAGGAGCGTTGCATTAATAGTCTCAAAAGGCTTAATTTTCTCTTGTGAGATTCTGGATTTTACAATCTGCCGTGGTAAAAAACTTGCCATTGAATAGAATATTCTTTCTCTTTCGCTTGTTTGCATAATAACCTCTAAATCCATTTTAACCAGAAATTTTAATAAGTCAATGATTGAAAAAAACTTTATACTTATTGACATCGGGTATATTTTTGATTATCATATTGTTACCAATGAAAGAGATCGTAGAAGGATTCAAGGGATTGATAAAGGCATCGGGTAAAATAACAAAATTGATACAGGGCTATGCAAAATTAAAAGAGAGTCCAGCAGACAATGCCTATATTATGGAGAAAAGAATTTCTGAACTCTTAAAAATTGCGAATAGCCTTGCAGAATTTGATTTGAAAAATCAGTTAATTGACTGGCTCAATCAGGAAAAGAAAGAGGTTGAAAAGGCAAAAGAGGAATTTCGCTTTGCATTCGGTGAAAAACTCAAAGCACTTTTCCAGCAGGATAACAGAACGATAAAAGGCCAGTATCCAATATTAAGAGTCGGTTTTTATACCCTTGTTTTAAACTTTGAATTTGGCGAGGCAGCCCTTTATTTTGGACCACAGACTGAGAAATTAAAGTCCAAAATCCCTCTTGAACCTGCAATAGTCTATCAGACTATAAAAAAATTTGACGAAGAATTGAAAAAGAAAAAATTTGACCCAAAGGAATTCTATCTTGACCTTGAAAATGCTTATAAAAGAAGGTTGAGCCTGTTGAATAGACCGTATGGAGAAAAGGTGCTTCTCGTGGATGTATTGGATGAGTATGTGTTCTTAAAACAACCACCGCAGTTTTTTATTGACCCTAGGAAAGAAAACTATCGTGAATTTTCAAGGGTAGAACTTGCTTATCTTTTGTTTATGTTCAAAAATTCTGAATTCACTCAGAAATCTATTCATCTATATGTTGCAACATTTGATGCCACCACAGACAAAAAACAGGCAATCTGGATACCTGATGATGAAGAAGGTGAAGGAACTTATTATGGATATATGGCAATAGAGAAAGATAGTAGGTAGTAAGTAGTAAGGAGATGAGAGGAAATGGACAGGATAAATCAGGTGATTGCAAGGAGAATAATAGATAAACTCGGTGGTTTTGGAACACCGCCTGAATTTGGCATTGAATATTTTAGTGTCGGGCTTGAACCTTATTTGAATGTGTTAGAAAATGACTATTTTAATTTTCCAGGCAGGCAGAGCATCTCTACATTTAAATTGATTACGGGCAATTATGGTGGAGGCAAGACTCATTTTTTATATTCAATCAGAAATCTTGCCTGGAAATACAATTATATTACAAGTTATGTATCATTGAGTGCTACAGAATGTCCGTTTGATAGATTGGAATTGGTCTATAAAAAGATTGTTTCAAATATCAGCACACCTTTGACAGAACAGGAAATTTTAAATCCCTGGGAATTAGGCATAGAGGTTTTGCTTCGTAAATGGTATTATCGTGTCCGCGATGATAGAGGTTTTCTGTCATTTATAAAAAATCTTGAGAGCACGAGTTATACAAATTGTATAAAAGGCGCGCTTGAGAACCTTGCGGCTGATGATGAAGAAGGATTTTATTCTTTGGTTCAGTGGTTAAAGGGTGAAGATGTTCCGAGAGAATTAAAACTCAATTACCGCATATCAGAAAGGATAGACCGCTCTACTGCGTTCAGGATGCTGCGCAGTTTTATACAGTTTGTGAACATAATTGGTTATAATGGTGTTATCTTCTTGTTTGATGAGGCAGAGAGGGGTATGAGTATCTCTTCTGCAAAGGATAAACGCCGTGCCCTGGACAATCTCCGTCAAATTATTGACGAGTGTGGAAATTCCCGATTGCCCGGTGCTATATTCTTTTATGCGGTCCCTGATGAACATCTTTTGCTTGAAGGGACAGGTGGAGTATATGAGGCATTGAAACAGAGGTTGCGCTCAAATTTTACAAAGATAAACCCTGCCGGGGTAAAGATTGAACTGGAAAAGATAGAGATGAATCCAGAAGAATTTTTACAAAAATTAGGGGAGAGGCTGTCAAAAATATTTGAATCTGCATATAATTTTGAATTTGATTCAAATACCCTTTCAATCTCCTTAAAAAATATGATTGGAGCGGTTCTTGAAATACAGATGCTTGATATAAGTTATCGCCGCACTTTTGTTGTGGGAATAATTGAGGCATTTCAGAGAATAAGAGAGAACAATAGGCCGATTGACAAAAATACAGCAAAGACAATATTCAAGGCGCGTGTAGCAGAGCTCCTTGATAAAGAAAAAGAAGAAGTTGAACAAGAAGAATTTTAACATAGTTGTCCATAATATTTTTGGTGAAGGCGTGGTCCTTGAAACAAGATGGGATGGTATAGAGTCCCGCGTCCAATTTCGTAGTGGATTGTGCCTCTGGCTTCCGACTAAATGGCTAAAAAAACTTAATGTTGAAGAAATAGAATTAGACAGAATTTCCTCCCGAAGGATAATTGAGGCGCTCAGAATGGGCGTTGTTCCTTATCAGGGTATTGAACACTTTACCTTTGGTCGGGCATATGAAATAGACCTTTTTCAGAAATCACTGGATAATTTAAAAAAGGGGAGTGGTGGTGTCTTTTTGATTGAGGGTGAATATGGCTCAGGAAAGACCCATCTTGCTGAATACCTCCGGCATCTATCATTAAGACAGGGTGTGGCTACAACCTATTGTGTGCTCCATATTCAGGAAACCCCACCGTATCGGCCGAAAAAGATTTATCACGAACTTGTGTATAGTTTAAGATTTATCAAAGATAATTGTGAATATGGATTCCGTGACTTATTGAGGCAATCAGTTGAAATACCGATGCCTGACCATTGTTTTTTAACCCCGGTCCTCAAAAAAATTAAAGATATGCAAGATGATAATGATAAATATAGTGAAGTCTTTTATCAATGGATAGAAGGCGAATCTACAAAAGAATATGCAACAGACCATGAAGCACCTTATCGGATAAAGGGTGGACAGCAGATCCCGGCATTGTATGATTTTTCTACGGCTGCAGATTTTTATAATTATATTCTCAGTGGTATCAGTTACCTGACAAAACAGATTGGACTCAGTGGTCTGGTGATTATCATTGATGAATTTGAGGAGTTGAACCATATCTGGGAGTATCATTTCCAACAAAGGGGTATGGCGTTTCTTGAAGGGCTGGTACGCATTGCCCTTAATGACGAAGATATGAAAAAGATTGATGACCGTCTGCTACATAATCGTGTTCGTCCTACGCCCTATGCCTATAAAGAGACAAATATTCTACTGGTAATTGCCACTACCCCTGCAGAAGATGATTGGACCACGAGATTTATTAAAAATAAAGTGTTGTTAAGAAAATTCAGCAGGGGTGATTTTGAAATAATCTTTGATAATCTATTGCGTATATACAAAACTGCGTATGTAGATTTTGAAATAGAACAAAAATTGTGTGAGAATATCCTTAATACCGCATTCAGAAAACATCAGAACGAGTTGAGAAGATTTATCAAATATGTTGTTGAGGCATTTGACTGGGCAAGGCTCTGTTATAAAAAATCATAATTTTACTTCAGCAGTTGACTTTTCAATAGTTTGGTGTATTATTCTTTATGGAAGAGAGACTAAACAAACTTAAAAGATTACTGGATTTCCAGATTAATCCCTATCCGTATAGATTTGATCGTAGCCATAACTTTGCCGGGATAAAAGAAAAATTTGAAGAATTGAGTAATGCCCAGACCGAGGTTAGCACTGCAGGTAGAATCATAACAATAAGGAGCCATGGCAAGACCATATTTGCAACATTGCAAGACGAGAAAGAAAGACTGCAGATCTACTTGCGGCAACAAGAACTTGGCGAGGATTTTAAACTCTTTGAAAATTTTGATATTGGTGATTTTATTGGCGTTCAGGGAAAGGTGTTCAAGACCAGAACCGGTGAGATCACAATTCTTGTGGAGAAATTTGTTCTGCTTTCAAAATCTTTGAAGCCACTGCCTGAGAAATGGCATGGTTTGAAAGATATAGAAATTCGTTATCGCAAGAGGTATCTTGACTTGATTGCGAACTTAGAGGTAAGAGAAGTATTTAAAAGACGTTCAATACTCATTTCCCATCTGCGCAATTTTTTTAATGGGCAGGGTTTTCTTGAAGTTGAAACTCCGGTATTACAGCCAATCTACGGAGGTGCAGCAGCAAGACCATTTAAGACCTTTTATAATGCACTGGACCAGGAGATGTATCTGCGTATTGCTGATGAATTATATTTAAAAAGATTGATTGTTGGCGGTTATGAAAAGGTCTGGGAACTTTGTAAAGATTTTCGTAATGAAGGGCTGGACCGCTTCCATAATCCAGAATTCACAATGATTGAGGCATATCAGGCATATACTGATTATCAGGGGATAATGGAACTGGTGGAAAATTTGATATCATATCTGGTTAAAAATCTCTATCCTGATAATAAAATTATATTTCAGGATAATGCCATTACTATAAATGTGCCATTTAAGAGGATAAAATATACTGAGGCACTCAATGAAAAGTTGGGTGTGGACATTATAAAGATAACAGAAAAAGAATTAAATGGAATATGTGAGAAGTATGGGATAAAGACTGAGAATCAACCTATTGGCTATAAGATTGATAAACTCTTTAGTGAACTTGTTCAGAAATCTTTAATTGAGCCGACATTTGTTATTGATTATCCAAAGGTTATCTCACCCCTGGCAAAAGAACATCGGGATAATCCATTACTGGTTGAAAGGTTTGAATTAATTATTTTTGGTCTGGAAGTTGCGAATGCCTTTTCTGAATTGAATGACCCGATTGAACAACGCAGGAGATTTGAGCAGCAACTTGCCCAGAAAGAAGAAGGAATTGGTGAGATTGATGAAGATTTTCTTGAGGCATTAGAATATGGGATGCCACCCACGGGTGGTTTGGGAATCGGCGTTGACCGCTTATGTATGATACTTCTTAACCAACCATCAATTCGTGATGTGATTCTCTTCCCTCAGATGAGGAAAGAAGATGTTCATTGAACTCTTTATTGCCAGAAGGTATCTCCGTTCACGGCACCGGAGATTTTTTTCGCTATCTGCTGCCATTGCTATTGGCGGTATCTTTGTCGGAGTGAGCGCATTGCTCATCACCCTATCAATAATGAATGGTTTCCAGAATGAGTTGCGGCGGAGAATTCTTGGTGGAACGCCCCATATAATTGTGCGTCGCTTTTTCAATGAACCACTGGAAGACTATCAACAGGTTATGGATAAACTTGAGGGGCTAACATTTATTAAGGCAAAGGCGCCATTTATCATAACCAAATCTTTGATCAGAAATAAAAAGAATGCTGATGGTGTGGTGATAAGGGGTGTTGATGCAGAACTTGAAAAGAAGATTACAGAAGTTAATGAACATATGATTGATGGTGTTTTTGACCTTGAAGATGGTTGTGTGATTGGCATTGAACTGGCACGCAATCTAAAAGCTGGTGTTGGTGATACACTCATTGTCACATCTCCATTCACTGAACAGATTGGGCTTTTGCCCCGTGCAAAGAGGCTGGTGCTTAAGGGAATCTTTGACCTGGGTGTCTATGATTACAATGCAACGATTGTTTATATGAATATCAAGGATGTGCAGGCACTCTTTGAAATTGGTAATGCAGTGAGTGCAATAGAACTTAAAGTTGATGATGTGTATAAAACACCTTATTATGCTAAACTCATTGAAGAACGGATTGGCTATCCATTTCGGGTTCAGGACTGGATAGAATCTAATCATTCAGTATTTGCGGCATTAAAATTGGAAAAGATAGTGACATTTATTGTTCTTACTTTAATCATTATTGTAGCAGGATTTAATATCATTGGAACCCTTGTTAATATCGTAAAGAAAAAGACAAAAGAGATTGGCATTCTACGTTCTTATGGTTTTACTACAAACCAGATAATGAGGATATTTATTTTTGTGGGGAGCATAATGGGTATTATTGGAACAGTACTGGGTATTATCTTTTCTCTTATTGCCTGCATACTATTAAATAAATATCAATTTGTAAATCTGCCAGGAGATGTCTATTTTATTCAGACCCTGCCCGTAGAGATGTCGCTCAATGATTTTATTGCAGTAGCGATTGCAGCAATAGTGATAAGTTTTTTTGCTACTATCTATCCCGCGTTTCGTGCGGCGCGGTTAGTCACGGTTGAGGCATTACGAAATGAGTGAATTATTAATTGCAGAACATATTGAAAAAAAATATTATTTAAAGAACGAAACAATAAATGTTCTGAATGGTATTGATTTGAAAGTAGAAAAAGGTCAATTTGTCGTAGTATTTGGACCATCAGGCAGCGGTAAATCTACACTGTTGAATATTCTGGGTAGCCTTGACCAACCCACAAAAGGAAGGGTCTGGTTCAATGAGGTTGACCTGTTTGCCAATGATGACCGGGTTCTTTCCCGGATTAGAAATAGATATATTGGTTTTGTTTTTCAGTTTCACCATCTCTTACCTGATTTTACTGTGCTGGAGAATGTAATCGTTCCCGCACTTTTAAATGGTGCAAAGATTAAGGAAATAAATGAGCAGGCACTGGGAATTCTGGAGCGATTGGGTATCAGTGATAAAAAAAATAGATTTCCTGATGAATTGTCAGGCGGTGAGAGGCAAAGGGTTGCTATTGCCCGCGCATTGATCAATAATCCTTTATTGATTCTTGCAGATGAGCCGACCGGTAATCTTGATTATGAGAATAAAAATAAACTTATGGAGATGTTACTCCATCTAAAAGATGAAGGAAGGACGATAATTCTCGTGACTCATGCAATGGATATTGCCAAATTAGGTGATGTTGTTTATAATTTAAAAGAAGGAAGGTTATATGCTATGTGATGATTGCAAGCAAAAGCCTGCGACACGGATTTTTAAGAATGTCGTCGGCGATCAAGAAAATATACTCCATCTCTGTGAGGAGTGTGCGCGCAAAAGAAATATACTGAATGATAAGAAACCATCACCCATTGAGGTGCTCCATAAGATATCAGAGAAAATAAGCCATGATGATGACAGAGTGATCTGCTCGGTCTGTTGTTTAAGTCTTGCTGAATTCAAGAAAATAGGTAGATTTGGATGCAGTAATTGCCTCTCAGTTTTTGAGCCGTATATCAAGGCATTGATAAAGGAAGTGCAGGAGAGTGAGAAACATATTGGTAAAAGAGCAAAGACTGGTGGTCGCCGGGCAGTTGAAATCTTTAGATTGCGTGAAGAATTGCGCCGTGCCCTTGAGAAAGAAGCCTACGAAGACGCAGCACAGATAAGGGATAAATTGAAGACACTGGGTGTGGAAAATGTTTGATAACATTAAATGGTTGGTTTCTCCTGAACTGAGCAAGCAGTGTGAAGAGAATGAGATTGTTGTTTCCACGCGCATCAGGGTGGCGAGAAATATTGAAGGAATGCATTTTGAAATCAAATTGAAGCAAGCAGAAGCAGAGAAACTTGTTCAGATTGTTGGTTCAGCAATAGAGATGAATTTAAAAGGGAAGTATCTATTATTAAAGAATATCAAAGGTCTGGAACGAGAATCCCTTTTTGAATCGCATCTCATTTCACCAGCAATTATTAAAAAGGAACAGCCAACCGCAGTCTTTATCAGCGAAAAAGGGAATATTACCATTATGGTCAATGAAGAAGACCATTTGAGGATTCAGGGTCTATCCTGTGGTTTGAATCTAACAAATCTTGCCAGTGAGGTATACGAAGTTGAAGAGATTCTGGGTATGGAATTGGGTTATGCATTTAATGATAATTATGGTTTTATCACTTCCTGCCCAACAAATCTTGGCACTGGCTTGAGGGCATCAGTATTATTCCATCTTCCTGGACTCGTGTATACCAATGAGATTGAAAAGATATTAAAGAGCACCCTAAATCTTGGTATGATGGTCCGCGGGATATATGGTGAGGGAAGTGAAATAAAAGGCAACCTGTTCCAGATATCAAATCAACATACACTTGGATTCAAAGAAGATGAATTGATTGAAAAGATAAATAAGTTCGCCCGGATGTTGATTGATGTTGAAAAAAAGGCAAGGGATGTGATAATGAGTCGGGCAAAGAACGAACTTGAGGACAAGATATATCGCAGTATTGCTATACTCCGTTCAGCAATGTTAATCAATAGTGAAGAGGTTTTGAATCTTCTTTCTGCAGTCAGGTTGGGTATAGGATTGGGATTGATAAAAGATGTTGATATAAAGACGGTTAATGAGATTATGCTTATCACAAGGCCAGGGAATATTCAATTATTCTATGGCGAAATCCTTGAGGAACAGGAGCGGGATGTAAAAAGGGCAGAATTTATACGCATGCGCCTTAAGCCGAAGAACAATTAACATTTTTCTCCATATTCAACCAATTAAGTTAAGTATATTGATGCACAAAAATTGTGCAGATATTACAATTTTTGAACAACTGCACCATACTTTTGCACGAAATTTCAAGTAAAATACTGGCACAGATTTTGCCTCTTATTATGGTAGGATTCAACCATAAAGGAGGTTATAATGAATCTGATATTCGGACTTATATTGCTCAATTATTATGGGTTTGGTGCAGTTGAGATTGTGCCCAGAGAAAAGCAGGACGAGGTTCTGATTAAGGGTCCGGTAGAAAAAGGTATATTTGGCGGTCCGGTCATAAAATTTACTGAACTGAAAAATGAGTTCGCCTGTTTTGTTGGTGGTCGTGGAGCAATCGTTTTGAATCATACATTTGCCATTGGTGGTGGTGGATATGGTCTTGTGAACAGGATTGTGGTGCATACAGATTATCCATTAGGGGATTATTATATGGATTTTGGTTATGGAGGTTTGATCTTGGAATTGATATTTGGCTCACGCAGGATGATACACTTTGGCATCAGTTCATTAATTGGTGGAGGTGATATATGTTACCGCACAAATTATTTTGAACCCTGGTATGACGATGCTGTTTTTGTATTTGAACCTGGTGCTGAATTGACCTTAAATGTTACAAGGTGTTTTCGTATTGACCTTGGTGGTTCATATCGCTATATCTATGGTACTGACCTTGATGGTATCAGTGATAAAACATTAAGCAATGGAGCCTGCCACCTGACATTTAAATTTGGTAGATTTTGATACAATTTCTAATAATATCTAATGCAATGTTTCGTAAATAATTTTCGCAGTCTTCTTACCGATACCCGGCACCCTGGCGATCTCATCTTCTGATGATTTTTTTAGATTTTCTACACTGCCAAAATATTTTAACAGCGTTAACTTTCTTTTCGTACCGATGCCCGGGATCTTATCAAGTATGGAACTGGTAATAGTTTTTCCCCTTAATTTCCTGTGGTAACCAATGGCAAAACGGTGTGCCTCATCCCTGATCCGTTTCAGTAATACCACACTCCTTGATAATGCTGGAATTGACACAACCTTTCCATCGGGATAATAGAGCTGGTCGCTTCGTTTGGCAATGGCAAATACCGCAATGGGTAAATCAATCTCTTTTATTGATTCAAGTGCTGCATTTTGTTGTGCCTTACCGCCATCAATCAACAAAAGGTCGGGTAATTCACCGGATTTTTTTAAATCAGTAATGCGCCGGCAAACAATTTCCTTTATCATTGCAAAATCGTTCTGCCCATAGACCCGTTTTATTCTATAATGACGATATCTCTGTTTATTTGGTCTTCCATCATAGAATGCGACAGAAGCACCCACTGCAAATTTTTCTTTCAGATTTGAAATATCAAATGCCTCAATCCATCTGGGCGGTTTTTCAAGTTTCAAAATATTCTGTAATTCAAGGATAGGAGTAGGAGTTTTCTTTTTTATGACCAACCCCGCGAGTTCGGTCTCTGCATTCTTGACTGCCCAGTTAAAGAGATTTTTAACCTCTTCAGTAGCGGGAACCTTTATTTTTACATCAAACCCCTTCTCTTTGAACCACTTTTTTTGAATATCCCAATCACTGGGCAATTTGGAGACGACAATCTCATCAGGTAGAAATGAGATGTGGGTATAGACTAAACGAATAAATGAAGCAATAATATTTTCATCACTATCTGAGGGTGTTATTTTAAGATTATAAATTTCTTTTGAGTGCAAGCGGTTCTCTCTAATCCTGAAAAGACAGGCAATGCAGTTGAAACCACTGCGGGCTATCCCAATTATATCGCGATTGATATTATCCCTGGTAACGATCTGCTGACGCTGAGAGATTCTCCGCAGGGCAAAAAGTTCATCCCTTAAAATCTTTGCTCCTTCAAAATTTTCTTTCTTCGCCTGTTCCCACATTAACCGTTCAACTTCTCTTGTCAGCTCATCAGACTCACCCTTTAAAAACTTTATTGCCTTTTGCACAAGATGATGGTAATCCTCCTGGCTAATATTACGGACACAGGGTGCACTGCATCTACCAATTGAATAAGCAAGACAGGGTCGGACCGGGGCACGAGAAAAATCTTTACTACAGGAAGCGAGCTTGAATATCTTGCAGAGTGCATCCCGCGTCTGGCGTAATGCTTTTGCGCTGGTATAGGGTCCAAAGATAACTGAGCCATCTGCTTTTAAATTTCTTGTAAAAAAGATTCTTGGAAATTCTTCTTGCATTGTTATCTTCAGATAGGGAAATTTTTTGTCATCTTTCAGACGAATATTGTATTTTGGCCTGTGTAGCTTGATCAGTGATTCCTCAAGGGTTAGTGCCTCAGTATCAGAGTTCGTGATGATTGTATCAATATCGCAAGCATATTTGATAATTGATTTTATGCGTGGGTCAGGATTATTTAGATAAGAAATAAGTCGGTTCCTTAAATTGCCCGCCTTGCCAATATAAATGGGTCTATTTTTTGAATTTTTAAAAATGTAGACACCGGGCATTAGAGGTGCCTGTTCAATCTTTTCTTTTATGCTGCCCATAAAATTTGAACCAATAATACTACAAGATTTAATTATTTAGTTTTTATGCACTCACCACCATTATTTCATCAAAAAGTATAGAAGGCAGGGCTTTACCTGCTGTGAGTACTTGATGTAACCTACCTTCAACTGCAACTACATTCTTCATTACATCATAGATATTACCGGCAATCATTGTATTCTTTACTCTGCCTAAAATCTGCCCTTTTTCTACATACAGGCAGGGTTCAACACCTATGGAGAAATCGCCATTGGGTATATTGCCGCTGTGTGCACCGAGCACACCCGCCACAATGATTCCTTTATCTATTGTATCTATTAATTCTTTCAAACTCTTATCACCGGGTTTAATAGCAGTATGGCTCAAGGTAGGAGCGGGTTTTAATGAAGCAGTTTCACCACCCCACATCATACTTTTGTAGCCATTGCCGGTAGAGGATGTTCCCATTTTATCTGCATAGAAAAGGTCGTAATAAAAGTTTTTTAATATTCCGTTTTCAACCAGAGATAATTTTTGGGTCTCTGTTCCTTCGTCGTCAAAGGCACGGGCTAATGGATAATTATCATTGTGCGGGTCTTCGTAGATTGTTAATTTTTCACTGAATATCTTTTCTCCTATCTTATTAATGAGCGGAGATTTTTTGTAATAGATATTACTGCCCGCAGTCCCACTTGCAAAACGCCAGAGCAGGGTGTATAGAGTATCGGGTAAAAATAGAACCTTCATTCTACCACTATTTAATTTACATTCAGGCTCTGCCTGCTTGTACATATTTATAAAATCAGATAGGTCAGGATCGGGCACTGGAGAAAATTTTTTATCTTTAAGAATATACATAAGACCGCTTGCAGTGTGCGGGAATACCGCAATACCTATAAACAGATAATAAGAAAATCTACTTGCCAGTTCAGCACCACTGGTGTTTAATATGGTCATCTCTTCTGTGCCGTAGACCTGATGAATATCAATTTTGGTATTCAATTTTCCCTTGAGAATTTCTATAATCCGATTACATTCTTCAACTGCCTGTTTTGAGTCAAATTTTTCTATTGCAGGGTCATAAGTATTGAGTAATTTTTTATGCTGATTTGAGGGGAATCTGAGATTTGTTTTTGTTCCTGCATTGAGTGAACTGAGTGCACCCTGCAACAGTGATTCGGGGTTATTAAGATTTTTAGTATAAGCAAAACCGAGTGTATTATTTTTTATAATCCTTAAAGAGTAACCACACTGAATGGTTGCATCAATTCTATCCAGGATTCCATTTTGATAGTTAACTGAATTATATGTTGATTGATAAAAATACAATTCAGCCTGGTCTACTTTCTGTTTGACCGATGATAAAAAATTTTTCATTGAGCGCCTCCAACAATGAGATTTTTAACAACTATGTGAGGGGCACCATAACAAGAGCGGATATTGATCTGCCCTTTGCCACATCCGCCAATTTCGCCTAATTTTAAATCATTGCCAATTGCCTGAATATTGTTCAGGGTATCGTATAGATTTCCAGAAATATTAATGTCGCGTATGAGTCCCGCAATTTTTCCCGCCTTTACTCTATAGCCATACTGGGCAGCAAAAGTAAAATTCTCGCCACTGGTCTGTCCACCCATTGCATCACAGAGATACAACCCATCACCCAAAATCTGGAGTAGTTCTTCAAATGATTTATTGTCAGGCTGGATAAAGATTGTTCCCATTCTTATTATCGGTGCAAAATGATAATCTTCAGCAACGCAATGACCATTGAATGGTTCATTAAATGCCTTTGCTGTCCGGCGTGAGTGGAGTCTGCCTGTAAGTATACCATTCTTTAGCAACTGAACCGGTGTTGCCTGCACGCCTTCATCATCATATTTATAAAGACCAAGCTGGTCAAGAATAGTAGGGTCATCCTTAATATTGAGAATCTCGGCACCCAGTTTTGCACCAAGCTTCATTTTCTCGCGCATAGATGGATTATTCTCAATCAAATCCGCTTCAGAGAAGTGTCCAAATGCTTCATGGGTAAATACTCCAGCCAGGCTCTGATTCAAAATGACATTATAAATTCCGCCACTGATTGGTTCTGCCTTTAATAGATTACTTACAATTTCTGCTTTTTTTATAAATTCCTGGTCGCGGTTTCGTAGTATATTGAAGCCATTGCTTCCACCAACACCCACACGCACAGTTTGAATAATCCTGCCATCACTGCTAATGATTGAACCAGCAATACGGGTCGTTACAAGTTTTTCAGATATTTCTGAGCCTTCAGAACTGACAAAATATTTTTCTCTGATTACTTCATTGTATGCGATATCTGTATGCATTATATTTGGAACCTGATAGGGAATTTCATTATAGTGACGGGTCAATGCAATCTTTTCTTCTATTGATATCTTAGACGGGTCTTCTTTTAATTCTGGTATGAAACAATCCTTAACAATCGGAACTGGCACAAATTCAATGGCAATGCCATTGTTTTTAGACATTACCTCTGCATTATTAATTGCAGTCTTTAGTGCCTTTTCAAAATCATCTGCTTTTGTGAATGCAATAGAAGCGAATGCTCTATTTTTTATGACCCTGAGCACAAAGCCGTCAGTCGGGCAGGAACTCACTTCAACAATATCTTTACCTGAAAGGACAATCTTGATTTCATTTTTTATTTCATAACGCAGGTCTGCATAATCTGTATCAATTTTTGAAAGCATTAATTTTAATTTTTCTATCATTTTTAACCTTTCACCACACCGAGTGGTCTCATACGGGCTACCTTTTTTGATATTCCCGCACCTACAACTGCTTCAATCACCACATCAATATCTTTATATGCTTCTGGAACCTCTTCTCTTAAAACATCATTTGATGCGCAGAGGACAAAGATGCCTTTTGCCTCAAGTTCCTTATCAATCCTTCTTCCTCTGGTTACATCAAGTGCCTTTGTTCTGGAAAGCAACCTTCCTGCACCATGGCAGGTTGAGCCAAATGTTTCTTTCATTGCTTGCTCTGTCCCTAATAATAGATAGGAGTGTGAGCCCATATCACCAGGTATTAAGACTGGCTGTCCAATCTTTTTATAAACCTCTGGGATATCCTTGTGCCCAGCCACAAATGCCCTGGTTGCACCTTTGCGATGCACACAAACCTTTTTTATCTGTTCTGCTATCTGATGCTCTTCAAATTTGGCAATATTATGGGCAACATCATAAATGAGTTCCATTTCTAAATCTTCTGCTTTTTTGTTCAAGGTTTTTTCAAATGCCTCTCTTACCCAGTGCATTATACACTGACGATTTGCCCAGGCATAATTTGCTGCACACGCCATCTGTTCAAAATAAGATTTCCCTTCAGGAGATTCAATTGGTGCGCAGGCAAGTTGTCTATCAGGAATATTTATACCATACTTGCGCACTGCATTACCCAGTGTTTTTACATTATCATCACAGATTTGATAGCCGAGCCCTCTTGAACCAGTGTGTATCATAACAGTTATCTGACCGGTCTCATAGATTCCCATAATTTTTGCTGCTTCAGTATCATAAATATCTTCTACAATCTGGATTTCAAGGAAGTGATTTCCTGCACCGAGTGTGCCCAATTGGGGTCTACCCCTTTCAATCGCCCTCTTTGAAACCTTTTCTGGATTTGCACCTTTCAACATTCCATTCTCTTCTATCTTATCAATATCCCGTTTCCAGCCATAGCCTTTTTTTAATGCCCATTGAGCACCATATAACAGAACCTCTTTTACCTCACGGTCGTCAATTCTTATCTTGCCTGTAGAACCAACACCGGATGGCACATTATGGAAGATCGCCTGCACCAGATCTTTTATTCTGTTTTTAATCTCTTCATATTTGAGATTTGTTCTGAGAAGCCTTACACCACAATTTATATCATAACCAACACCACCTGGAGAGATAATACCTTCTTTTATATCAAATCCTGCAACACCACCAATGGCAAATCCATAACCCCAATGGATATCAGGCATTGCCAATGAATAGCCAACAATGCCAGGAAGGGTTGCGACATTTGCTACTTGTTCAGGCGCCTGGTCCTCTTTTATCTTTTCCAGCATTTTTGGTGAGGCAAAGATAATGCCATCGGTTTTCATACCGCTTTTATAAGTTTTTGGTATTTTATAATGGTATTCGTCTAATTTTATCAGTTCGCCTTGCCACGCCATGGTGACCTCCTTAATTAATATTTAATTTAATAATAATTTGGCGAACCCATATTAGATATGGGTAATATATTCTATACCGAAATATGCCTGTGTCAATAGGGTTTAGGCATTTTAATTTTTAGGCATTTAGGTATCCTGATATCCATTAGGACAAGTTTTGGACTTTTAGGTATTTTAAAAATTCTTCTGGAGTAGGGACTTTAGTCCCGTGAAAAAATGAGACTGAAGTCTCTACTCCACAGGAGAATGTGAAGAATTTAACGAGGCTAAAGCCTCTATTCCAAATTTAATCATTTACCAATTACCATTTAACCAAATTGAGGAAATGGGTTGCATAACCGTATAACCAGGGATTGACAGCGCCCTATTGATTTTTTTAAAATTTTGTATATAATAAATCAGCTGGTATAGAATGGAATATATAATTACTGGTGCCATAATCCTGGTTATTGGCTTAATAATTATCATAGTCATTGTGGCACAAAAAACACAGAAAAAAAGTGAAATATTGTCCCAGATTGCGATATTGACCGATGAACTGGAACGACAGAAACAGGAAAATATTAGTATGCGCAATGAATTGCGCAATATCACATCTCAGGACAATCTCTTATTTTCTTCAATAATCCGTTTAACCTCACGATTAGACCCACTTGAGATTGCTACTGAAATCACAGGTTTTTTGAATAATTACCTCAATTCTGACCAGGTTGCATTATTCTTCCTTGATGAAAAAGAGAAGCGATTAAACCTCGTTGCCCATCATGGATTGAATGAAAATTGGTTGCCTAAACTCGTTTATGATGTTGGCGAAGGCAGGGTAGGTGTGACTGCTGAAAAAAGGATGCCTCTGGGAACGCATGAGTCAGAAATTTTAAGGATTAAAGAACCATATATATTTTTTACACCTGATATTTGTTATCCTCTCGTGTATCAAAACAGGTTATTTGGTGTTATTGCATTCAAGCGCGAAAATCCCCTTGATGAAAGGGAAAAAAACATTGTTGGCGTGGTCGTTCGGATTGCCTCAACCGCACTTCAGAATACGATGAGTTTAGCTATTATGCGTGACCTTGCATCAATTGACCCGCTGACAAAATTATATAATATTGGATTTTTCAGGGATAAACTTGCCGAAGAATTGAACCGTGCAAAAAGATTTCAGCACAGTCTTGCAATAGCAATTATTGACCTTGATAATTTTAAATATTTTAATGATACATTTGGCCACCAGGCAGGTGACCAGTTATTGATTCGTCTCTCACAGATTTTCAGTAAATATTTCCGTGATACAGACCTGGTAGGTAGGTATGGTGGTGATGAATTTATCGTTATGTTTCCGGAGACGAAAAAAGAAGAAGCAGCAAAAATGGTGGCAAATTTGTTGAGTAATTTTAAAATATACGACTCCACCCATTCACCTGGTGAAAAAAAGATTGAATTTTCCGCTGGAGTTGCTGCGTATCCTGATGATGGTCTAAATCCATCAGAATTGATAAAGAATGCTGACAAGGCATTATATGAGGCAAAAAATGCTGGACGCAGCCGTGTGGTGATGTATTATCACAAGGTTGAAAAAATTTAATTATTACAATTTTTACTCACAATATGAAAAATCCAGTTGAAGAGATTGTCAGGCAGATTAGGAACAATTTAAAAAAACCTATTGCCCTGATGGAGGTTTGTGGAACGCACACTATGGCAATTGCCCGTGCAGGTATAAGAAAGATGATGCCGAAGAATTTAAAACTCCTTTCTGGACCTGGTTGTCCGGTCTGTGTAACACCGCAAAACATTATTGATTGGACCATAGAACTTGCCCGGCAAAAAAAAGTGATAATTACGACATTCGGTGATATGGTGCGTGTGCCCGGTTCGCAGGGTAGCCTTGAAATTTATCATCCAAAGATTATTTATTCACCAAGGGATGCCCTGGCTATTGCTCAGGACAATTTACAGAAAGATGTAGTATTTATCGGTGTAGGTTTTGAAACCACATCGCCCACAATCGCCGCAACCATTCTTGAGGCTGAAAAAAAAGGTATCAAAAATTTTTATATAATTCCTGCATTCAAAATTATTCCGCCTGCCCTGGAATTTATTGCTCAATCGCCCCGGCTCAATGTCAATGGTTTTATTTTGCCCGGACATGTTTCAACGATTATTGGCTCTAAACCATACACCCTGATTGCCGAAAAATATCACATACCTGGTTGTATCACTGGTTTTGAACCGATTGATATACTATTAGGTATTAAAAATCTGGTTGAGCAGATTGGTAAAAAACAATCTTATATAGAGATTGAATATAACAGGGTGGTCAAACCAGAAGGTAATACAACCGCATTGAAATTGCTGGACAGAGTATTTGAGCCAGTGGATTCACTCTGGCGCGGTATTGGTGTTATCCCTGAATCAGGGTTAACATTAAAAAAATTGTATCAGCGATTTGATGCTACAAAAAAATATGATATTAAAATTCCTGAGGTGCAAGAGCCAAAGGGTTGTATCTGTGGTAAAGTCTTGTTAGGGCTAAAGATTCCACCCGAGTGTCCACTATTTGGCAAAAAGTGCACTCCAGGCAGTCCAGTTGGTGCTTGTATGGTTTCATCTGAAGGTTCTTGTGCTGCATATTATCGGTATGGAGACAGGTAAATTACCTGAAAATCAAAAATGCCTGAATACCTGAATTACAGATGAAAAAAATTACCAGGGAATTGATAGTCGAATTTTATAAATTGCTCAACCCCTGTCAGCTCTGTCCCAGGGAGTGTAAAGTTAATCGGCTTAAAGGTGAAACTGGTAATTGTAAGGCAGGATTGAGGCCAAAGGTCTCTTCTTATCATCAACATTTTGGTGAGGAATTCTGTCTTGTTGGTAGATTCGGTTCTGGCACAATTTTTTTTACTCACTGCAATTTGCATTGCATCTATTGCCAGAATTATGATATCAGCCAACTTGGTCTGGGACGCGAGATAAGTATTGAAGTGCTTGCGCAGATGATGCTTGATTTGCAGGAACTGTGTTGTCATAATATAAACCTTGTCACGCCCACACCCTGGGTGCCGCAGATTATTGAAGCATTAGCAAAGGCACAGGAAAATGGATTGCATTTGCCAATTGTGTATAATTGTGGTGGTTATGAATCTATAAAAACATTAAAATTACTTGAAGGCATAGTTGATATTTATATGCCCGATATCAAATATGGAAATAATGAAAACGGTGAAAAATATTCAAAAGTTCCAGACTACTGGGATGCCGTGAAACAGGCATTGAAAGAGATGCACAGGCAGGTGGGAGATTTAATAATAGAAGATGGCATTGCCACAAAGGGGTTAATAATACGCCATCTGGTTCTGCCCAATAATCTTGCTGCATCAAAAAGTGTCTTTGAATTTATTGCCCGCGAGATATCAAAGAATTCATTTATTAATGTAATGGACCAGTATTATCCAAGTTATCGCGCAAATGAATATCCTGAACTGAATCGTCGTATTAGCCCTGAAGAGTATCGTAATACATTAAGAATACTGGAGCAATTCGGGCTCAGTGATTATGGAAGCAGATAGAAAATTTTTCTGGCACAAGACCTTTCTGGCACTGAAATATCCCAATTACAAACTCTGGTTTTTTGGGCAACTTGTCTCACTCTTTGGCACCTGGATGCAGACCACTGCCCAGGGTTTTTTTATCTATGAATTGACACACTCTCCTGCATATTTAGGTTATGTGGGTTTTGCCGCAGGACTGCCTACCTGGATTTTTATGCTCTATGCCGGGGTGATCGCTGACCGAGTTTCGAGAAAAAAGATACTAATTATTACACAAACAGCGATGATGATACTCGCATTTATTCTGGCATCTTTAACTTTTTTGAAAGTTGTTCAACCCTGGCACATTATTTTTCTGGCTGCCTGCATGGGTATTGCCAATGCATTTGATGCACCAGCACGCCAGGCATTTGTCCGTGAACTGGTTGAACCCGAGGCATTAACGAATGCCATTGCCCTGAACTCTGCAATGTTTAACACTGCAATTGCCCTGGGACCGGCAATGGGTGGTATAATTTATGCGGCACTCGGTCCTGGCTGGTGTTTTGTTATTAACGGAATTACATTTATTGCCGTCATCAGTGCCCTTTTTAAAATGAAGATTGTATTTGCATCTGTTAAAAACAAAGTAAACTCTCCATTTGAAGATTTGAAACAGGGGATCAAATATACTTTCAGACATCCAACAATTCGGCTCCTCGTTCTTACCATTGCAATAATGGCATTATTTGGTGTTACTTTTTCTACGCTCTTACCTGCCTGGGCAGTGAAGGTTCTTCATGGTGATGCACGAACCAATGGGTTTCTTCAAACTGCGCGCGGTCTTGGCGCATTGACATCAGCGCTTTTTATTGCTTCCTTAGGTATTTTTAATTTCAAAGGCAAACTGCTTAGTATCGGGACATTTTTGTTCCCTGTCTTTATTATTCTTTTTACTGGTTCAGATAAATTTATTTTGTCCATTGTCTTCCTTTTTTGTGCGGGTATGTCCCAGATTTTGATTATGAACCTCAGCAATTCCCTTGTTCAATTGCAGGTTGAAGAAGGGATGAGGGGTAGGGTAATGGGAATCTATACCTTTGTCTTTTTTGGTCTTTTGCCCTTTGGTGCACTATGGATCGGTACTGTAGCACATATTTTGGGCGAAAGGATTGCCATAATGGTTGCATCCTCTATTACATTAATTTATTCAATATTACTATATGTTTTAGGCCGTCCTATCTGGAGATTAAAATAAGCAAGGCGATGCTGATGCCATGCTGGTTATCTTGACTTTGGTGTTATTCCGCATATAATTGCCTTTGTAAGGAGGCAATTTGAAAATCCATGAATATCAGGCAAAGGAATTTTTCAAAAAATATAATATTCCCGTGCCCCGGGAAAAGGTCTGTTTTAATCTGGATGAAGTTATTCTAAGTGCAAAAGAGATAGGTTTGCCCTGTGTTATCAAAGCGCAGGTAATGGTTGGTGGCAGGGGCAAGGCTGGTGGTATAAAAGTAGCAAAGAATGATGCAGAGGTTAAGGAATTTGGTTCAAAGATATTGGGAATGGAGATAAAGGGTATACCTGTAAAAAAAGTACTTGTATCTGAAGCAATAGGTATCGCATCTGAAGCCTATCTGGGAATAATTATTGACCGTAATGAAAAGAAGATTGTTTTGATGGCGTGCAAGGAAGGTGGTGTAGAGATTGAAGAAGTGGCGCGGCAGAGACCAGAGGCAATATACAAGGTCTATGCTGACCCTTTGTTAGGCTTACTTGAACACAAGGCAAGAGAGATCGGACTCTTTCTTTATGGAAATACAAAGACTGCGATTGAATGTGCGAATATTGCAGACAAACTTTACAGATTATTTGTTGAAAATGATGCGTCTCTTGCTGAGATAAATCCGCTGGTTGTTGATAATACAGGTAAACTCATTGCCCTTGATGCCAAGATTAATTTTGACGATAATGGCCTTTATCGCCACCCTGAGATTGAGGCAATGCGTGATAGAGAAAGTGAGGATGAAAATGAACTCCTTGCCCGTGAAAGCGACCTGTCCTATGTAAAACTGAATGGTAATATCGGTTGTGTGGTTAATGGCGCTGGCCTGGCAATGGCAACAATGGACCTGGTAAAGTATTTTGGCGGTGAACCCGCAAATTTCCTGGATATTGGTGGCTCTTCCTCTCCAGAAAAGGTTAAGAATGCCCTTTCTATACTGTTGCGGGATAAGAATGTAAAGGTCATATTCTTTAATATATTTGGCGGTATTACACGGTGTGATGATGTTGCTACAGGAATTCTTGAGGCAAAAAAATCTTTGAATATCAAACAACCTATTGTAGCACGGTTAACTGGCACAAATGAAGATAAGGCAATGGAAATTCTAAAAGAGGCAGGATTGATCTTTGCAAAAACAATGGATGAAGGTGCCAAAAAGGCGATTGAACTTCTTTCAAAATAAATAACAAGGAGAAAAAATGAGTATCTTGATAAACAAAAACACAAAGTTAGTTGTTCAGGGTATTACAGGCAGGGATGGTAGTTTCCATACACGGCAGATGCTAAATTACGGAACAAAGGTTGTCGCAGGAGTGACTCCAGGCAAGGGTGGCACAGAGGTTGAGGGTGTGCCTGTATTCAATTCTGTGGCTGAGGCAGTGAAGAACACAGGTGCTAATACTTCAGTTATTTTTGTTCCGGCAAAGTTTGCACCGGGTGCAATCTATGAAGCGATTGACGCAGGCGTAGAACTGGTTGTTTGTATTTCTGAAGGTATTCCCACTGTTGAACTGGTGAAGATTATTGCCTATTTAAAAAATAAAAAATGTCGTTTGATTGGTCCTAATTCACCAGGACTTGTGTCTGCAGGTGAGGCAAAGGTTGGTATTTTACCAGGGCATATATTCAAGAAAGGAAAGGTCGGTGTTATATCCCGTAGTGGTACGCTCACTTATGAAATTGTTGACCATATTACGAGAATAGGGCTTGGTCAATCCACCTGTATTGGTATTGGTGGTGACCCGATAATCGGCACAAAATTTATTGATTGCCTTGAATTGTTTGCAAAAGACCCGGATACAGAAGCGGTTGTGCTTGTGGGTGAAATTGGTGGCAGGGATGAACAGGACGCAGCAGAGTATATTAAAAAATATTTTAAGAAACCGGCATTCGGTTTTATTGTAGGTAAGACTGCACCACCGGACAAAAGGATGGGTCATGCTGGTGCAATAATCTCAGGAACTGCAGGAACTGCGGCAGAAAAGATAAAGGCATTTGAGTCTGCTGGTGTCAGGGTTGGAGAGACACCGGCCAATGTAGCAGAATTAATTAAAGAGATATTAAAATAAATAGGAGTCTTTATGGCTAAATCATTGAAAGGAACAAAAACAGAAAAGAATCTGTTGATCTCTTTTGCCGGTGAAAGTCAGGCACGTAACCGTTATACATATTTTGCTTCGGCAGCAAAAAAAGAAGGTTATGAACAGATTTCAGCAATATTCTTAGAGACCGCAGATAATGAAAAAGAGCATGCCAAAGTCTTTTTTAAATATCTTGAAGGTGGTGACCTGGAGATAACTGCAGCATATCCAGCCGGAATGATAAAAGATACTGGGTCCAATCTTCAATCTGCTGCAGATGGAGAAAATTTTGAATGGACAAAACTCTATGCTGATTTTGCAAAGATTGCTGAGGAAGAAGGTTTTCCTGAAATTGCTCATTCATTCAGAGAGATTGCCAAAGTGGAAAAATTTCATGAAAGCCGTTACCGGAAATTACTTGCCAATGTTAAGAATAATGCGGTCTTTAAAAAAGGCAATGTTGTAAAATGGCATTGTAGAAATTGTGGTTATATTTTTGAAGGGGCTGAAGCACCTAAGGAATGTCCGGCGTGCAAACATCCACAATCTTTCTACGAAGTTCTGGCAGAGAACTACTAAATTTTAATTAACAGGGTTGTCCTGCGAGCTGGCCACAGGCAGCAAGAATATCCTTGCCCTTTGATTTGCGCAGGATAACTGGATGGTTTGAATTGAATAGAACCTTCTGGAATTGCTCAATTGTTTCTCTGTCTGGTGCTTGATAAGGTAGTTCAGGATGTTCATTATAAGGAATTAGATTAATTTTTGAAGGGATTGATTTTAGTAATTTTAAAAGTTGATGTGCATCCTCAAGCGAATCATTTATACCTTTAATTAAAACATATTCAAAAGTAACCATCTGTTTCTTTGCTGAATATTCACGGGCAAGTTTTAGCACATCCTTGAGTCTATTATTCTTTGCGACCGGCATATATTTTTCGCGCTTTGACTGGTCTGCAAAATTGAGTGATATGGCAAGCTTTATCTTCCATTTTGAATTCAAAAAATACTCTATTCCCTCAATTATGCCTGCAGTTGAGATTGTAATGTGGCGCTGACTAATAGCAAGACCAATAGAAGAAGTAATTATCTCTAATGCATTACTCACATTTTCAATATTTAGCAATGGTTCACCCATACCCATAAAAACGATGTTGGTCAATTTTTCTCCAATATAATTTTGCACCTGTTGAACCTGACTTGCGATTTCAAATGCCTGAAGATTTCTTTTAAATTCCATTCTTCCTGTTGCACAAAAATCACACCTTAGCGGACAGCCAACCTGGGTTGAAACACAGACTGTTTTTCTTGGTGGTTCAGGTATGAAGACCGATTCAATTTTATTTTCATCTTCAAGTTGCCAGAGAAATTTTTCAGCACCATCATTTGCTTTTAGTCTTTTTAAGAGATGCAAATGTTCAATCTTAAATGTTTCATTGAGTATCTTTCTTAAATTTAGAGAAAGGTTAGTCATTTTATCAAAATCGGTTATTCCTTTCTGCCATAGCCATTGAAAGACCTGGCGTGCACGATATGGCTCAAGATTGAGTTGCTTAAAAAAATCTTCAAGTTCATTCAGAGAAAGATTCAATATATTCTGCCGCATTGTAGATTATATCAAAAACCTACGAAAAAACAATAACTATTTAAGAAACCTGGTTTAAAACTACTCTGCAAATTTTTACTTGACATTTTTCAAAAATTAGGTATAATATATGCTATGCTAAAAATTTATATAAAGAGATATTATGCTATATGGGAACAGGAGGCATAAGTGGATCCAATTGCTGATATGTTTACGATAATTAGAAATGGTTGTCGCGCAAATAAAACTGAGGTAGTTGTGCCCTATTCTCGATTGCATACAGAGATTCTGCGCATACTGCTTGAGGAAGGTTTTATCAATAATTTCAGTCTGGATTCTGAGAAGCGACCGCGCAAGATAACAGTGATGCTGAAATATTCAAAAGAAGGCGAATCAGTAATACGGGACCTGCAACGGACATCAACCTGTGGTCGTCGTATTTATGTTTCCAGGAATGAGATCCCGACGATTTTAAAAGGTATGGGCATAGCAATCCTCACAACCTCTAAGGGGGTAATGACAGACCGCGAAGCACGCAAACAAAAGGTTGGTGGAGAAGTTATTGGATATGTTTATTAAAAAGGAGTTTTAAAAATGGCAAGGATGAGAGCGAAGCCAGTAATAATTCCTGATAAAGTGCAATTGACCATTGAAGGAGAGACCGTAAAAGTTAAGGGTCCTTTAGGTGAATTGAAATTAACGGTTTCCAAAAATGTGCGGGTAGAATTGGAAAATAAAACTTTAAAAGTTCTTACCAACAATGATACTATTAATGCGCAGCATGACCAGGGCACTACAAGAACACTTATTTTAAATATGATTAAAGGTGTAACTGAAGGTTATTCTAAGACCCTGGTAGTACAGGGGACTGGTTACCGGGCTCAGGCAGTGAGTGGTGGTATTCAATTATTTGTTGGATATACAAAACCCGTAACCATTACTTTGCCTCCAGGTATAAAATGCGAATTGCAGACCATAAAGAGCGCAGATAAGGGCGACCTTACTAATATAACATTGAAGGGAATTGATAAACAATTGGTCGGTGATGTTGCTGCTAACATAAAAAAGATACGGGTACCAGACCCTTATAAACATAAAGGAATAAGGTATGCTGATGAGGTTATACGGAAAAAAGTTGGTAAACGTGCTGTAGCACAGGCAACATAATGGTGAATTAATATGAAATTAATTGGAAGAATAAGAAGGCATAAAAGAATTAGAAAAAATCTAATCGGAGTTTCAGATAAACCCAGACTCTGTGTTTTTCGGAGCAATCAACACATCTATGCTCAAATTATTGATGATAGTAAAGGGATAGTTATTTGTGGGGTATCTTCGGTGAATACACCGGGCTTAAAAGGAAAGAAAAAGGTTGATGTTGCTCGCGAAATTGGCAAGGCAGTGGCAAAGCTGGCGCTTGAAAAAGGTATAAAAAAGGTCTGTTTTGACCGTGGTGGGTATAAATATCACGGCAGAATAAAGGCACTTGCTGATGGTGCAAGAGAATCAGGATTAAAATTTTAGGGGGATGATTATATGCAGGAGAATGCAGTTGAATTTATTGAAAAAGTTGTGGAATTAAAGAGAGTCTCAAAGGTTATTAAAGGCGGAAAGCGATTAAAACTTTATGCCTGCGTTGTGGTTGGTGATGGTGCGGGCAAGGTGGGTATTGGACATGCAAAATCGGCTGAGGTTGCACCTGCTATCAAGAAAGCGACTGAGATTGCCAAAAAGAATATGGTTCAGGTCCAGGTCGTTGATGGCACTATCCTCCATCCAGTGATTGGAAAGTATTCAGCAAGCAAGGTGATTCTCAAACCAGCACTACCTGGTAGCGGGATTATTGCATCCAATGCAGTGCGGGCAGTATGTCAGGCAGCTGGTATAAAAGATATTCTTTCCAAGGCTCTGGGTTCAAGAAATTCTACAAATTTAGCAATGGCAACGATAAAAGGACTGAAATCAATTCGTTCAGTCCAGTTAGTTGCTGAAATGCGCAACAAACCAGTTGAATATTTTATGAGGAAGAGATATGAAAAAGATAAAAGTGATATTAAAGAAGAGTCCGATTGATAAAATAAAGAAACACAAACTTATCCTTAAGGCACTTGGACTAAATAGAATCGGCAAATCAAGGATTTACCCTGATAATAAAGCAATCAGGGGGATGCTTGAAAAGATTGCATATATGGTTGAAGTTCAGGAGAGCCAGGAATGAAGCTGAGTGAGTTGAGACCAAAAAATGGTAGCACCCATAAGAAGAAAAGAATAGGTTGTGGACCGGGTTCGGGCCATGGCAAAACCTCGTGTCGTGGTCACAAAGGTCATAAGCAACGTTCAGGATACAGAGTGAAAATGGGATTTGAAGGTGGACAGATGCCATTGACAAGAAGGCTACCCAAACGCGGATTCAAAAATTATACGGCACAGGAATATGAAATTGTAAATATTTTTCAACTTGCAAAATTTTCCGCAAATTCAGAGATCACACCCGAAATTTTGAAACAGAACGGTATTGTTAAGGGTATTTCAAAACTAAAGATTCTTAGTCAGGGTAACCTTGATAAGCCACTCATTGTCAAAGCACATGCCTTCTCAAAAAAGGCACTGGAAAAGATTACTGCTGCAGGCGGCAAAGCGGAGAAGATTTTATGATGTCCACTTTTCAGAATATCTTTAAGGTCCCTGACCTTAAGAAAAAATTATTATTTACCCTGGGTGCAGTCTGTATTTACCGTCTTGGTGCCCACATCCCTTTGCCCGGCATAAATGCCCAGGCACTCGGGTTATTGATGCAGCAATTAAAACAGCAGGGCTCTTTATTCGGTATGTATGATATTTTTGTAGGTGGAGCATTATCAAGGGCAGCGATATTGTTCCTTGGTGTTATGCCCTACATATCTTCTTCTATTATATTCCAGTTGCTTGGCTCAGTATTTCCACAGATAGAAAAAATGCAGCGCGACCAGGCAGGTCGTAGAAAGATAACCCAGTATACAAGGTATCTTACAGTTGCCCTTGCAGCGTTCCAGGCATTTGGTATTTCTGCGTATCTTGAGATGCAAAAGTTTGCTGCTGCTGGCGGTGTTGTGCCTATTGTTTATGAACCAGGATGGATGTTCCGTATCTCTTCAGTATTGACCTTGACCTGCGGGGCAATATTTGCAATGTGGGTTGGTGAACAGATTACGGAAAAAGGTATAGGAAATGGTATTTCATTTCTTATATTTATTGGATGCCTTGAAGAATATCCTATTTACTTTCTTAGAACTGCACAACTTGTAGCAACCCAGGGACTTTCACTAATAAATCTATTTGTTGTTATTATAATTATGGTATTAATTGTCGCAGCAGTCATTGTGATGACACAGGCAACAAGAAGAATTCCAGTACAGTATCCAAAAAGGGTGATTGGCCGCCGGATGTATGGTGGTCAATCAACATTCTTACCTTTGCGTGTAAATACGGCGGGTGTGATACCAATAATATTTGCCCAATCGCTCGTTGTATTTCCAGGAACAATTGCTGCTTATGTACCCACCTTGAAATACCTGGCAGAGTTATTCAGACCTGGTTTCTGGGCTTATGATTTAATATTTTTTGCACTCATTGTATTCTTTACATATTTTTACACCTCAATTGTTTTTAACCCTGGTGAACTTGCAGAGAATATGAAACGGTATGGCGGATTTATTCCAGGTATTAGACCAGGACAGAAGACTGCTGATTATGTTGATGGTGTTCTTTCCAGAATTACCCTTCCTGGTGCATTATTCTTGGGCTTTATTGCCCTTGTGCCCTGGTATCTAATAAACTATTTGAAAGTGCCGTTCTATTTTGGAGGAACCACACTTTTGATTATTGTTGGAGTTGCCCTGGATACTGTCCAGCAGATTGAATCCCAATTATTAATGTATCATTATGAAGGTTTTATGAAAAAAGGTAAAATTCGGGGACGTCGTTGATGATTTTTCTTTTTGGTGCACCTGGTGTGGGAAAAGGAACCCAGGCTGAATTGCTCGTGAAAAAATATAATTTTAAAAAATTTTCTATGGGCGATATTCTGCGCGAAGAAGTTTCCCTGGGAAGTCCAGTAGGAAAAAAAGTAGAGGTATTTCTTAAGAACGGTGCTCTGGCACCAGATAATCTTGTTTTTGAAATTGTTGAAGATTATGTGCTGGAGAATTTGGAACAAAATGTTCTTTTTGATGGATTCCCAAGAAATCTAAATCAGGCAATGGAATTAGAAAAATTGCTTGCCCGCCATAATAAGAAAATTAGCCTGGCTATTGAATTACAGTTGCCGCAGGAAGAAATCATAAGGCGGACCCTTGCCCGCATATACTGTTCCAAATGTGGAGCAGTTTTCAATGAAGTTACGAATCCACCCAGAACACCTAATATCTGCGATAATTGTGGCTCATTATTAGCAAAACGTAAAGACGATAATTTAGAAGTTATTACGAATCGGTTAAAGGTTTATGAAGAGATGACCAGACCGCTCAGCGAATATTATAAATCACTGGGTGTCTATGTAAAGATTGATGCATCTGGTTCAAAAGAAGAGATTTTGCAAAGGATAGTTCAGGTTATTGATGGTATCATTAAATGATGAAGGGATTAAGAATATTATCATTGCCGGCGGTATTATTCATAAAATTTTCAAAAAAATTAAAGCTCTTGATTTAAAGGGTATGAAGACCGTAGAGTTGAACGATTTTATCCATAAGGTAATTGTTGACCATGATGCCAGGCCAGCATTTTTGAATTATCGTGGTTTCCCAAAGAGTTCCTGTATTTCTCTAAATGACGAGGTTGTCCATGGGATACCAGACCAAAGAATTATCAAAGATGGTGACCTTGTTAAGGTTGATATTGGTGTATCATATAATGGATATATTGCTGATGCGGCAATGACCTATGTTGTTGGTTCAATTCCAGAAAATGTATTACAATTTATAAATGTGACCAAAAAAGCTTTAAAAAATGGGATTGAAAAAGCAAAATCAGGCAATAGGGTTTCTGATATTTCGCGGGCAATCCAGCAGACTGTTGAAGGAAATGGTTATAGCGTAGTTAGGGAACTGGCTGGCCATGGTGTGGGAAGAACATTGCATGAATACCCGATGATTCCGAATTTTGTAGCAAATGGTCCAGACCCTGAATTAAAGCCCGGTATGGCACTGGCAATTGAGCCAATGACCAATATGGGAAGTTTTCAGGTAAAGACAGCAAGCAATGGTTGGACCGTATCAACCAGGGATGGTTCATTGTCCAGCCATTTTGAAGATACTATCATTATTTTGGAAAAAGGTAATTTTAATGCAACAAGGGTTATAGAAGGTTGATATGGCAAGAAAAGATTTGATTCAGACTGAAGGAACAATAATTGAGACGCTGCCCAATGCAATGTTTAGAGTGGAGCTTGATAATGGCCATAAGGTTCTGGCACATGTATCTGGAAAGATGCGTATGAGTTACATAAAGATATTACCAGGAGACCGCGTTTTATTAGAACTTTCGCCCTATGACCTTTCCCGGGGTAGAATTGTGTGGAGGTATAAATAATCTATGATATTGACTTTTTTGAAAAATTTAATAAAATATAAGTTTAAGGAGATAATTTGAAAGTTAAATCATCAATTAAGAAAAGGTGCATTAAGTGTCGGGTTATCAAAAGAAAAGGTGTGGTAAGGATTATTTGTAAAGATCCCAGACACAAACAAAGACAAGGGTGATGCTCCTGTTTAATAATAAAAAGGAGGTTTATGCCAAGAATTGCAGGTGTTGATTTGCCTTTGAATAAGAAGGTTGAATATGGTTTAACTGCGATATATGGAATCGGTATTCCGATTGCGCAGCAGATAGTTTTGCGTTGTGGTATTGACCGTTCAAAAAAGATTAAAGATTTAACTGAAGAAGAGGTTACCAAGATCAGAAAATTGATTGAAACAGATTACAAGGTTGAAGGTGTGCTGCGTGCAGATGTTGCAGCAAATGTAAAAAGGCTTATTGATATTGGTTGTTATCGGGGTCTCAGACATAAGATTGGTCTTCCAGTTAGAGGCCAGAGAACGCGAACCAATGCGCGGACTCGTAAAGGTAAGAGGAAAACCGTTGCGGTTATTAAAGCAGCACCAGGAGAGAAGAAATGAAGAAAAGGGTCTTTAAGAAAAAGAAAACAGCAAGAACAGAACTTACCGGCATCGCCAATATTTTTGCCAGTTTTAATAATACTATAGTTTCAATCTGTGATAATCAGGGCAATACTCTTTGTTGGTCCAGTGCAGGAAGGGTAGGTTTTAAAGGAACGAAAAAAGGAACCGCCTATGCTGCTCAACAGTGTGCTACAGTAGTTGGTAAAGAGGCACTGGCAATGGGTATAAAAAAGATTGAAGTGCGGATTAAAGGTCCTGGTGCTGGTCGTGAGGCAGCAATAAGGACTTTGCAGACAGTGGGTTTGACTATAACTACCATTAAAGATGTTACTCCATTGCCCCATAATGGTTGTCGGCCTCCAAGAAAAAGGAGGGTATAAGTGGCGCGTTACATCGGTCCTAAATGTAAAATATGCCGTCGTGAAGGCGAAAAACTATTTTTAAGGGGAAGTAGATGTTTTACAGATAAATGTTCTTTTACAAGGCGTGGTTATCCTCCTGGTATGCATGGCAAAGTTGGAAGGAGAAAGTTAACTTCTTATGCTACACAATTGCGTGAAAAGCAGAAGGTCAAGGCTATTTATGGTGTGCTTGAGACACAATTCCGTAAAATCTTCAATGATGCTACAAAAATGGCGGGCGCACCAGGTGAAAACCTACTGATATTACTTGAAAGAAGGCTTGATAATGTTGTTTATCATTTGGGGTTTGCTTCATCAAGAATTCAGGCACGTCAGATTGTAAGGCATGGCCATATTTTAGTGGATGGGAAAAAAGTGGATATACCAGGTTATCTGGTAAAGCCAAATCAAGTTATTTCTTTGACCGAAAAACTGCGCAAGAATCCAGTGGTTAAAAGGTCACTGGAGCAAAGGGATCCGGATAAGATAACGGGCTGGCTTAAATTCAATAAAGAAAATATGACCGGGACAGTAATTAGACTACCTAAACGGGAGGATATAACAATTCCTTTGCAAGAAAATTTAATTGTTGAATTATATTCCAAATAAGGAGCGTTATGGCACTTAAACCAATCATAATGCCGAAAGGCATTGAAATTGAGAAAGAGAGTGCGACCGATGTTTTTGCAAGATTTATAATTTCGCCCCTGGAAAGGGGATATGGAATAACGATTGGTAATGCAATGCGTCGCATACTTCTGTCCTCTATTCAGGGCGCAGCAATCACCAATATTCGGATAACCAATGTTATGCAGGAATTTTCAACCATTCCTGGTGTTTATGAAGATGTGGTTGAGATTATATTAAATATTAAGAAAATTAGAGTAAAACTCATAGGTGATGCACCTACGACCCTGACCCTTAAGGTTAAGGGTAAAAAAGAATACCTGTGTGAAGATATTGAAAAAAACCCACTCGTTATCATAGCCAATCCGAAACAAAAGATTTTGACTGCGACCGAAGCCAAAGTCAATTTTACCATAGAAATGTTTGTAGAAACAGGAAGGGGATTTGTGCCGGCAGAACTATTAAAAAAAGCAGAAGCGCCTGTTGGGACAATATATATTGATGCAATATTTTCGCCGGTACTTTCAGTGAATTTTGATGTGCGCAATACACGGGTGGGGACAAAGACCGATTATGACCATCTCGTTCTGGAAGTAAAGACTGATGGAACCATTACTCCGGCTGAGGCAGTTGTAGAAGCGGCGAGTTTATTAAGGCACCATCTATCATTTTTTATTGATTTAGGAAAACCATTCCTTGCCCTTGATGATGCAACGAAGAGAACAATTGATGAAGTAAGGAGCACAATTAATAAAAAGGGGCTGGAATTATTTGTTGAACCACTATTTTCGTCAAAGGAACAGCTTGATGCAGAACATCGCAAAATTAGAGAGATGCTGAAGAGGAGCATTGATGAACTTGAGATTTCTGTGCGCACTTCAAATTGCCTTAAGAATAAGAATATCAAAACGATAGGAGACCTTGTGCGCAAGAGCGGCAAAGAATTACTTACTTATGATAACTTCGGAAGGAAATCACTGAAAGAATTGGAGAAGATCTTGCATAATATGGGTTTACACTTAGAGATGGATGTAGAAAGATTTTTAAAAGAAGATGTTTGATAAAAGAGATACGGAGCAATAATGAGACATGGTGATAAGGTAAAAAAACTGGGTAGAAAAAAAGCGCATCGCTTAGCACTTTTACGAAATTTATGTCGTGCACTATTCATTTTTGAGAAGATAAAAACAACATTACCCAAGGCAAAAGAAACCAGAAAATTAGCAGAACGTTTGATTAATTTTGCCAAAGTGAATGACCTTTCTGCAAAAAGATTTATCTATCGTTTTATTCCTGACCATAAACTTGTTAAAATTATATGTAATGAGATTGCGCCGAAATTTGCAAATCGGCAGGGTGGTTATACAAGAATTTTCAGGCTTGGACCAAGATTGGGTGATGGTGCAGAAATGGCTATCCTTGAATTAACAGAGAAGAGTGAACCTGGAATCATTGATGAACGAAGAAAGCTTATTGAGCGGAGATATATTCCAGAAGTGGAAAAGAAGGAAAAGAAAGAGAAAAAACCCAAAAAGGAAAAACCCAAAAAAGAAGAGAAGAAAGCGAAAGAGCCACCCAAAAAAGCGCCCGCGCCTGTGAAAAAGAGCAAAAAAGAAAAGAAGAAGCTCGCCAAACAGAAAAAAAGAGAGAAGAAGCAGAAAAAAGGTAAGAAAAAGAAATAATTGTTGCAAAAAACTGCGGCACTTCCAGATTAATTCAGAAAAAATTATTTTGTTATGATAACACTCGGGATTGAAACATCCTGTGATGAAACTTCAGTTGGAATCATAAAGGAACAAAAAGTGCTTGCAAATATTGTGTCCTCACAGATTGCCCACACCAGATTTGGTGGTGTGGTTCCAGAAATTGCCGCAAGAAATCATATAAAAGTGATTCTTCCAATTACCCGTGTTGCACTGGAGGTTGCGGGTATAACATTAAATGAGATTGATTTAGTCGCTGCCACAAGGGGTCCTGGGTTGCTGGGTTCACTCCTGAGTGGTCTTGCCTTTGCAAAATCGCTATCAATTGGTCTAAAAAAACCATTTATCGGTGTGAATCATCTGGAAGGCCATATTTATGGTCTTTTTTTCAATAGAAAACATCCTGAATATCCCCTGCTCGTTTTACTTGTATCGGGTGGACATACAGAAATTATTTTTATTGAGGAGGAATTTAAGTATCAGACTCTGGGCAGGACACTTGATGATGCTTGTGGTGAGGCATTTGACAAAGTAGCAAAGATGCTTGGATTACCATACCCGGGTGGACCATATATTGAAAAAATTGCAAAAAATTGTAGTTCAAAAAATATTAGATTTCCTGTGCCCAAGCCCAGAGGGCTCAATTTCAGTTATGCGGGATTAAAGACTGCAGTGTTATACTATCTCAAGGAAAATAGAGAATATAAAAAAGAGGATATTGCCTATGCGTTTCAGGAATCTGCACTGGAACATCTTATCCAGGTTGCAAGGCGTGCGATTGAATATTCAAAAGCGAAAAATTTAGGAATTGTTGGTGGTGTCGCAGTTAATAAAAGACTCGCTGAAAAATTCAGGGAATTAGCAGAACAGATGAAAATCAATCTTTTTATACCAGAACTTCAATTCTGCACTGACAATGGTGCAATGATTGCCTTTTCCGGTTACAGGCGATTTAAAAAGTTCGGGCAATCAGATATTGGAATAGACGCAGTTGCCCGTGAAGGGCTGGAGCAGATTAGAATATAATCACCAATCCCCCTATGTCCCCCTTTGGAAAAGGGGGATTTTTCTGCTTTGGCCTTTTATATTAATAGAGGACTGGGATTTCTTTAGGCTTGACAGCATCTAAAAACTTAATATAATTATAATAAAAAGGAGATGTTATGAAAAAATTATTTATTTTTAGTGCAATGGTTTTGTGTTTTTTATCAAAACCATTAACTGCTACTGAATATCTAATCAGGGTAGATAACCTGCAGGACAAAAATTTCTGTATTGTTGAACTTATTGAAAATCATGCATTGATCATTGTCAATGAGACAGACATTTCAAAACTGGAGCAGAAAAATATTCCTTTTACTATCCTTGATGATAATCCCCGTGAGAAATACTATCAGATTGTGTATCTAATGGGTGAAGATGTATCTGCAGTCGCTCCTTATGGCGATGTTCTTGACCAGTATGAAGATTGCTTATTACTGCGGACAAGTGAAGACAGAGTTCTAAATTTGAATAGACTTAAAGTAGAACTGCGGAGATTGACCTTTGACCCGGTGCGATTTCTTGATGAAGACCCTTATCCTTTGCAGAATAAATCTTTCGCACCAGATACCCTTATTCAAAAGATGGTTAATGCAGTATCTCAGGATAGTATCCAGGCTTCTATCCTTCGTATGCAGAGAATGTATACGCGATATACTACCACTGATTCAAACAAGATTGTTGCAGTAAACTGGATAAGAAACCGTTTACTGAGTTATGGTTATGATAGTGTCTATTTCCAGTATTTTAATAATAATTATGGTCCAAATGTTGTGGCTATTAAAAAAGGCTATCTATATCCGAGTATAAAGCGATACTGTTTGATTGGTGGACATATGGATGATGTTCCTTCAAGTGGCTATGCACCTGGTGCAGACGATAATGCTTCAGGCACAATAGCAATGCTGGAAGCGGCAAGAGTGATGAAGGACTATCTATTTGAAAACACAATTTACTTTCTCGCCTTCAATGCTGAAGAACTCGGTCTATATGGTAGTGATTCTTTTGCGACCCGTGCCTGGCGTAACAACGATACAATCTTTGGAGTTTTGAATTTTGATATGATTGGCTATGTTACACCAGCAAATCCCAATCGCGATTCAATGAATGCACATTACACAACTGCTGTTCCAGGTTGTAGCCTTTTTGTCTGCCAATTCTTTCAGGCAGTTGCTGATACCTATACCCAATTAAAGATCAGAAAAGTGCGTAATACAGGAACGAGTGGTTCCTCCGACCATGCGAGCTTCTGGAAAAGGGGTTATAAAGCAATGCTCGGTATAGAACGTGTCCTTACACCCGCATATCATACAATTGGAGATACTATTGGTCCTCACCTCTATACAAACTGTGGTGTGAATCATCTACCATTTGCTACCCAGGTAATAAAGACGGGCGTAGCAGTGCTGGCAAAGCTTGCAGTTCCTGTGCACAGTGGTGTGGTTGTCGAAGAGAACCAAGCGGAAAAAATTCAAGAATTTTCTATATATCCAAACCCGGGCAATAGGTTTATAATTCACATTCCGACCGGCAAAAAATTTCAATTTAGAATTGAAATATACAATGTAATGGGAAGATTGATTAAGAACCTAACTCCTGCAGAAGACAACACTGCAATCTGGAATGGGTTTGATGATAATGGTAATCCATTGCCTGCTGGCATTTATTTTGTTGCGGTAAAAACTGAAAATAGAGTATCGGTAAAAAGGGTTGTTTATCTTCGCTAAATAATTTATTTTATAATTACAATCTTACCTTTCTTCTCTGCATTTTCCGTGTTAATTGAATAGAAATATACACCAGCATTGAGATTTTTTATTATCAATTTACTAATCGGTTTGGTAAATATTTTTTTAACAACGAGCCGTCCATCAACAGAATATAGTTTAAATTCAGTGCCTTCAGCGATGTTTTTAATAATCAAAAATCTCTGCGGACTTGGAATATTTATTGTTCTTTTGTCACGATTCTTATCTTCCTCAATGCCAATAAGCGTATCAAGGTAACCGAAAGCCTTAACCTCATACCAGGGCACAGAATCAATGCCTGTTCTTATGAACCAGTCAGTCAGATGGTTTGAACCGATAATCTTTGTTGTGTTTATTGGATTGCCATAAGAATTTAATCTGCTGATTAATAAAGAATCTGCGTGCCATTGTGTATAATATGAAACAGTTTCTACCTGGCAGGGTGTTGTGCCCCAGTTCAGCATACCCTGGGTCTTTGTCTGTTCAACCCATATCATATTTGTATTTTCAGTCCGTGCCAGTGCTGCAATGAGAAATGTTTGTTGATTAAATGTACTGTCTATGCGGCTAAATCCAATAGTCCCATCAGTATTTCCTATTATCTTTATACCACCAAGAATAACTGTATCACCGTCAGTCTTTCCAGCAAATGCCTTAGTCCCTTTTGCATTCACCCTGAATGTTGCCTTTTGGGAGTTCCAGTAAAATTGATTGAACACGCGGTCGCGCGGTGAACTTGAAATTGCATGATTCCAGAAGTTTCCGGCATAGATATCTTTTATTAATTGGTCAAGATTTAGCCCTGTCCAGTTTGTGCGCTCAGGGTCTTCTAATTGCACATCCCTTAAGAATGCAAGGGCACACATTCTTAAAAAAGCAAAGTGTACTGGTTGACCAGCAGCGTCAAAGAATGGACGGATGCGGTTATTGGAGAAATTTGCTTCATTATGGGCAAGGGCAAAGTTTATAATTCCATCATAACCACGCAATGCAGTATAACTTGCAAAAGGTAGAAGCATAACATAGCGCGATTCACAGGGAGCAGGGTGCTGCCATTCAGTAATAATCATTGGTTTTTGGGCAGAGGCACACTGGTTCATATAGGTTAGCATCCATTCTCCATTATCACCATCACCAAAGTAATCGTTTGTGATTCTAAAGTCAAGTGTATCCCAGGGTTGATTTGGAAATGATGGATGGTCAAAATATGGATGGGCATCCATTACTGGCACAAGGTTTGCCCAGGCATATTGATGGAGTTGATTTGCCCAGAAGAACGAAGATGTAATCAAAGATTGAATGTGTAATGTATCGTTGAGCAAAGCAGATATTCTTTGGTAGAATCTTGCCTCCTTTTCGTAAAAGAATCTTATCTGGTCAAAATAGCGATAAGGACTGTATTCATACCGATTACTCCAGCGTATCAATTTTATTGTTCTTGTTAAAAGACTTTCGCCCGGGTCCAGCACCCGGGAAAATGGTGCACGATGTAACTGGACATCATCAATCCAAACGCGACCCGTATCAAGTCCGAGATTAAATGTTAACTGGACTGTATCACTCGCACTGGCATAGAATGGAAGAGTAAAACTTTGACCGGTTGTAGTAAGATTAACTGTTTGATAGTAATATGTTGTCCACGGTGTTCTATTCCTCTGGATAACTACATCCATAGTGCGATTTCTGTTTGCTTTTGCCTTAAAACTGAGACGGTATGTTGAATCACTGCTTATTGTGAATCCTGATTGAAGGAGCTGGATATGCCAGGAATATTGTGCTGGTGCATAGATGTGGACAAAGACTGCGGGTTCAAGACTCAGCCCTGCATTCTGCACACCCCAGGATGAATTCCCACTGAATTGATTGAGCCACCAAAAACGGGGGACTCCATTCAAGGTATCTGAAAATTCGCCATTTATTATTTTATCCGGACCAATTGTTGTATCACCGCCTGACCAGACACGAATTAGAGTTGAATCCCATTGGTAACGCATATAGAGCCAATCATTCCATTGATGCTGGAGCTCGTTTTTATAAAATCTTGGTAAGTAATAATTACTCTGGGTATTATCCCAGTTATCCCAGAAATAGTGGTCAATAAGTGTTCCTTCGTTCATTGGATTGATAAAAACGAGAGCGGGTTCATTTTTATATGCTATCCCTGTATATGGATTGATATGATTGAGTAGACTATCAGGATAATCTCGGAAAAGGGCATAAGCAGGTTCATAAAACATATATACCCTTTTCACAATATCCATTGAGCGATTAACACTATCATAATAAGGAATTCCATCACCCGATTTAAAAAATCTTATACTGTAAAGGTCAATTGCTGAATAGATTCCTCGCTGTTTTAACTGATGAAACAGATAATCAAATTTATCCAGAACTTCATGGTTTAATCTTCTTGTGGTATTTGAACCCGGAGCACTTGTTAATGCTCCATCAATGTGGTGATACCGCACCATATTAAAGCCCTGTTTGGCAATGTGTGCAGCTGCATTTATACTTGTGGTATTTTGCGGATATGTGGCAGAGAAGCAGAGATTTATGCCAAAGAATTTTGCCCGCTGGCCATTTGCAAAATATAGATGTCCGTCAGGTTGGACATAAACCCTTCCCTGATTGCCTGCTGGTGGCGAAAGTATAAATTTCCCGATATGAGTAGCATTATTTATTGTATCAGGAAATGGTGTAGTAAAATTGAACCAGCCCTGTTTTGGTGTGACATACTGGGCAAGAGAAATATTGCCAGTGATAATCAATATTGTTAATAAAAATTTTTTATAATTAGTAAAGAACATTTTCGCCATCATAATCTCCTCCAGTTATTAATTATAAAATAAAAATTGATTCTGTAAATACTATATTATTTATTCTTTGCTATGTTATCAAGCCTCTCTTTTGCTTCAGGTACCTGTTTTAAAAAACTATCAAGGGTTTCACAGGGATAATCTCCACAATAGGCGCAGTTAGCTACTTTTTTTGACACGGCACATTTCCTCATTTCGCAAAAATTTTCACAGTAGTTAATATGTTTGCCTGCGATTGTGCAACCATCGCAATTTACTTCTTCAGGCTTGATTTCAACATTAAACATTTTTGACCATTACTGAGCAGTCTTCTGCCTTAATGCATCATCGTTATTTTTCTTCGCAATATACGCCGGGCAAACAGCACAATCAATTCCACAATATGCAATCAAATTATCCATATTTTCTCCTTTTAATAAGCATAACTGAATTATCCTGAATGTCAATAGGATAATAGTCTGAGCCCTCTCCATTTTTACTCTTTTTTTAATATTTTAGTAGTTGCCTCATTTATGAGGCTTTATATTTTTTGTAGGGGCAACCTCTATAAAATTAAAATGTCCAACGACCATATACAAATTTACAAAAGGTAGACGATAAATCAGAAAAGTGGAGAGGCTTAATAATATAGTATCTTGAAAAATAGAATTTTTTGACTATACTTTACAGATATAATAAATTTTGTAAAATTAAAAATTAATTCTTAATAAGGAGAAGAGATGAGAGATAAAAAAAATCTAAACGCTGATTTCACACCATATATAAAACCTGAAGAAAAAGTAAGTGAATTCACACTGCGGGCAGTAGTGCTCGGTTCTATTCTCGCAATTGTTTTTGGTCTGGCAAATGCATATCTCGGGTTAAAGGTCGGGATGACTGTTTCTGCGTCAATCCCTGCCGCAGTTATCTCAATGGCAATACTCAGAGGCGTGTTTAAAAAAGGCACAATCTTAGAGAACAATATTGTTCAGACCATTGGTTCTTCAGGTGAATCACTTGCTGCAGGTATAATATTTACAATCCCGGCATTCTTTATGTGGGAATATTTTCCGAGTTCCTGGACCATAATATTAATCTCATTTCTTGGTGGATTTTTGGGGATCTTATTTATGATTCCTCTGCGGCGTTATCTTATTGTTCAAGAACATAAAATTCTTCCTTATCCTGAAGGAACTGCCTGTGCTGAAATATTAAAGGCAGGTGATAAAGGTGGCGAAAAGGCAAAATTGGTTTTTACTGGTGTTGGATTGGGTGCAATATACAAATTTTTAATGAGCGGACTCAAACTCTGGAAAGAGACCGGCACCTGGTTTGTAAAAGGTATAAAAGGAATAGAGGTCGGTTTTGATTTGACTCCAGCGTTGTTAGGCGTGGGCTTTATCATCGGTCCTAAAATTGCTTCATATATGCTTGCTGGTGCAGTATTAGGATACCTTGTAATCAGCCCCCTTATTGCATTTATCGGTGCAAATCTCAATATGCCTATTCCACCTGCAGAAAATATTATTTCAATGTTATCACCAGGAGAAATAAGGAGTTATTACATCCGATACATCGGAGCGGGTGCAGTCGCAGTTGGTGGACTTTTAAGTTTGTTGCGTGCCTGTCCCATTGTCTTCCGTTGTTTTAAACTTGGTTTTCAGGAAATGTTTAAAGGTTTTAAATTTTTGCCTGATAAGAATAGTCCCAGGACTGACCAGGATATCCCAATGAGTGTAGTTATCGGTGGTGCCATCCTTATTGCAATATTGATGTTATTAATTCCACAAACCCATATTGGTATTATGGGAATGCTGATTGTTGTCTTTTTCAGTTTCTTTTTTGTCACGGTCGCTTCAAGAATTGTGGGTATTGTGGGTAGTTCTTCCAGTCCGGTATCAGGAATGACCATTGCCACATTGCTCATTACCTGTTTGATATTTGTGGGGTTAAGACAGTATGGTATACCGGGAATGATTGCTGCAATGTCTGTGGGTAGTGTAGTATGTATTGCTATCTGTATGGCAGGTGATGCATCGCAGGATTTGAAAACAGGTTTTTTGATTGGCTCCACACCTTATCATCAACAGATTGCAGAATTTATTGGGGTGATTGTTCCCGCATTATTTATGGGTGGAGTATTAATGCTACTTCACAAAACAATGGTTATTGGTTCTGATAAATTACCTGCGCCCCAGGCTACCCTGATGTCATTTGTAGTAAAAGGGGTCTTTACCCAGAGCCTTCCCTGGATGTTTGTAGCACTCGGTGCAATGATAGCGGTAGTTGTTGAATTGCTTGGGATATCCGCTCTGCCGTTTGCTATTGGTCTTTATCTACCGCTTTCTCTTTCTTTACCCATAATGACTGGAGCACTCGTTTATTATATAGTGCAGAAGACATCCACCGGTGAAATCTTAAAATTGCGTGAGGAAAAAGGAATCTTGTTTTCTTCTGGTCTGGTTGCTGGTGATGCGCTGATTGGTGTGTTGATTGCATTTTTAATCAGTATCCCTGTTCTCGGCAGATTTTATGAAGCATTACCAACTGGTGCCTGGCTTGGTAATCTGGCGAATATAGGTTCATTGATTTTGTTTTTTGTTTTAGGGTTCTTCTTATGGATAGCTACCAGGCAAAGAAGACTCTGAACAATGTTTTCAGTTATTGTTAACTTTAAATTTTGATGACGAATCCGATTAAACCTTTGGGGATGATATAATTAATGTCCTGCGTGCCCATATTGGGTTTTGTTTTGTTACGCAGGTAGTCTAAGCCGCATTCTCCCCATAAAGATAATCGCTGCCCCAAGTTTTTATCTATACCGAGACTTGCACCCACTAAGGGATTGATTGCCCAGTTATATACGGTGTTGTTATATAATGATTTCCAATATCCTGCACCAATCTCGCTACTTAAATATATAGGCAATTCTGAAAAAGGATTTAAATAATAATTTACCCGTACACCGATAGAATAAACAGTGGTTTTATAATGAGAACCATCTGGCTCCCAATCAGTGGTCTTGCATCCAATATTCGCAAAATACCCAAATGGACCAATTGCAATCTTATTTTTGAAATAATAAAGTAAATTTCCAGAGGTAATGTATCCAATTTTTGAAGCATTAAGGCCACCACCAGCAAGCATTGTGGCTCCGCCTGCTAATTTTAGTAATAATTTATTCTGGGTTCCCAAATAAATAAAGACAGTATTTTTATTTCCTTTTTTATCAATGGCAGTCAAGTTGATTGACTTCGCTTTTGTTTTCAAGGTGGCACGAAACGCAAAACTGCCATCCTTTTCAGTTTTTATTTTTACATTATTTATCAGTAGTTCACACTCTGGGTCGGTTGTTCCTTTAAGTAAAACGACAATCCCGGATTCATTTCTTTCTATAGATTGATGTTTAATCTCAAGTTTTGGGAATATAAATTTCTTATTGGCATTTATCACATCAAAACTGTAGATTATTGGTTTTGATTCAAATCCTTGTGTAGTCACGGAATTTAAAGAAACATATATATGCGAGACATCAAACGGTCCAAAAACACAAGAATCTAAATCAGATACTGTTTCAAATATTTGCTCAATAAATTCTGAGTCTTTACTGACTAATATGTGAGCATTTATACCCGTATTTTTTTTTGTAAAATAATTTAAAGGGATTTGGGTTCTTCTCATCATAAACAAAGGAATAATTCTGAAATGTAGTATCAAGTGATGGCGATTCTGGAAGGGGGCTTTCTTGCCACCGCGCATTATCATATAAACAGACCAACCCATAACCATTTTTTATAGTTTTAGAATACCCTCTTGTCGAAATAGTTAGTGAATCTGTCCATACCGAGATTACATCCTGATAATATGGCTGTGAATATAACACAAAATCAACTTGGGAAGTAGAAAGTAAACAATTTGTTGTTGTAACCAGTAGACTTTCATTTGACACACTAATGGTTAATTTTCCGGCACGCAGATACAAATTACATTTCTGTTGTGGCACACTGATATCTTGCACAATAACTTCTGTGTTGGGGTAGATGTTATAAATTCCGTCAATAAACTGTAATTGTGCTCGGCCAGTGGAATCCGTCGAAATTTTATCAAAAAGAGTTATTGTGTTTGATTCACTTATCTCCTTCGGTTCAGAAATGCCTGGTTTGCTGATATAAACTTTTCCTTTTACAAATTTTATTTTTGCCGTACTGCTAATAGAGTGCACCTTAATTTCTATCCTATTGTTTTTTGCCCGACCTTCGGCAGTTCTATTTGTGGCAACGGGCAAAGTGGAACCGTATCCTTTATAAGATAAATTCACTTCAGGCACTTTATGCTTTAATATCAGGTAATCGTAAACTGCTTTTGCCCGAGCCTCGGAGAGTTTTTGCTTTTCAGCAGGGGTGCCCACATTATCTGTATGACCGCCGATTTCTATTTTGGCATTTGTTTTTTCTAAAAATTGTGCTAAGGAATCAAGATACGAGCAGCTCGTTTGGTCTAACTCAGCAGTTTCGCCTATAAATCGTACATATGAAAGCGGGAAGTGCATTTCCATCGCAAAAATTATCAGGGGTAAAAAGATATAAGATGCAAGTTTTATATTTATGTTAATAATTCGCAATACTCCATTTATAGATTTTGTATATTCTGAAGAATCCTTCACCATAATTATCTTATTGCTATTAATATATTATACCAAAAATTTTTGTGAATGCAAGGGTGAAAATGCTTCTATCACACGATAATCATCCGGCGAATTTTTAAATAACTCCTCGGGCAGGACTCGAACCTGCAACCCTCCGGTTAACAGCCGGATGCTCCACCATTGAGCTACCGAGGATTGAGTTAATTATATAAAAATATTGGCATAAGTCAATACAATTTTTTAATCCAATGCTTGACTTTGTCCGTGCACTTTATAAAATATACCATGCCCAGGATAAAAATCCTTTCACCTGAAGTCCGCTCAAAAATTGCTGCGGGTGAGGTCATTATTCGTCCGAGCTCAGTGATAAAAGAATTGATTGAAAATTCTCTTGATGCGGGTGCAAAACGGATTGAAATAGAAATTGAAGCAGGTGGTAAAAAGAAATGTCTGGTGAATGACGATGGTTGTGGTATGTCAAGGCAGGATGCCTTATTATCATTAGAAAGGTATGCCACAAGTAAGATAGAAAATATTGAGGATATAGAAAATATTAAGACATTTGGTTTTCGCGGAGAGGCACTGGCAAGCATTGCCCAGGTTTCCTCGCTGGAACTTGAAACCTCTGATGGTAATGAAGGAACAAGGATTAGTGTAGAGGCAGGGAGTAGTAAACAGGTTATTGATATATTTCGTGAAAGGGGCACGCGCATAAAGGTATCCAATCTTTTTTTTAATTTACCTGCCCGTTTGAAATTTTTGAAATCTGATGAGTATGAAAGGCGCCTGATTGTTGATATTGTTAAAACTTATGCATTGATTTCTCCCCAGGTACATTTTATATTATCTGATACAAACAGAAATATTTTAAATATCCCTTGCGCAGATTCGCTAAAAATGAGGTTAATGCAAATTTACGCTGATTCACTTGTTAATAAATTACTGCCCTTTGAATTGTCAGTCGGTGAGATATCCTTTAATGGCTTTTTATCACCTTGTGATTTTAATGAAAAGGCGACTCTTAATTTGCTCTATGTAAACTCCAGGCCAGTTAGATATCCTCGTATTGTGCGGATAATCAATGAAGTTTATCAACAGCCTCAGAATCCGCCACTATTTTTTTTAAATATCAACATTCCTCCGCAGTCACTGGATGTAAATATTCATCCGGCAAAGAGTGAAGTTAAGATAAAAGAGGAAAGGTATGTGATAGATTTGTTGACTCAGGCGATTAAAGAAAAAATTTTCCATCGCGCAGTTGTAAAAGAATATACTTCTGAGCCGGTTGTTTCTGGTGATGCAAAACCAGACGCGCGATTTGTCCAGGATTCTTTAATATCATATCAGGCACACAGTTCTGCCCAGCCCATTTCAGCGATGCAGGAGGCAGGAGAATTCTGGCAATTACACAATACATATATCTTTGCTCAGACCAGCACAGGTATGATTATTGTTGACCAGCATGTTGCACATGAAAGAATTATCTATGAATCTATTCTCAATAACAGGGGACCAGCACAACATCTTCTTTTCCCTATTACCATTGAGCTAACACCAGATGAATATCGTATATATCAACGCACAAAAGAAACGCTCAAATCAATAGGCGTTGAATTTAAAGAGTTTTCAGGTAGGACCCTGGTTATTGATACACTACCATCTGATTCAAAGATAACAAGAGAAGACCTTGAGGGATTTTTCAGTGAAATTGGTGATCTGGGTAATCTTATGAACGAAAAAAAGGAGCTGGCAAAGATAATTGCCTGCAGGATGGCAATAAAGGCTGGTCAAAGACTCTCGTCCGCAGAAATGCAGAGTTTAATTGATAAACTTTTTGCCTGTGAAAATCCATTTATTTGCCCGCATGGCAGACCCATTGTTATAAAAATAAGTCTTGATGACCTGGACAAAAGATTTGGAAGATAAGTTGAATAAATCAGGATTGGTATGCTGCTTATAATTTTTTGTCTGCTCAATATTGACAATGGTGTGCTGGCACACCGCGGTATGTGGGTTCGGGGAATATCAATTGCTTCGCCCGATTCTATCCCTAATGTAATCAATCTCGTTGAGCAATTAAAAATAACTGACCTCTATGTCCAGGTGGTTGTTGGTGGATATGCATATTACAAATCTGAAATTCTACCCCGAAGTGAATATCTGGCAAAGTATGCGCCATTAGAATATGACCCCCTTGATTCATTGATTAAATTAGCAAAAATGCGAAACCTGAGGATACATGCCTGGATTAATACTTTTTTAATATGGTCAATGGATAGCCTGCCTGATTCAACCCGACATATAAATTATATTCATCCTGATTGGTTTCTGAAGGATGTGTATGGCAGGAGTATGTTTGATTATTCACCGATTGAGCGTCAGGATTTTGGTTTAGAAGGAATATTTCTTGACCCGGCAATAGAAGAAGTCAGAGCATATCTAAAATCAATTTGCACCGAAGTTCTTACAAAATATGCAGTGGATGGTATACATCTTGATTTTATACGCTATCCAGGGGTTTTATGGGGTGTTAAAGATACTTTATTATGCGCTTTACTTTCTGGTTTGAATATCAGAGACTTGCGCTGGCTCACATTGTTAAGATATCCTCAGCTCAATCTTTTCAATCGGTACATTGTCTATAACTTTTATCTTGCAAACAGAGAACGGCAGAAAAATATCAAAGAAACCGTTTATGAAATATATTCGGCAGTAAAAAAAATTGATCGGAACCGCATCCTTTCCTGTGCTGCTGTTTCCAGCCCTTCACGGGCATCATATCAATATGCTCAGGATTGGTGGAAATGGAAAAACATAATAGATTATCCTGTTATTATGTCATATACAATGGACATTAATCTTTTTAATGATTTTTTAAATTTCTCAATGTATCATATGCCTGGTTCAATAATGGGTATTGGATTTTTATGGAAGGGTATGGAAATGCAGGCAAATACAGAAATTGATTTTGTGCGAAAAAATGGGGGAAGGGGTATATGCTTTTTTGATTTTGCATCACTTGATACAATGGCAGATTTAAATATATTAGCAAACTGCTCATTGGTCTTAACCGATAGTACACCCAGAACAAATAACCCTGTAAATACTCTGGACAGTTTATTCTTTGAATTGCCAAAAACAGAATGGGTTCATGCAGGAATGAATTATATCAAATATGGTGAAGACCTTGAATTTGCGAAGTTTCTTTTCTCTTTATCTTTGAACCCTGAACAGGATTTTATGAAAATGGGTTTGAACAGAGAAGATTTTGTGAATTATATAAAATCTGATGTGGCGGGTTTTGAACATCTGAGAAGAAAACTTTTGTTGCCTGATAACAGATTGCTTGAACCACCGAGTAGAGAGATTGAATATACATTTCTCAAGTGGGAGAGTAGTGATAGTAGTGCAGTGCGTATGCGCGCAAAGAATTTAAAAAAATATGATTTTAAAAAAATAATGTATCCTGATGCGATGAATCCTCTTACCAGAGCAGTATTTGACGCAGACAAAGGTGAGAAGAAAATTTTTGAGACAAGGGCAGGTATATACATTTTTCGTGTAAAAAAGATAAAAGAAGGTGGTAGATGGATAAAGAAAGATAAAATCAGGGCAGATGTGATGCCTTTATATATTTACTGGACAATCAAGGAAAGATTTAATGAACTATATTATGTCAAATAATATAAATCTTGCGGGGTGAATTATGAAGGATCTAAATAAATTTATTGATCAGACAATTTTGAAGGCGGATGCTACAAAGCAGGATATTCTGCAATTTATCACCGGTGTAAAAAAATATAAATTTTTTTCTGCCTGTGTCAATCCATGCTGGGTAGAACTGGTGCGTAAGGAATTACCTGATGATATAAAAATTTGTAGTGTTGTTGGTTTTCCACTTGGGGCATCAACAACGAAAGCAAAAGTGTATGCAGCTGAAGATTTGTTAAAAATGGGTTGTGATGAAATTGATATGGTGATGAATATCGGAAGGTTAAAAAGTGGGGATTACAAATATGTGGGCAGGGAAATTAAGGCAGTTGTTACCGCAGCTGAGAATAGGATAGTGAAGGTAATAATAGAAACCTGTCTTCTTACAGAACAGGAGAAAATATCATCAGCCAATATTATTAAAGAAAGCGGAGCACATTTCGTTAAAACCTCAACTGGTTTTTCCCGTGAAGGGGCGAAAATTGAAGATGTAAAATTGTTGAGAAGAATTGTCGGTCCAAAATTTGGAGTTAAAGCTTCTGGTGGAATCAGGGATTATGAAACAACCCTTGCATTTATCAATGCTGGAGCAAACCGCATTGGCACATCTGCGGGCGAAAAAATAATGGAGCAATTAAAAATAGGACAGAACGATTGAGGTGGTTGGCTACAATAACTGCTACTATAACTTATGGTAGTTCATTACCTCAAAATGCAGCTGCTATGCGCTACTACAACAGCTTCTACAATAAAATTAACTGCTATCATACATAATCATCCATAGCAATACCGCACTTCGCCACCAAACATTATATCTACCATTGCACCATTGCACATATTTACATATGCACCATTGTCGATATATGAATAACCCTTTGAAAGTTGATGTGTGTAATGTTTGTTTTTGAATA
>JBBINQ010000005.1:92752-114478 GCA_037443805.1 Caldifarciminota bacterium | reverse complement strand
TTGGTCTGAGCGTGGTAAATATTTGCCCTTGTATCAAATAAAAACCAATGAGGTATTTATGCCTTTATCAGGTGGTCCACAGGATAAAGAGACGATGCCGATGGGTTCGTTAAAGCCTGAATTAAAGGTTTATCCAAATCCATTTCAGAATCACTGCGTGATTAAATTCGAAATACGAAATCCGAAATTCGAAACAAATTCCAATTACCAAACAAATCCCAAGCACCAAATTGAAGATCTATGATGCGACTGGCAGATTGGTAAAATCCTTTAACCATCAAACCATCCAACCATCAAACCATCCAACCAAAATCGTCTGGAACGGAACAGACGATTCAGGTCGCAAATTGCCTGCTGGTGTTTATTTTGTTAGACTGGAAAATGAAGGATTCAAGCAGGTAGAGAAGGTGATATTATTGAGATAGTAGTGATTCTAACCTTTGTAAAGAGGGTTTTCTGAATTCTCTCTAATTTTATTTTATCTTTCTTGAGCTTTTTAAACTGGTAATGATGTGTGTTAACGTTTGCTAAAAAGCCCTTGACAACTGAGTGGGTTCAATTATAATATATTTACAGGGGGTGGATATGTCAGAATTTTTGATGGTGTTAATGTTTTCAGTCTTTGTTAGTCCTGAATTAATAATACAATTAGAGAATCTGCAGGATAATGAAAAGATAACGGTCATCGTTGTGATGGATACTGAATATCCATTTGCTGCAGTAGAAAATCTTCCAATAAAAGAAAAGGCAGATATTTTCAAAGAGATTGCACGCAATAGCCAGCAGAATCTCATTGATTACCTGCAACAGTTCATTTCTGAAATTGAGGAGATAAAGCAGTTCTGGGTCTTTAATGGTCTCCACATCAGGGCGACAAAGAGATTGATAAATTCATTAATAAAGCGCGATGATATTAAATCTATTATCCATAATGGGGTGATAAAACTACCTGAAGTAAAAGGATTACCAAATTCCCGAACTCCTGAATGGAACATCAGTAAAGTTATGGCTGATTCGTGCTGGAATGCTGGTTATACTGGTGATAGTATATTAATTGGGCATCTTGATACTGGCTGTGATTTTACCCACCCTGCATTGTCCGGCAAATGGAGTGGTTATTGGCGTGACTGTGTTAATGGACAGACCCAGCCTTATGATGATAATGGTCATGGTATATTTTCTGCCGGGATTATATGTGGCGGAGATGGGTTAGGGACTTTTGTTGATGACATTGGTGTTGCACCAGGTGCAAAATTGGTTGTTGCAAAGGTGTTTGACCAGAATGGCGCAGGACAATATGTATGGATTGATGCAGGTATGGAGTGGATTGCTGATTTGAAGGTGGATTCAGGGGTTGATATCAGGGCAGTTTCAAATTCCTGGGGCGGAAGTACCTATGACCTCCATTTCTGGAATATGTGTTTGACCTGGAAATCAATAGGTATTCTTGGCATCTGGGCAATTGGTTCAAGTGGACCAGGCCAGGGAACCTGTGCTGCACCAGGGAATTATCCATTGGTTCTGGGCAGTGGTACAACCGATGTCAATGATTATATTGCCCCATTTTCTTCGCGCGGTCCAGCACCGAATCAACCACCCTGGAATGATACACTGTATTGGTTCAGGCGCGACTGGAATTTGACAAAACCAGATATTGTCGCACCAGGTGTGAATATCAGGTCAAGTTATAATAATGGTGGCTATATGACAATGAGCGGTACTTCCTGGACCAATCCCCATGTCGCAGGTGGTGTGGCAATATTATGCGAAGCAAATCCCAATCTGACAGTTACTCAACTTTATAATCTCTTTCTTGATAATACGGACACACTTCCTCAAGGAGGACCCTATCCCAATAATACCTATGGTTGGGGAAGATTGAATGTCTGGAAGGCATTGCAGGCAGCACTCAATATAAACGAAAATGAGACCGATAGACTCTTTCAACAGATTACAATATCACCCAATCCCTGTCAGGGCAGGATAAAAATCAAGCCTTCAGATGTTGATTACTCAATAATTTTATATGATATTGCAGGTAGAGAAGTCTATAGAACAATCCTTAAGAAAAATTTCTCAACGGTGAATCTTCCTGCGCAATTAAAGAATGGGGTCTATTTTCTCGGAATAAACACACCATCCCGTGTTCTCGTAAAAAAGTTTGTCTTGCTCAAATAAAAAATATTAGAGGTTGACCTGCTGTAAAAAGTTCTGAAATTCTACAAGTCTACCTTCAGGGTCTTTTGCAAAAAAGTGATAAATATTATACTTCTCATTCACTACTGGCTCTGCTATTGCCTCAGCCCTGAATTTTTTATACATATTATAGACCTGGTCAGTATTTTCATATACAAATGTTATTATACCCTGGGTATCCAGTTCCTCACGCTGGCAGAATCCAAGTAGCAAATTACCGTGTTTCAAAATAATACAATCTGCCTGTTCAAGCCATAGTTCCATACCAATTCTCTCAATATAAAAATCTTTAATTAACCTTAGATTTTTTGTTTTAAAAAATATAATCCCTGACATAATTCCAACCACCAGATATTAAAAGTATAATTTTTATAATCTTCATTTTATATTATATTCAAAATGGTATAAAAATCAACAACCATTTTTATTGGTTCAAATTACACAGGTTATGGAAAAATTATAACAAATTATTGGTTCTGCAAGAACAACCTTACTTCATTGTTCTCAGGATTTATTTCCAACACTTTTTCAAATGCTTCCCTCATTAATTGCCTATCACCCCTGTTCTGAAAAATCAACCCATCAATAAAATATTTCTGCCCCTGCAAATATCTCTGTAATTTATCAACATCATCAATTCCTTTAATTAGTTTCATAATATCCACACGTGTTCCAAATACTGATTGGATATTCAATTCCCAGTTTTCTCTTTTCAAACTTGCCGGCGTAAAAAACTCTAAGACTGGCCTATCATCTGTGTTAATACCTGACCGTTCAGTCAAATTTAATATCTGACTATTATCAAGAATAAAGGAGATCCCAACAAGATATGGGTCATTGAACATTTCATCCCTGATATGTTTCAGGTTTTCAAAATCAATTACCTGGGGATACTCTGTTCCTACAAGTATGCCATGTGAATACCCAAGCCATATTGAAGTATATGAAAAAACACTGGCAAAGGTCTTTATCAAAATTTTAAATTCATTCGGGCTCAATTTATGGAATGGCAGATACTGGCATACTACGCCGTGTTCTTTCAGATGCTGTTTGCATAATAAAAAATACTCTTTTGTATAAAGATTACCACTACCCAGAATAGGGTGGGTAGGGTCGCAGGAAATTATATCGTATTTTTTATTACTCAGGAGTAAAAAATTCCTGCCATCATTAGAAATAAAATGTACTTTGCTATTATTAAAAATATAGTTATTAAAATTTGTGAAATATTTTGCTGCCTCACGCAAATTAGGGCATATTTCAATACAATCAATCTGTGTTATGTTATAGCGCGCTATGACTGATGTAGTAATACCCACACCAAAACCAATAACAAGAACATCCTTTGCTCCCTGATTAAAAATAAAAGGCAAACTACCCAGCATCTTTACCACTTTAATTGCATCATAGGTTGTCCCAATGACCGCACTGTTATTAACATAACAGGACCTTACACCGGTATTTCTATCTTCTCCTACAATGACGGTTCCGTCTTTTGTCTCCTTGTAGTATAAGACTCGGTCTGACCTCACTGATGTATGGTAGAGTGATGGTGGCAGGATATATCTATTTTTAAGGGTAAAAAACGAAATAATTACAAAACATATCACAAGCATATAATTCAAAGACTTCTTTTTTGTAAAAATCGTGAAAATAATACCGATAAAAAGATTAACCAGGGCAACAAAAAAGAGCCCTTTAATAACCCCCAATAACGACAATAAAAATATACCAGCAATAAATGAACCGAGTCCACTACCAAGCGTATTTGTGAAGTAAATCCAGCCGACCTTTCCACCAAGAGATTTTATATTTCTACTATAAATCGTGCATAACAAAGGAAAACTCATACCCATTGCTATTGTAGGAAGAAAAACAACCAGCATAGAAAGGATTATTGAGGGCAGAACCATACGAAAGATTGGTATCTCAAGCAGATTTTGTAATGAAAAGAGGACTGAAGGTAATCTATTAAGGAAAAAACCACCAATGACTATATATAAACCAAGTCCAGTCTGAATTGTTGAAAAGATTTTATAAAGATTATTACTCTTTGAAATTTTAGAAAAAATCATACTGCCAATAAAAGTTCCCATTAAAAAGACTGTCAGAATCACAGTAAATGTGTATGTTGAATTTGTAAGGAAGATTGAAAGTGCTCTGATCCAGAAGATTTCACAGGCGAGCCCAGCAAAACCTGTCAGTCCTGCGATAACAGGAATATATTTTATTGGCATCTTATCCTCAAAAATTACATTTTTTCCAACATCTGATTTACTCTCTAATTCTTTATCTCTGCTTGATATCAAAATGCTTTTTGAAAAAAACAGCGTGATAGTTCCGACCAAAATATTTACTACTATGGCAAGCAACTGTGTTAAATTCATACCGATATTACGAATGAGATAAAATCCTGCCAAGACTGCACCAATAATTCCACTCAGAATATTTATACCATAAAGAATGCTAATACCTCTACCCAGCCGGTCGGAATCCTGAACATATATACGGATAATTACAGGTAGTGTGCCACCCATAAAAAAAGCAGGAATGAACATCACAATGAAGGCGAAAATAAATATTGCAATTACTGAACTTGATTGATTTAAGTGGAGCATATTGAAAATGGCTCTATATAGAACTGGTAGATTGGGCAAAATCACAAGCAGGATAAAAGAAAATAGTCCTGTACCAAATTGTAATAGAGAAAACAACAAATGTTTTCTCTTTACTACATCTGCTTTTTTACCAAAATATAATCCGCCAATACCGAGTCCGAGCATAAAAACCATAATAACAATTGTGCTGGAAATAGTGGTGGAACCAAATGTAAGGGCAAGTAATTTTGCCCAGACCACTTCATAAATCAAGGCAGAAAAACCAGAAAAGAAAAGTAAAACAAGATATATTATCATGAGAAATGAGTATAATTGCTATAAGTATTATGTCAAGGATAAAATTTTAACTTTGACAAGTTCAGTTAAATAGATATAATTCAATATGTGGTGTAAATTCATAAAAAATATCAACATCTGGCATCTTGCTCTGTTTGCAATTTTTACATTGATATTTTTTTTCTCACTGCGGCAAATCTATGATATAGATATTGGCTTTCATCTTCGTGGTGGTGAATGGATGCTTGAAAATAGAACCTTCCATAGTTATGATGTCTTCACTTATACTGTAAGAAATCATGAATATATTGCAATGTATTGGTTTTATCAAATCATTTTATTTCTTATTTTCAAAATTGGCGGTGATAAATTAATATCAATATGGAATAGCATCTTAATTTTGATTATCTTTTTTCTATTATATCTTCGCCTGAGAAAATCTGGTGTTGGCACCTATCTAATAGTAATGTTAATTTTGTTCGGAGTCTTTCCATTTGAAATCAGATTTGGCGTTCGTCCGGAAATTATGACCTATATTTTTTTGGTACTCACACTCCTTATCCTTGACCAGTATTTTTATCATAAAAAGAATTACCTGTATTTCCTGCCCCTCATCCAATTATGCTGGGTCAATGTCCATGGCTTATTCATTCTGGGCTGGGTCGTGGAGCTCTGTTATTTAATCAGTACCTATATTCACTGCCGACTCCACTCCAAAAATTTATTAAAATGGGTAATATTATCTTTTTGTGCTGCATTATTAAATCCATATTTTTTGAAGGGGATTCTCTTTCCTTTTTATCTTTTTACCCGACTCCAGCATTCCAGTGTTTTTAAAGATGCTATAACTGAATTCGCATCACCCTTTTCAGCACGGGGTTTTTTACTGACCTCACATTCTGCGCTGTTCATTTACTTATTATTCTTTATCGCCCTTCTTATTTTACTCATCTTTACCCATCGTCAGCGTAAATTCCACGAATATCTTCTCTTTGTTGCCTTTGGTTATCTTTCCAGTACTGCGGTCCGTAATATTCCGTTGTTTATCATCATCGCAATCCAGATGATTGGGTTATGTATTAAAGATTGCACTCCTTTTTTCAAAAAGTTCATAAAATTTTCAAAATCCACAGAAAACATCTTTGGTTCAATTATCACAATCTTTGCTATAATCTTCATACTCAGGGTCATCAATAATGGTTATTATGCATATCGTGGCGGTGGCAATTTTGGGCTGGGTTTTGATCAGACTGTACAGCCCATAAAAATGGGTGAATTTATGGTAAAAAATGGACTGCGACAGAGAATATTAAATGATATGAATCGAGGTAGCTGGTTAATCTGGGCAGTGCGCGAACCAGTTTATATTGATGGCAGGCTTGAAGTTATGAAGGAAGCATTGTTCAAAGAATTTCATAATAGTCATCAACCAGGTGGAATAATCAAACTCATTGCGAAGTATAATCCTTCAATTATTCTTTTTGATTATTCCTATCCTGAAGCGCTCTTCTGGGATATTGATTTAGGGAATTCAACAGACTGGCGAATAATTTACTGGGATGAGACCACAGTGATTTATGCAAAGAAAGGCTATGCTGAACAGATAGAACCATTCTCATTTTTATCAGCAATTAGCAAAATGGGGATTGATACAAATCTCAGTGAACAAGAAAAATGGAATATTTTGCGCACGCCCACAAAAAATCACCTTATCCTTTTCTTTGAAAGTTTGTATAAAAGGCAATCGTATCCGGTTGCATTAACAAGAATGGCTTTCTATGCGTCAGTCAAACTTGAATTCCTGATTGCTGAAATTCTGTATTTGAATGCATTGAAACATAGTGATTACCATCGCGGAGAAATTTATTTTCGTCTTGGTTTAATATATCATTTTATGCAAAAACTTGATAGGGCAGAATACTGTTACCAAAGGGTTCTTCAGGAAAACCCGCACCATAAAAAAGCAAAGACGATGCTATTCCGTCTCAGAAGGAATTTACCACCAATAGAATAATTTTACTCAATCAAAGACCTCTTCAATTATTCCGCCACCCAGCACAACATCATCCTGATAAAAAACAACAGATTGACCAGGTGTGGGTGCCCATTGGGGCCGCTCAAAACAGACTTTTGCCTTGTCCTGCTCTGGATAAACCACTGCTGGACTGAGCTGAGAAAAATAACGGGTCTTTGCCAGAACCTCTACTGGTTGATTAAATTTAAATGGAAATACAAAATTCAAATCTGTCGCCATTAGATTTTTTTTGTATACATCCTGTTTTTTACCTACATATATTGCATTATTCTCTGCATCAATTTTAATCACATAATATGGTTCTTTATCACTTATACCAATCCCTTTACGCTGTCCCCAGGTATAGTGAAAAATTCCTTTATGCTCACCAATCTTTTTTTTATTTTTATCATATATTGGACCAGGTCTCTCTGAAATCCTGGTTTTAAGATAGGTTATATAATCCATATCCGGTAAAAAACAGACATCCTGACTCTTCTTTCTGCGGGCAGTCGGCAATTTTAAATTACTTGCGTATCTGCGTGTCTGGTCTTTTGTCCAATCACCAAGGGGTAGAATGACCTTTTTTAGTTGTGCCTGAGTTAATCGGTATAAGAAATATGACTGTTCATTCTTATCTTTACCCCGTTTTAAATAGAAAATACCATTTTGCTTTTCAATCCGTGCGTAGTGTCCGGTGGCAATCTGGTCAAAACCCATTTCCATTGCTTTATTCAGAAACATTCCAAATTTTATCAGTTTGTTACATAGCACGCAGGGATTTGGAGTCCTTCCTGTCTCATATTCTTTGATAAAATTTTCTATAATTATCTTTTCGTAATAATCAGTAAAATCCAATAAATGGAATTGTATACCGAGTACCTTACAGGCATTCTTTGCAAACTCAATATCTTCATCCTCCACACCTCTAAACAACATTGTAGCACCAGCCACATCATAACCTTTTTCTTTCAAAATAGCAGCAGCAGAAGATGAATCAACCCCACCGCTTAATGCAACAAGGATTTTCATATATTGAGATGGTAAATTAAACCGACTTTTTTGAAATTGGTGATATTGCCCTTAATTCTTTTACAATCCCGGGAAAATGTGCACAGAAATAATCAATGTCCTGCTCAGTAGTGAGTCTGCCCAGGGTAATTCTGAGTGAACCGCGGGCATCTTCAATAGAAACACCTATGGCGGTTAGAACATGCGATGGCTCAAGTGAACCTGATGAACAAGCAGAGCCAGTAGCAACATCAATGCCAATCTGGTCAAGACGCACAAGTAAGGCTTCCCCCTCAATATACTTCACTATAATATGGCAGTTATTGGGTAGACGCCTTTCTGGATGGCCATTAAAAATCAAATCATCAACATTATTTTTCAAAAACTGTATCAGCCGGTCGCGTAACCGCTGAGTATGTTCAACCCTTTGCGACATTTCCTTCATTGCGAGTTCTGCCGCATACGCCATACCGACAATACCGGGGACATTATGGGTAGAAGACCTCTTCCCCATTTCCTGGGCACCGCCATGCAGAAGTGGCACAATCCTCGTTCCTTTTCTTATGTACAAAACACCAACACCCTTTGGTCCATAGAATTTGTGGGCGGAAATAGAAAGTAAATCAACACCAAGTTCATCAACCTTTGTATTGACTGCACCGAAGGATTGGACAGCATCAGTATGCAGGTATACACCTCTATCACGGCATACTTTTGAAATTTCGGAAATCGGTTCTATTGTCCCAATCTCATTATTGGCATGCATTATGGAAACAAGAATTGTTTTATCACTGATTGCCTTTTTCACATCATCCGGGTCAACCATACCATACTTATCAACAGGTAAAAAAGTTATCTTATAACCCTGTTTTTGCAAAAAAATAAATGGTTCAAGGACTGCGTGGTGTTCAATCTTTGAAGTAATCAAGTGATTACCCTTATGTGCCATTGCATAGGCAACACCTTTTATTGCAGTATTATCAGATTCACTGCCTCCTGAAGTAAAAACAATCTCGTCAGGGTTTGCACCAAGCGTATCTGCAATAGTTTTTCTTGCATTTTCAACCGCCTCTTTTGCTTCTGTACCAGAACTATGAATGCTTGAAGGATTAGCAAATTTTTCCATAAAATATGGTTCCATTGCTTTAAACACATCAGGATGCAGGGGAGTTGTTGCCGCATAATCTAAATAGATTCTCTTTGTCATTTTAGCCATAGATAATTATATATCAAAAATAGACTATGTCAATTATATTGTGCTTCAAAAAATCTATGTAATACGGATTATATGCTAAATTGTGACTTTAATTTATTATGTCCGGCAATGATTCTTTGTTCAAATGGCGAAGCACGGATAATATCAAGTTCATGCTTTGCTGATATTGCAATCTCTTCAGCCCTACTGCTTTTGCCAAATATATATTCCCAGGCATATGCACCCGCAATCTTTCCTTCCAGCATTGCAGTGGATGCCTCTTCTATTGAAGCAAGGTCACCGGCAACAAAAATATGTTTTCGTGATGTCTGCAGATTTTCATTATAATAAGGCACATTCCCACCAAGTTCTGGAAGATATCTAATCTCACACCCTGCCTGATACAATAATTCGCAAAGGGGTGATAAACCAATTGCAATTAAGATGATATCACAATCAATGATTTTTTCCTTTCCCTGGATACATTCAAATCTGTCATCAACCTCAGTAATTACAGCAGATTCAACAGAATCCTTACCCCGTGCTTCAATAATTGTGTGTTTAAGGAGTATTGGTACACCAGCCCTTTTTATCTTTGCTGCGTGAACATAATAACCACCGACCTTGGGTAATATTTCAATAATGGCTGCCACTTCAACACCTGCCTGGAGCAACTGATAGGGAACTATCAAACCAATATTTCCTGAACCGACAACCAATGCCCTTTTACCTGGAACAACACCATATACATTCATCATTGTCTGGACAGCACCAGCACCATATACTCCAGGTAGATCAGCATTTTCAAAGGCGAGCATATTCTCACTTGCGCCTGTAGCAAATATATAGCTTTTTGCTTTAATCTGTAAAAGTTCGTCCTCTTTCAAAACACCTATGGAATCATCATCATAATATCCTATCACTGTTGCATTGAGTATCACTTCAATACCAAGTTCTGAAATATGTTCAGTTAGAATCTTTGCAATGTCAATGCCCCGCACGCCACAATAGTGCTCTTTTGAGCCGAAAAATTTATGGGTCTGTTTTATTAACTGTCCACCAAGGATGGGATTATCATCAATTATTAAGACCTTTGCCCCCAGGGTCTTTGCAACTATCGCTGCATTGAGCCCTGCGGGTCCTCCACCGACAACACAGATATCAATATCTGAACGATAATAATTCTGCATTATAATCGCCCCTTACCCTTTTGCCTCTTAACAACCATTCCTTCTTTTAATGGTTCCATACAGACCATTACATTGGGTCTGCCATCAACTTCCATTAAACAGGAAGAACATTTACCCACTGCACAGAAAAAACCACGGGGACGATTATATTTTTCCGAATATCTTAAGACTTTAATTCCTGCAGCATGTAGTGCAGCAGCAATAGGAAGTCCTTCATAACCTTCAAGTTCTTTATCCTCAAAATAAAATTTAACTTTTTTCTTTCGCTTAAATTGTAATATTGGGTGTTCAGTAATATATCCATTCATATTACTTAAAGTAATTCACTCCATTTTCAAAAATTTTAAAGCCATCACCTTTTTCATTCATAGATTTTCTTGTATGGAGAGGATGCTGGAGATAAGAAATATGCCGCTCAGGATGAGGCATCAAACCAAGCACCCTGCCAGTTTTATCTGCAATACCAGCAATATTCAAAATAGAACCATTAGGATTATATGGATAACCTGCCAGTCTTCCTTTTTCATCTACATACTGGAAAACAATCTGTTTTTCAATCTTCTTTAAAATTGCTTTATTTTTAACAACGAACTTACCTTCTGCATGGGCAACAGGCAGAGAGATAATATTATTAATCCCTTTTGTGAATATTGAACGCTCTTCATAAACTTTTAAATTTGACCAGCGGTCTTCAAATCTCTCTGAGTCATTGGTTATCAAACTTACTGATTGTTCAGTAAAATAATCTCTAAAACCAGGCAGAATGCCTGCCTTTACCAATACCTGAAAACCATTGCATATACCAAGAATTAAATTACCCTTCTCAATGAATTCTAAGATTGCATCCTTTAATTTATATTTTATTTCATTGGCAAATATCTTTCCAGCGCTGATATCATCGCCATAGGTAAAACCCCCGGGCAGGACAAGAATTTTATAATCCAGTAGTCTATTTTTATTAACTGCATCTATATATATACGTTCACATTTTGCGCCGGCAAGTTCAAAGGCATAAGCAGTCTCAAGGTCACAATTGGTTCCCGCGGTGCGAATAATAAGAACTTTTATTTTCATTGTTTTAATGAGACATAGATGGTCCGTTTTTCCCTTCTAAATTTTACTTTATCCTCCCGGGCAAGCCAGCCCAGACCTAAATAAAACATATTTACTGGCAGACCTGACCTACGTTGTAATTTTGTAATCACCATCTCACCCTCATCCTTCAATTTCTTCCAGATATTACCTGCGGCAAAACCAATTTCTGTAATCATAACGCCTCCTAAATATTTTTTTTAAGATAAAATGGAACAAATTATTTTGTGATTTATATTAAAGGTTGATTTCAGTTCCAGTCTTTGCAGCATCAATATCATATTCAGGAAACTTCATTCTTAAATCACGCAGGATATTATTAATAAATTCATCACTGCTTGAAGGGTCATGATGAGTGAAGATTACCCTTTTTACACCCCCATCCATTGCCAGCTGCATAACTTGACTGTATGTTGAATGTCCCCAACCAAGTTTAGTTTTGTAATTTTCATCAATGTATTGGGCATCATGTATCAATATATCAGCATCCTTCACAAATTTGGTAAACTTTTTGTAGGTCGTTTTTGGAGACGGCGAAAAAAGCTCATTATCGGTTAAAAAAACTGCAGATTTTTTATTTTCAATAAATTTCAAACCTAATGTATAATTAGGATGATTATTATGAATAATTTGAACCGTTATTGTTCCAATTTTGAATCTATTTTTTATTTTTTTGAAAATAAAATTTGCTGGCAAGTCAGTTAATTTTATTGTCGGGAAAAATGGAATATGCATCTGGTAAGAAAGAGCTTTCTTTGCAACCACTTCATTCTCTGGCCCATAGACATTTATTGATGTGTTTTTGGAATATGCCGGAGCAAAAAATGGGAATCCCTGGATATGGTCCCAGTGATAATGTGTGAAGACCAGGTGCAGATTGTTTTTTCTGTGTTGCATTAAATATATGCCAAGCTCTCTTATCCCGCTACCTGCATCCACAATGATTGATTCACCAGAATTCGTCTCTACATAAACACAGGTTGTGTTACCCCCATATTGAATAGTGGAAGCACCGGATACAGGAATAGAACCTCGTGTTCCATAGAATTTTATAAGCATTTAATCTTTTTCCTTTGGTTTTTGGCCCATCCGACAGTTGCCATCAAAGAATACACCTGCCTGAATAATCAAACCTTTACATATAATATCACCGAACATCTGGGCACCACTTTGAAATTCTAAAACATCTTCTGCCTGAATATTACCTTCTACTTTACCGCCAATGATCGCTGATTTACAATTAATATTTCCTTTGATATAACCAGTATTTCCACAAAACAGGTTATCTTTCACCACAATATTACCTTCAACTGTGCCATCAATCTTTACTGAGCCGGTAATTTTTATATCACCATTTACAACTGTACTTCTGCCTATAACCGTATCAATCTTACCTTCTTTTTCCATTAAACTCCTTTTCTTAAAAATAGATTATATATAAAAATACTGAAAAGTCAAGTAAATTATGCAAAGTTTTGATTGGAAAAACCCGGCTAATAGATTCTATTTATTAGCCAGTTCTGACCTTATATAATCCCCTTTCTTTAATTTACCAGCATCCGGAATCCAGCACCTGGGGTCTGTGGGAATTCTGTTAACCATAATCTGAAAGTGAAGATTTGAACCAGTGCACATTCCTGTCTTACCCATCTCACCAATCACCTGCCCTTTTATAACTGTATCGCCTACTGCCACTTCAATCTTATTAAGGTGGATATAAACAGTATGAATTGATTGACCATGTGCAATAACAATACTTTTTCCATGCCCTTCAAGTTCTTCGGTCATAACCACAACACCATTATTGGCAGCAACAATCTTTGTTCCGACTGCGTTTGCAATATCAATTGCCTTATGAGACCATTTATCAAGACCATTATTGTATCGCCTTGCCATTCCGTACATAGATGTAAGATGACCCGAACAAGGCCAGATAAAATCGCCTTCGCACATCAATGTATCAAAATTTTTATTGTAAGCCTTGCTGAAATAGCGTGATTCATATTTCATCATTTCTAATGTCTCTTCTGTGAGAATATGAATATCCAACTCCACAGTATCCTGCTCTGCAAAATCACCAGCGATTACTTTAAATGGTAATCTAAAACTTTTTCTGGAATTGCCCTCGGTATATTTTAAAGTCATAAAATATTTACCAGTATCAGCATCCATTGGAACTGCGAGAACAGTTCGGTAAATATTCTTACCTGCTGGATATAATTTGTATTTTTTATAAAGAAATTTTATTTCCGGGTCTATGAGTGGTAATACTGCGGCAATATTCAAGGTTGCGATTTCACCCTGTTTATATATTTTTTTATCAAGTGATATACTCTGAAACAATCCATTGATGAGTGAATCTTTCGCTTGTGAATTAGGAGATAGTTTATCATCAATTACATTATTTTTCGTTCCCAATGGTCTCGCAATATTTTCTTCAACTGAGGGACGGGGTATCTCAGAAACACCAAAATGGATAATTGAAGGTTCGGTAAGTTTGGGAAACAACTCGGGCAAAAAATCTATTGCTTTATTGATCGGTTCAAGCCGCTTTTTTAGGTTAATTGTTCTGTCCCAGAAACTCTTTTTTGTGCTATCGCTGTGATCAATGATATCCGTTTCTTCACCTGAGCAGTTATTCATATTGAATGATATCACCAGGACAGTTATTATAAACATCAAAAATAATTTCATTGCAATATTATAATTTTACCTATAAATAAGTAGATGTCAAGAATTTTTTTCTCTATTCCCTTTTTACATCCCTGGCACAGCGGAATCCATAATACCGGTCCTGAACAAATGGCTTTAATCCCATTCTTGCTGAGCATCTTAAATGCTTTGGATTAATACTTAACCATGAACCTCCACGCAAAACTCTTGTATAACCCGAATCAGGACCGGCTGGATTTTTATCCGGACTTATTCTATAATAAAGCGAATCATAAAAATCAGCACACCATTCCCAGACATTACCTGCCATATCATAAAGCCCAAAATTGTTCGGCGGAAACTTTCCCACAGGCGATGTATATTTATAACCATCAGCCTCAAGGTTTCCTCCTGGTGCATAGTTACATTTTTTAAATGGCATATCATCGCCCCATGGAAAATCTTTTTCAACAAGTCCCCCTCTTGCTGCGTATTCCCATTCTGCTTCGGTAGGCAATCTTTTCCCTGCCCATTTTGCATAAGAGACGGCATCAAAATAACTAATACCCACAACTGGTTGGTTTGGATTATTCAAACTTGAATCCTTAATAAAGGCAGGCCTGGGATGTCCGGTCGCTTTTACAAACTCTAAATATTGACGATTTGTAACTTCATATTTGTCCATATAAAATGTGTCTATCCAGACCCTGTGTTTTGGATTCTCTCCTGTTGAATCTGAACCCATAACAAAATATCCTCCAGGGATTAAAACCATACCCTCTGGTGGTGGTAGAATCTTTTTTACGGGTTTCTCTTCAGTCTTTTGTTTGCCACATAATATAAAATAGAGCATAAAACAGAAAATAGACAAAAATTTAACTGACCTATTCATAGAATAAATATTACGCAAATTTTTATCCAAGTCAATACAGATACTAAAAACATAAAAAAATCATTGACACCAAAGTGATTTTGTATATAATTTTTGCAATGGTAAAAGACCCAGTATTCAAAAGAATTCTTGAAAATGACCCGCGCTACGATATATCAGCATATATATTTGTCATTGAAGCACTGGAGTATGCACGGCAAAAATTTAATGTTGAAAAACATGTTACTGGTAAACAACTACTTGAAGGCATCAAAGAATTAGCAATAAAGCGATTTGGGCCAATGGCAAAGATGGTATTTGAACACTGGGGGGTGAAAAAAACTATAGATTTTGGTAATATTGTTTTTAATATGCTCAAAGAGAATATTCTGACTAAAACTGAAGAAGATAGCCTTCAGGACTTTGATGAGATTTATGATTTTGAAGAAGTCTTTGTAAAAAATTATGAACCAGAATTTAATGGCAAGAATATAAAACACATTAATGATTAATTATAAAATTTTTACGATTCCAAACTGTATTTAGATATTGACATTTGGAAAATTTTATATATACTATTTTTTATAATTGGGGAGTATGGAAAATTATTATACTATTCTTGGAGTAACGAGTACCGCGACTTTGGCAGAGATTAAAAATGCCTATATGCGGCTGGCAAAACAGTATCATCCTGACAGGTTTACGGATGAAACTGAAAAGGTCAAAGCGAATGAGCATTTTGCTAAGATTACTGCTGCATATCGTATTCTCTCGGATGAAAAATTGAGGGCTGATTATGACAAATCTCTGGAAAAAGGGACAAAACCTCAAGACCAAATCCAGGAGACCCAGGCAAAGAACGCCTTTACCCGCGCCCTTGATTTTCTAAAAAATAAAGACCCCTGGCGCGCCGTGAATTTATTGCGGATTGCCTGCCGCTATGACCCACAGCCAATCTATCTTTCATATCTTGGGCTCGCACTCGTTTATACAAAACAGTATCAAAAAGAAGGGTTTGACCGACTCCAGGAGGCAGCAAAACGCTTGATGTTTGACCCTATTGTTTATGTAAATTTAGGACTCGCTTATGAATATGTTGGCAATACAGAAAAGGCTTTAAAATATTTTTATGAAGCGCTGAACTGGGATGGTAAAAATATTTCTGCAAGAAAAGGGATAGAACGACTGGAACCTAAAAAAACAAACTTTTTCTCAAAATTATTTGGAGGAGGTAAATGAAAAAAACGACATTAATTGAAATGCTTGAAGAACTCTGCAAGAATCTCTCCATTATTGTAAAGTATGACCGATTCTTTGGCAAGGGTGGGTTTTGCCGTTTAAAACAAAAATCTTTCTTTATCATTAATGAAAGTCTATCCAATGCTACAAAAGAAGACATCTTTATTCAGGAACTCAGGCAGTTGAATCTTGACCCTTCATTAGTGCCACCTAAATTAAAAGAAGTTATTAAATGATAAAATTTGGATTAATCATAATATTTTTTGCTGCATTCTTCTGGCTTGCAAATTTTAAAATTCTCTCCTTATCAAGGGACTGGCCCATTATTCTAATCTTTTTTGGATTTATGAATATCCTTGTATTTCCAAAGTATTCCAGAAAAAGAATTATTGAAGATTTAGAAAAAGGGAAGATTACCCCGGACGAGGCATTACAAAAATTGGAGAAATTAAATTAAAAAACCTTTTTGAATCCTTAAATATCAATCCTGAAGTTAAAGTCTTTGTCTGTGCCTGTGAACCATCAGGAGACTTATACGCAAGTTATTTTATCAAAAATTGGTTAGAAAAAGGAAATTGTGAAATCTTTGGCGTCGGCGGAGAAAATTTAAGAAAAAATATCAATCTGGTATATGATTATGAAAATCTCAAAACCTTTGGATTCGCTTCTGGTATTTTTTCATTTATTAAAAATTATAGAATTTACAAAAAAATTGCGCGAGCAATATATAAAATTAGACCTGAAATATTTATTGCTGTTGCCTATCCTGGCATTAATCTTTTGTTATGCAGATATGCAAAAAAAAATGGCGCCAAAACAATATATTTTGTACCACCGCAGCTCTGGGCATGGGGTAGTTTTAGAAAATATTTTTTAAAAAAATGGGCTGACCTGATTATCTCTGTTTTTCCGTTTGAGTATCATTATTTCAAAAAGCAAAATATGAAGATTATTTATTGGCAGAACCCTTTAATTAATGAATTGAAAACATATAAAAGAACAGACAACAAAATGAGAATTGGTCTGATGCCGGGCTCGCGTAAAAATGAAATAAAGCGGAATTTGCCAGTGTTAATTGATGTTGTCCAGGCTTTAGAAAAAAAGCTTGAAGGCACATCTCATCGCATTGAATACTGCCTTATCCTCCACCCTGACTGTTTATCCGATATAAATTTTAATAATAATTTTTTATCAATAGTACAGTGCAGTGGCAAAAAAAATCAGAATTATAATATCAATCTTTTAACAACAACAGAGAACCGCTACCAGGCAATGCGTAACTGTGACCTGTTACTCATCTGTTCAGGGACTGCATCCCTGGAAGCAGGAATAATGCAAATCCCGCACATTTTTTGTAATCGTCCCAATTTTTTTGACTATCATCTGTTTCGTCATTTAATTAAAACAAAGGAATATAACCTGACCAATCTATATTTTGAAAGAAATTTAATCCCCAGTTTTGTGATGCGTAATAGAAAAAAACTTGTCAAAAAAATACTCCTTAAACTAAAAAAGATGTTTGAAGACAAGGGTATAAATTGTGATACAAAATAAAGATGGTTGACTAAAACAATTTTTCACATATAATTAAGTATGGAAGTTGAAAACCTCGTTACCTGCCATTCGGGTATTGGTGAGCAATTGATTTCGGAACTTATAAAACGGGGGGAAAGTGTATATACTATATTCCCTTCACCTAAAGATGTGCCTATGTCATTTCTCGGAAAAATAAACTTAAAATATGGTTTTATTAAATTTGAGCAAGAATTGAATATTGAAAAAGGACTACCAAGAAAGGTAAAGAATGTCTTTCATATATACGAATCTTATTCGGGTTCATTTTCAAAAATTTTTATGTCCAATGTAATGACGACACTCTTTCTGCTGGAATGGGCAAAGAAGGTCGGAGTGAGTAAATTCATTCTATTATCTTCAGGTGAAGTATATGGTTATGGTGAGAATCTTAATGAAAGCGCACCATACAACCCGCGCAGTTTTTATGCGACAACAAAATTTCATGCAGAAACACTCTGCCGATATTACAATAGAAATTTTGAGGTGAAGATCCTGCGGATATTTTTCCCTTATGGGAAAAATCTTCTTCAGGGATACCTGTATAATCTTATTGAATCATTCAATAAAACCGGAATCATAGAAACTGATTATGGAGCAATATGTCCTACTTTAATTGACGATATTATTGAGCCTTTAATTAAACTGCGGGACATCTCGGGGAACAGTATTTACAATATTTGTGGCTCATCTATACCCCTTACTCAACTCATCAAAGAGATTGAATCCATATCAGGAAAATCTATAAAAAAATTACACACGGGTAAGAGTATTCTCTGCGGCGATAGTCTTAAAGCAAAAGAGGAACTCAATTATAAAGAAACACTATTACAAAATGGTATCCAGCAGGTTATAAACATTTTAAAATGATTGATATACTTTTGGTAAATCCAGAAGAAAAAGAAGGATTTTTTGAAAGAATGCCGCCCCTGGGGCTCGCTTCCCTCGCCAGTTTTCTTGAGTCACATAATATTTCTGTAAAAATAATTGATTTTGAAATTGAAAAGAAACCTTTAGAGCACTGGCTCTCTCTTTATCAACCCAGGTTCCTTGGTATTTCGGGCACAACCCATACACGCTTTGAATCATTCAGATTGGCACGCCTTGCCAAGACAATCAATAAAGAAATAATAACGATATATGGTGGAGTTCATGCTACATTTACAGCAAATGAAACTCTGCGTAATATTCCAGAAATAGATTTTGTGATTCGTGGTGAGGGTGAAGAAGTGCTTCTTGAATTTTTAAATACCTGCAACACAGACCAGAAATTTGAAAGAATACGAGGATTAAGTTTCAGAATGGATGGCATGCCTGTAGATAATCCACCTGCACACCGACTCCATCTTGATTCACTACCTCCTCCTGCTTATCATCTTCTGAATATGAAAAAGTATGAAATAAATATGGATTTCATAAATAAAAAGGGAATCTCCCTTCTCACCTCTCGTGGTTGTTTATACCGTTGTTCATTCTGCTCCGCAAGTCGGATGTTTAACAATCTATTAACTGTGCGTTCTGCTCAAAATGTCATTATTGAAATTGAAAAATTGTTAAATGAATACAATTTTAAAGCAATAAAATTTTTTGATAGTGCGCTCACACTTGACCGCGAGCATATTGAAAGTCTATGTGATGAAATTATAAAACATGATTTAAAATTCCCCTGGGAATGCGAGGTTCGGGTTGGCACTGTGGATATGCCACTTCTTGAAAAAATGCAGAAGGCAGGATGTTATTATGTTGATATCGGTGCTGAATCAGCGAGTCAAAAAGTTCTTGATTTAATGCGTAAAGGGATTACTGTTGAACAAACCGAAGAATTGTTAAATATGTGTAAGGCGTTAGATATCAAAACAAAAGTATTTTTCTCTTTTGGACACATTGGTGAGACGATGAATGATGTTGAACAAACATTTGAATTTATTGAAAAGCATAGTGACAAAATAACGACCGTAGCCAGTGGTGCTGGAGTTAGAATCTATCCTGGAACTTACCTTGAAGTTTATGCACGGAAAAATCAACTTCTTCCGGACAATTTTGAATGGTCAATGCCTTATGACGATGAGTGGAATGAATTAATTCTTCAATCTCGTTCAGTGCCAATATTCATTCAGCCCCAATTAGGGAAAAAGGAGTTAGAGCAGATTGCCCTTCGTATTTATAGTAAACGGTTTAGTGGCTGGGATGGTTTTATGAGAGGGATAAAGAAATTAACCGACCCCCAAAAATTAAAAAAACTGCAACATTTCTTAAAATTAAAATTTATGGCCCAGAAGTGAAGATTCTACATCTAACTTTTGAGAATTTCCAGGATGTGGCTGGACTCTTAAGTCGGCAACACCAGTTATATGGTGATGAAGGCGTGCTCGTTACTATGACCCATTCACGACTTGGCTTTCCTGATGGCATTCTATTAAACTATCCACTTTTGAATTCTGATATTATCATATATTTACGCAAAATTTTAAAAAAAGACAATGTAAATGTCCTGCCGTCAGAATTAAAATTGAAAATTAAAGGTAATAATATACTGGAAAAAATTTTTTTTAATATGCGCGACCAGATATGGCTTTATCAATTGCATAAATTCTGGGACCGTTATCATTTCAATTCCTTTGACATCTATCACTTTGATGGTGGTATTCCATTTATCTATGGGGAGAGAATTCTTAAGAAATTAAAAAATAAACATATCGTTGCCCATTTTTTTGGCAGTGATTTAAGAAAATGGGGAATAAATCCTTACTTAAAAGAGTATGCGCAATTGAAATTTACCTCTGAGGTTGACCATATAAAGATTGACCCCACACTAATATTCGTGCCCATTCCATTTGAGGCAGAAAAAATTGTTCCCAGAAAAACTGAGAATAAAATTTTAAGGGTCTGCCATTCACCAACCCGTCGCACCGCAAAGGGAACTACCGAGATAATTGAAATTGTGGAAAGATTAAGAAAAAAAATCAAATTTGAATTTACGTTGATTGAAGGCGTCACACATAAAAAATGTATGGAATTAAAGGCAACCTGCGATATTGGAATTGACCAGATAGGCAATTATGCAGGCACTGCATATGGCCGTAGTGGCCTTGAATTCCTGGCGCTTGGCATACCGACTATTACTGAAATCCCTGAAGAATATGAATATCTTTTACCTGACCATCCATTTATAAATGCAAGTAAAAAAAATCTTGAAGAGATGCTGTATACTGTGCTTACAGACACCGAACTACGCAACAAAAAAAGAGAACAGGGATTAAAATGGGTTAGAGAATTCCCCAATCCAAAAAGGGTAATTAAATTAATTTATACAGAATATAAACGGCTCGGCTGGATAAAATAGAACCACTACACTTTCGCATTACTTGTAAGTTGACATCGGGTTAATTATGAATATAATTATCCATAACTTATTAGTAGTAATTAGTAATAGTTTAGCCACGCTGCATTTGTAGTTGCTTGATTTATCAAGCACAAAAAGTATCAAAACTAAAAACAACATTAGTTGCCATTTGCCGAGATGGCGGAACTGGGAGACGCGGCGGACTCAAAATCCGCAGTGCTGAAAGGCGCGTGGGGGTTCAACTCCCCCTCTCGGCATTCCGAGCAGGTTATTTATATTCCTGATTTCTCCATCACTTTGACCAATTTTTGAGATGTTCAACATGGACGGGGTCGTTGTTCATATTCCCTTTTTTATCCGGTAAAATCTAAATTCAATGTTGGAACGTAGAAGCCAAATCCCCCTCTCGGCATTCCTGAAAAGATCGTTAAGCGTTATACGGTTACGATGCCCGTTT
>JBBINQ010000005.1:83157-92652 GCA_037443805.1 Caldifarciminota bacterium | reverse complement strand
ATAACCATAAACCATTCTTTCACACGGTCCAGTTTTTTAGAACAATATCTTTTAAGGCAAGTGATACTTTTATTAATGGTGTGCGGTCAATCTCCATTCCCTCTTCCCTGGCTTTAATAATAAATTCAATATTATCCTCAGCAGTTGATTTTATCTGTGACAATGGAATTGCCACCTCAACAATATCTCCTATTCTATAATTAATATTCTGTTCACTGCCAAGAATAAATTTTAAGCCTGAAGGTTTTTCAAATGCTATTTCATATTCATATTGATTTATATCCTGATTTAAAACATCAAATCTGATATATAAATTTTTATTATCAAATCCATAATAAACCATTGAAAAAAGCCCGGCAAACCTTTGCATAGTTCCGCCAATTCTCTTTAAATCAAGGCAACCTGCATTATACCATTCATAGAAAAAAGTAAGTTTTCCATCAATAATGGGTGAGAATTGGTCTATTGGCTGTGTTGCACAGATTTCAGCCTGAGGATTTATTGGCATAAATAATTCATGGGGTGGTTCTATACCAATCTTTTTGTATATCCAGATGGCGTTCTGCCTGAAGAGTTCATCAAAGACCTCAGTTGTGACTGAAAAGAAATCATCACCAAACCACCAGAACCAATCACTCCCTTCTAAAAAAAATAACCTTATCCAAATTTCTTTATCGGTTATCCCTTTTGCCACAAGTTTATCTCTCAAATCCTTTATTATCTTCCATGCCTTGTGGTCTTCGGGTCTGCCAATCCAGATATTGAAATTTGCACCAATCCAGGAACCCGGAAAAATTCTATTCAAATTATGTGGCGTAAATGATTTTTCTTTTAAAAATTCTGAAAATGTAGTTGTGGGAATATTTTCATCGGATAAAGTTTTATAAAGCAATTGGATAAATTCTGTGCCATCATTTTTAAAGTATTCCCAGGCATTTTCACCATCAAGAATTACTGGCACAATATATTTCTCCATAGGTGAAAGTGAATGTGAAATCTGCTTTATACGACCGATAAAATCATCTACAGCCTTTTCTGGTTCCCAGGTATTGTATACAAAGGCAATACGGTCAGATAGAAGATGGTCACGGAAAAAAATCTTTATATTTTCTGATTGCCAAGGGCGATATAACAATTGGCTATGATTAGGGATTCCATTATCATCACGTTTGAAAGAGACATTTATACTACGGGCAAGAATCTCTTCATCCGTAGCAATCCAGGTTATGCCGATCTCAGAAAGAATGGCAAACAATTCTTGGCACACGCTACCTTCTGAAGGCCAGAGTCCAGATGGTTTGAATCCAAAAATTTTTTCAAAAACATCAATCCCCAACACAATCTGTTCTTTTGCATCTTCAGGGTGTTTGAATTCAAAGGGAATATCAAGATTGGGATTGGAAACCTTTGCCAGATTACTATCAATCAATAATGGCAAAATTGGATGTGCCAGAGGCGATGTTGTAATCTCAATCTGCCCTGATTCTGCTGTCTTTTTATATGCTCCAAATACCTCATTTATAATCTTATTTTGAAGATTGATAATCAATTCTTTATCCTGCTCGCGAAAATTTTTGCCGCGTTGATAAAGTTCTTTAATCTCATCACGAAACAATGGGTCAATCCAGGATAAATTTGCCCACACCTGTAAATCACGAATCTCATCAGTGGTAAAATTCTGGGCAACATTGATGAGTTCTTCAGGAACAAGTTTTTTGCCCCGTTTCATTAGCAGCGAAAAATATCTTGGATATGGCTCAACCATCTTTTCCCAGTTGGCAAGGAAAAAATCTTTTAATATCTCAATCTTTTCTTCAAGGCTCAAATCTTCTGCACGCTTTTTAAATAGAACAAATTGCCTATCAGTAAACCCGTTCTCCTTATAATCCTGGATTTGCATAAGCAGGGATGGAGTAAAATTAAAAGTCGCATGGACTCCGGGATATTTTTCAAGATTTCTAAGCATATCCAGGTAATCTTTTATTGCATGCAATCTAACCCACGCCATTGGTAAGACCTTATCTTCAGGTGTTGAATAGATGGGTTGATGGAAATGCCACAAAAATGCGACTGAAAGATTATTCATCTTAGGGCATTGCTGAACACTTAAACATTTGAATAACTATTATTAATAAATCCTTTGCTCACTTATTAAAATAACCTAAATAAAATCTTGCATCACTGACAATATCCTGGGGTGGATTCTGTGTTAAAAGATTCTGCAAAATTTCGTGTGCCTTCTCTCTGTTTCCCAGAATTCCATTTGTCCTTGCCCAGGCAAGCATGCCCAGATAATAAAAATGAGAATCTTTATTTTTTGCTACCTTCTCATAATATTTAAGTGCACGCTCATAATCCTTTAAGCCCTCTGCTGCGCATCCCGCACCAAATTGTGCTGATGGTGTAAGCAAAGGGTCCTCCTTTTCCTTAGATAAAAATTTATCAAAATAATCAAGTGCTTCATTAAATCTTGCAGTATGGTAATTCAACACACCAAGATAATAAAACGCAAGCCTGCCAGGTCTGGTATTTCCATATTTTTCAGTCAATTGCAAAAAATAATTTTCTGCCTCCTGCATCTTTCCCATATTTACAAAATTTATTGCCTGGGTATACATCAATTCTGCCTCAGGATTTATCTTTTCTTTAGAAAACGAAAGATAAGCAATAGCAAAAATAACGACTAACACACCAACACCGAGCCATATCGCAGTCTCCCGATGCTGGACAAAAAATTTTATTAATTTCTCCATTGTCCGCTGGAAAGAATCTTCTGTCTTAACACCCCGCTTCATATCTTTCATATTATCTCCTCAAAAGTTTACCAGTATATCAGGAACGCTTCCACATGTATCTATCCCTGTTTCTCTGATACCCCGATATCCTGATACCCTGATACCCTGATCTCCTGATACCCTGGTCCCCGACATACCCCTGACCCGATTTGAACGGGTGGCCTGCGGTTTAGGAAACCGCTGCTCTATCCTGCTGAGCTACAGGGGCATTAAATATTAAATTATATAAAAATGGGCTCAAAAGTCAATACAAACGAAAAATTTATGGAAGAAGTTTTATTGTCCCGGGATGCTCTTTTGTGATACAACCTATTATCTTTGCTGAGCGTTGATATCTATCCATAAAAATCTTTACCTTCTGTTCAGGCAATACAATTGCCAGACCGCCTGAAGTTTCTGAACCAAATATTAAATTTACGATATTAACATCAATATTATTCAATTCTACTTTTTTTTCAAAGGAATTACGATTCATTGTGATACCGGGTTCAATAATGCCTGCTTTTATTATTTCTATCGCACCACGGTAAATTGGTATTGCTGAGGTATATAATTCTATACCCACATTGCTCGCCTCAGCCATTTCTACAAGATGCCCGATTAGACCATAACCAGTAATATCAGTAGCAGAATCAACTCCAATCTCCTGCATAGTCATTGAGGCATTCTTATTAAGTGCCATCATACCCTCAATCACAGGTTTAACATCTATTCCTTCGGCTTTATCAAGGAGTAGCGCCTGCACTATTGTTCCCACACCAATAGGTTTGGTCAATAAAATAACATCATCAGGCTTTGCTCCAGCATTAGTGATAATCTTCTTTGGATTAATATAGCCGACTACAGAGAGCCCATAAAACATGGCATCAGAATTGAAAGTATGGCCACCACAGATAACAACACCTGCTTCTTGTGCCTTGGTCTGTCCGCCCTTTAGTATCTCACCTAATATTGTAGTATCCCCTTTTGCTGGAAAACCGATAATATTCAAAGCCAGTTTTGGTATGCCACCCATTGCATAGATATCAGAGATACAATTTGCCGCAGCAATCATACCAAAGGTATAAGGGTCCTCAACCATTGGCGCCATTATATCCACTGTATAGACCAATGCAAAATCTTCACTCAATTTATAAACACCAGCATCATCAGCCGTATTCAATCCAACAAGTAGGTTCGGGTCATTGATAACAGGCATTAAAGAAAGTGCCTGCGCTAACTGCGCCTTAGAAATCTTAGATGCTCAACCCGCACACTTAATAAAGGAGAATAGTCCCTTAGGCATTGATATCACCCCCTTTCCTATAGCCGAACAATTATACATACTTACTAATAGATGTCAACCAATAAAAGCCCAAAATACCTAAATACCAAAAGGGAATTAAGGGTTATCAGGGGGTATCAAGGGAATCAAGGGATTAGCGATACAAAGATAAGAGGATGGGATATGTGGCTCTGAAGTTGAGTGGTTGCGTGGATGTGAAGATGGAAGATAGTAGGTAGTAAGTAGTAGGTAGTAGGTAGTAAGTAGTATAAGTTAGAAAAGTGGAGAACCATCAGAAAAAAAGGGGCAGGTAAAAACCTGCCCCTTTTGATAATGAATGGAGTAATTAGTTGAGTAAGATTACCTTCTGGCTCAAATCCCTGGTTTCGGTAGTCATCTTAATAAAATATATCCCTGCTGGCATACGCTTACCTTGACTATCCGTGCCATCCCAGATAATAAGATTCGCTGGTTCTATCTGTGCCTTTTCCCATTGTCTGATTAATTTACCTTCAGCATTGTAGATCTTCAATTGATAGGACTCATTGAGTATAGGTAATCTTATTTTTGCACTCTTTGTAAATGGATTTGGTAGAACTTTTAGTGAAAATTCTGGGGTACTGGAATTCGCCTCTTCAATACCAACGAGAACTGGCACTGCAATATCATCAATATACCAGCCTTCTGCATTGACACTCTGGTCACTGATAAAGCGGAATCTCAGGCGCACGGTCTGACCAGAATAGGAACTGAGCGGATAACTCACCTGGGTCCAGGAACTCTGGGTTCCATTATAGATGCCAAGAATCTGCCACCAGCCACAATTATTATCAATTTCACAATAAGAGTAGTCATAATTTAATTCAGTCGCATATTGGTGATAAAACCTTAAGAAACTATCAGGTGTTACCACAAAATATGGAGAAACGAGCGAGGCATCATTTAGAATAGTATATTGCCAGGTATTCTCAACACCACTGTACCAGGAATGGGTAGGAGAATTGCTCTTATGCGTGGTGATGTGCCAGTTATCATTACCTCCAGAATGGGTCCAATTGCCCTGACCAGATTCAATATTATCTACAAACCCTGGTTGATTTGTGACGATAAAATTGATTGTATTCGTATCACCTGGTGTTCCAAAATTGAGAAGGAACTGAACCGTCCTTGGCGTTGGACAGGAAGAACTGATGTTGAAATTGGTTATTAAAACTGTATCAATATCTCCTGAGCCAATGGATACTGTCTGAGGGGTAGATGAAGTAATCGTAATATAGGGGTCGCTGGTTGATATTGTTGCACCACCAGTATAAACTCCATCGCCGTAATTTTTACCATAGATATAAGCACTGATTGCCTCGCCAGGCTGGGCAATCCTATTGCCATTGCCTGAAGTTTCAGTAAATCGCAAACCATAATAATCCATATTTACTTTTCCAGTAACACCAACCTCTCCTGCTTGATAAATTTCCTTGCTTGAACCCTGAACAAATGCGACAATCTTGCAATTATATTCATTCCATCCTGAACTTATTGTAAAATTCCTGGACTTCACAACATTTCCACCAGCAGGAATTGATACTGCTTCACCATTAGCATCGGGCAGCATATCCCGGCATACATGTTCAACACTGGTAAGCCCATACCAGGAGTATGGGATATTATTTTCAACTATTGCAAACTGCAATGTGCCTGATACAGTACCTGTTGAAGTATTTACAATTGTCGCAGTTACAGTTCCATTGTTGGATGTTGTATCATAGGTGCAGGTCATATTGATTGTAAGGGGACTTGACACAGCAAGGCGCTGTGTGACCCAGCGACGATAAATAGGATACATTGTGCCGGGCATACTCACACCACCAACCTCCTGGTTATTCCCATCAATTTGAACAATAGGTGTTCCTGAGATACCATAATATGTCCAGCGGGCAACACCATCAGGACAGGAGAATGGATAACCATTTGCGTGGTATGCAATCACAACGACTGAATCATAGTCCCGATTATAATTCTCAGCAAGACCTCTTGCTGCACCAGGACAATAGGGTCAGCCTGACACACGGGTGAACTCTTCAAAGACTACGACCCGTTGACTGGCAAAGACCAGCGCACTAACGAACAGACCCAATAGTGCTATCTTTTTCATATAACCCCCTTTCTTTAATAATATTATAATTAATTTTTAATAAAAATCAAGGGGAGACTTAAATGTCATTAATTTTAGTTGTTGACTTTTTGCAATATATATATATAATCTTGAAATACTGAAAGGGGGTGATAAAGCAATAAAAAAATGTGCGCAGCAGGCATAGAAGATTTTCTAATGCCTGAACAATTAAAATACATAGGTCTTAAACAGGCATAAAAAAGGGGGTAATATATGAAATATGCCTTAACAATAGCGATAATGTTATCGCTATCTTCTGGACTGGTATACGAATCATTCAGATACCAGTCAACTGCGGGTCTTTTTGAGGATGATTATGACCTCCTCTTTGACCCGGCGAGGATATGTGAAATACAGGGCTCACGCGTCTGGACAAGTCTATCCAATTTTGTAACTGGTAACGAAAATCTCTTTTCTAATGGTAGTGTGCCTTATGTCCTTGTTGGTGGTGCAACAAACATCGGAAAATTCTATCCTGGCATGGTCTATGACCGGAGCGTAACCAAGACTGCACAACCAACAGGTCTATTTGACCCAAACGGTAGCCAAATATATGGTGATGGCGAGGTTACTACCATTGACTGGGATGATATAGACAATAATGGTATTTATGATTGGAGATCAATTGAGACAGAAACTCGTTCAGCGTATGACCTGAGCAAGGATAACAACTTCTTTATTGGATTCGGATATAAAATGGAGAATCTCAGATTGGGGCTCGGTTATTTACGGATTGATTATAAAAATGCATTTACTGACCCATTAAACAACTTTACCTATGACTATACTGAAGAGGATTTGACAACAAATACTACAACCTTGATCAATCGTGCAAAATCTTCGGGCGATAATAATTTCAACTATGGCGAAAACGACATTTTATTCAGCGTCTGGAGAGACATGGATAAGATGTCAATTGGACTCCTTGCCGGTTTTGGACTGCTTGGTAATAGTGATAAAGCAAATATCATTGGTGATTCAGTTGTCTTCACCAATCCTGCAGACACAACGACTTCGTATATTCGCACCAATATGATTGATTCGCTGAATCAACCGCAATCCGGGAATATCATCACTGCTAATCTTCGTGCATTTTATAATTATAATGAAAATGCACAGGGAAGGTTCTATCTTGGATTTTTTATGCAATCACTCAATTATGCAGATGATGCGGTTGATTATTCCTACCGCACAAGAGAAAACATTATGACCGACTTTACCCGGGATACAACAAATACAATTACCTATTATGATGGCTCTTCAAGCATAAAAGGCATTCAGTTAGGCACAAAGCAACTATTTACAGTTTCAGAAAGATTAAAATTAGGATTCGGACTGTTATTAACCACTTCATCAGTATTTGATTCCACACTTGCCCGCGATACAAGCGTAGCACGAACAGTTTATGATGATAATGACGGAATAAGTTTTGACCCTGATGACTATGTCCAGACAGTATGGTCAAGCCAGACCTGGATGACAAAAATTACTGGCAGAACCAATTTTATTGCAATTCCTGTAGGTATGGAATTCTATCTTTTCCAACCACTGGTTTTGAGACTTGGTGCACAGCATACCTATACAATGGATGATTATACAACAATCACTGAACTCGTCCAGTATGAACCGCAGAGAACAAGGACCGTTGATGGCACCGGAGCAGTAACCGAAGATTTGATTGACCCCGGTCCTGAACCAATTGGCTCTGATGAAACACATAAAGAGAATACACCGCAGACCGATTATTACTATGGCATTGGCTGGAAAGTAAATGATAATCTCCAGATAGATTTAATGGGATTCAGCGAACTTACCGACCTTTCCAACTGGAGAATTTCCGCAACATTAAAATTCTAATCAGGGGGATAAAATGAAAAAATTTATCTATCTTGGATTAAGTTTGTTGATAATCGTTGCCTGTCAGAAGGCAGAGAATATTCTATCGCCTGACCCTGATATGCCACAGGGTATAGGTGCTGGTAATCTTCCGACTGTCACGAGTATCAGTCCAGTAAATTATACGGAGATGACTGACCAGGATGCAAGCAAGACCGGAATTCAGGGATTGATTACAGTAAGTTTCTCAGATTTTATGGACGTAGCAAGTATGACAAAAGACAATATCATAATCCTTGATGTGCGCACCAATACAACAATTGCCAGCGATAAGATTACTCCTGAATACTATCCGGAAATAAAAACACTCTATATTTCCATCTCGGATGTTCCTGACTCTGGTTCATTCTTGCTCCGCCTTGTCTCTGGTGCAACAGGTATGCGTAATATTTATGGTTCGCCACTTGATGGTGATAATGATGATTTTGCCGATGGCACTCCTTATGATGATTATCACTCCACATTCTGGACTGCACCACTTTCTGATACACTCGTTGCTACATTCCAGCCTACGATAAGCAGTTTTTCACCTGATACCACTGCTACAAACAATACCCAGCCATTTATTACAATTGATTTTCCCGTGATAACACCAATGGATACCTCCACTTTGAATTTAAGCAATATCCAGCTTTCACAAGAGGGCGGTGGTTCAATTTCGCTCAATCTTATTTCTAAGGACTTTGATGGTATTGTGCTTCAGCCAGCAAATCCATTGAACACCGGCCAAAACTACATAATTACTGTAAAATGCAATAATATTAAAAGACTCGGAGATTCAAAGACACCTGCATATCTTCTCAAACTTGATGGTGATGATGATGGTCCTGAAGAGACTGAACCTGATTTGCAGTCCTATTTCAGGGTTGATGACCCGAATAATCCACCGCGTGTCCAGAGCGTAACAACTATCGGCACCAGTGGTGTGACAATTACATTCACGAGACTGCTTGATAATGCTACAATCACGGCAAACAACATTAAGGTATATGATAATACCGGCTATGTCCCTGGTGAGATGAGAGTCTATACAAATACAGCGGGCGATAGAACTATGATTGATTACTATTATAAAAGGACAATTGGTGGTGGTCGCCGGGCTTTCGTTGCAAAAGAAGTCAAGGCAACAAATGGTTATAACCTTGACGGCAATGCCAATGGTATTGGTGGCGAACCATGGGATGACTACGAGCAGGCATTCTAAGGATTACAGAAAATCAAAAAAAGGGAAGGGTCTTTACCCTTCCCTTTTTGATTATGGGAACACCGCGCCTATAAAAGGCTACCAGAATTTTACGCCCACAAGGGGCTACACTACAGTTTTTAATGATAAAATGTAGTGTAGGGCTTTATGCCCGCATTAATTCAGG
>JBBINQ010000005.1:0-83057 GCA_037443805.1 Caldifarciminota bacterium | reverse complement strand
GCTTTATGCCCGCATTAATTCAGGTAGTGTAGGGCTTTATGCCCGCAAAAAATAAAAATTTGAAAAAGGGGGTGCTGTGGAATTGAACGAATGGCAAAAACTTATTGAAAAAATATATTTTGCAAAAGATTCAAAAAGGGGATTGGACAAAACCTTTAATTGGTTGATTGAAGAGATTGGTGAACTCGCACGGGCAATTAGAAAGGGCGATAAAATAAAAATAACCGAAGAATTTGCTGACTGCCTTGCCTGGCTTCTGTCCGTAGGTTCAATCCTTAAAATTGACGCAGAAAGGGCAATGGAAAAATATGCGCAGGGTTGCCCGAAATGCCGGTCTTTACCGTGTAAATGCAAGGAAAAGTAAATGGTTTCGTTCAACGGTTGCGAAAAGCGAAACGGTTTCGTTAAGGAGTCGTCGTAATGCGGAAAAAAATAAAAAGTTTCACAGATTTAGAGGTTTATCAAAATTCATATAAAGCGTCAATAATAATTATGACGAAAATCATTCCCAAATTGCCTAAATGTGAACAATTTGACCTCGTCGATCAATTGAGGCGATCAGTCAAAGCAATCCCACGCTTAATTGCTGAAGGTTTTGCTAAACGGCATCAACCCAAAGCCTTACAAAAATATCTTGATGACGCCGCGGGTGAAAGCAATGAGACTATTGTTTCTTTAAGCCATGTTCGTGATGTCTATAAAATTGAACCTGAATTGGTCAGTAAACTTATTGACGTTTATGACAAAAATTCAAGACAGTTATATAAATTAAGCGTTGCCTGGCAGTCGTTTGGAATACGAAAAACGAAACCGTCTAACGATGACGAAACGCATTTCGCAACCGATTAACGTCTGACGAAAATCAATAAAAAGGAGTTATAATGACCTTAATTTTTATAATGTTCGTTCTAAATATCGCACCACCAACCGATATCCAAGCCTACGATGCCCCTGATGATGGCGGTGGTGTAGTAATTGTTGAATGGCAGTTATCATCTGATGATGCCATTCTTGATGGTTATGAAATATATCGTAGCGAAAATGCTCAGGATTTTGAAAAGGTTGGCTACATCGGTAGGACAAGGAATAGTATTGAAGACGAAACCGAAGATGGCAAGAAATATTTTTATAAAGTTGCTGCATTAAAGGATACACTGAGGGCATATTCAGAAGTTTCCCGGCCGGCTATTAGTTCTGCCCAGTGGTTTGACCGCAACAAGACAAATATTCTTGTCGCCCTCATAATTTTCGGTGGTATTATATTATATTACATCTATAGGGCAAGGAAGGGAAAAGAACTATATATCAGAAAGATTACTGGTCTTGCGGCAGTTGATGAGGCAGTGGGTAGGGCAACAGAGATGGGAAAACCAATACTTTATTGTCCGGGAATTGGGTATGTTGAACAAATAGCGACCATAGCCTCACTGAACATCCTTGGTGAAGTTGCAAAAAAGACTGCGCAATATAATACAAAATTGATAAACCCGCACTACGACCCGATTGTCTATACGGTCGCACGGGAGATTGTAAAAGAATCATATACAAAGGTTGGTAGACCAGATGCCTTTGACCCGGATAGTGTCTATTTTATTACTGACTCCCAATTTGCTTATGCTGCTGCAATTGATGGCATTATGCTCAGGGAAAGACCCGCGACAAACTTTTTGATTGGAACATTCTATGCGGAATCTCTAATTCTTGCTGAAACCGGTGCCTCCACCGGTGCCATTCAAATAAGCGGAACTGATTCTCTGGCACAATTACCCTTTTTGGTCACTGCCTGTGATTATACACTTATTGGTGAAGAGTTATATGCGGCTTCTGCGTATATCTCAAAAGAACCGCTCCTTTTGGGTGCGATAAAAGGTGAAGATTGGGGCAAATTGATAATTGGTGGAATTATGATTATTGGTTCCATAATTGGAATATTAACAAAATTTCCAATTCTAAATTTATTCAGATAATCGGAGGTTGAAATGAAAAGAACTTTCCCGCTTATATTGGTCTTTGTTTTTGGAATCTTTGGGATCATCCCCTTTTTGGTTCCACACCCGGGTGTTCAGCACATTGATGAATTTTTGCGCAATGACCTTTTGAGAATCCTTGAGGCATTCGCCCTAATTTTAGGCTTGGGCAGTCTTTTAGATGTCCATTTTGACAAAATAAAAAGAAGAAGAGAAAACTGGCAGTATTCATGGGTTCTGATAATCACATTCCTTTTGACTGCATTTATTGGTCTATTTGGCGGTGTCGCAGGAACCGGACCCCTGCCAACAAGGATAGGAAACTTCCATTTTGATATCCAGACAATCTATCTCAATGTTGAAGTTCCCCTTGGTGCAACAATGTTTGCGCTTCTGGCATTCTTTATGGCTTCTGCTGCATATCGGGCATTCAGGGCACGTTCAAGTGAGGCAACCTTACTCTTGATTTCTGCGTTCGTGGTGATGATAGGAATCCTACCCCTGGGAAATCAGATTTCTCCGAAACTTCCTTCTTTTGCCCAGTGGATAATGGATGTGCCAAATGTCGCAGGGAAAAGGGGAATTGCCTTTGGTATTGCACTTGGTTCACTTGCCACTGCGTTGAAAATTTTACTCGGGATTGAACGTTCCTGGCTTGGAGGTGGTGAATGAAAATTGTGGATTTGATGCTTAAAATTGACCGCAGGGTAATCTACCTTATTTTAGCGATTGTTGTAATCGTTCCTTTAATATTTCCCTCAGCACAGCATGTCAGGGTGATGCCACCAGTGGAAAGACTTTTTCTTGCAGTTGATACAATCAAGAGTGATAAGGCATTGATGATTGATTTTGATTATGACCCACAGACACAACCTGAACTTGAACCAATGGCTCTGGCAATATTAAGGCATGCCTTCAAAAGAAAAATTAAATTACTCGGTTTGAGTCTATATGTCCAGCCGCTCGGACTGGCAAAGTCTGCCCTTGACCAGGTTATTGGTGAATTTAATGAACAGGCAAAATCATACGAAGATAGTATAATTTATGGAAGGGACTATGTATTTTTAGGCTGGCAACCTCCGCCATTAATTCCAATCCTGGGGATGGGTGAGAGTATAACCAATGTATACAAAAAAGACTATTATGGCAATCAGACCGATACGCTTCCGCTAATGAAAAAGATTAAAAACTATAACAATGTTGAATTGCTCATCTCAATAAGCAGTGGGGACCCGCCAATGTGGTGGGTTTCCTACGCCCAGAATAGATTCGGTTTGAAAGTTGGTGTTGGTTGCACTGCTGTCTCGGCGAGTGACTACTATCCATATTTACAGACAGGACAATTCAGCGGACTTATGGTAGGTATGAAAGGTGCTGCTGAATATGAAGAACTTGTAGAGAAGAAACTGGATATTCAGAAAAGGCGCAAGGCAAGTGAGGCATTACCTTCGCTCACCTACGCACACCTTGTGATGATGGTGTTTATCATAATTGGCAATGTCGGTTATCTTATAAAAAGGAGGCAGAAATGAATCTCACATTAGACCCCTGGCTCTGGATCAGTGCACTTTTGAGTCTCGCAATCTTCTCTTTTTTGTATAAAGACAACCCTTTCTACAAACTTGCTGAACACATCTTTGTTGGTGCGGCTAATGGTTATGCAGTGACATTCTACTGGCACAACATCCTTGTCCCTTCGCTCTTTGACCCATTATTCAGACAGGGTAAATTATTATACATTATTTCCTTTGTGCTCGGTATGCTCTATTTTAGCCGTTTCATTCCCAGGGTCTCCTGGCTCGTGCGGATTCCTATTGCAATAACAATCGGCTATTATACCGGGGCATCAATCCCTGCAGGAATCCAGGCAAATATCATCAAGCAGATTCAGGGCACAATTCTCACTTCAGAAAATTTTCAGTCCTGGCATGCTGGTAATACCGGAATTGTCTGGTCAGTGATTCTCTTTATCGGTGTTCTCTGCACCCTCTCCTATTTCTATTTTTCAAAAGAACATAAAGGAGTGCTGAAAATTACTTCACGCATCGGGATTGTCTTTATTATGATTGGCTTTGGTGCAGCATTTGGCTACACAGTAATGGCACGGGTCTCTTTATTGATTGGCAGATTACAATTTTTATTAGGTCCCTGGCTGGGTGTGATTAAATAAATACCTAAAAGTCCAAAACCTGTCCTGAACTCGGTTCAGGATCTCTAACCCGGATTATTCATATTCAATGTTATTGTGACACAGCCTTTAAACTATTACATCAGAAAAGATAGATACAGATTATTGTTGGTCTTGGTTTATGGGTATTGGGCATGGATGCTGGTATGGCTTTACAAAAGACCAGACCGTTTGACGAAACGGGCAGCGAAACCGTTAAACGATAAACGGTCTTTTAACCTGCATTATTCATACTCAATGTCATTGCGAGCCCTTGCCGAAGGCAAGGGCGTGGCAATCCCTGATATATTCAATAACAGATGAGATTGCTTCGGCAACTGCGTTGCCTCGCAATGACGAGGAAAAAAACAGAGTGTCAAAAATTTTTCTTGCTGAAAAGTGCCGTGGAACCGCTCTGGGACTGCACCGGAACAAATTTAGCCAAAAATAGTATGAATAATCCGGGCTAAATGCCTAAAAATGAATCGTTTGTTGTTGGACGGTTTAGTTGCCCGTTTCGTAAATCATCTCTTCACCCTCTAAAACATAATCTTTTTAAACCATCTTCCTCTACGCCTTCAATTGCCTTAAATTACCTACAAATGTCTTCTTCCCCTTGATACCCCTTTATTCCCCCTGATTCCCCTTAATAACCCCTGTGTAAACCGCAGGTCTGTGAAATTTTCATTAAATGAAAAAAGGTGACGGTCAGGGTTCTATTCACTTGATTTTTAATTAATTATAAGTATACTTAAGTATAAAAACAAGAGGAGATTCTATGATTGAATTTATCTTTATATATTTTTTGCTCAACAGAATATCACCGCCTGAGAATGTGCGGGCGATAAACATTATCAATCAGGACAGCATCAGTATCACCATTGGCTGGGACAGGGTGGAAAAGATAGATAAATATGAGATTTACCGTTCAAAATACATATTACTGCAAACCATATTCCAGGATACCATCTTCATTGACGATAAGATTGAATCTGATAATGAATATCTTTATGATGTGGTAAAGAGAGAAAGAATGAAAGAATATAATCACCAGAAGAACTTTCTTAAGATTGTCTCTATTGGCTATCAATTGGTAAAGGATACGGTAAATAACAGAAATATTATCAAATGGAAAAGACCGAATGATTTATATCTGGGCGAGACCTATGAAATATGGCGGTCTGAAAAGAATGGTGATTATGAGCTGCTTGGCTCAGTTTTAGAGACTCAGGACTCTTTCCGTGACACCACAATGAAGGATGGTGTAAAGTATTTTTATAAAGTGGCTTCAGTTAAAGGAGATGAAAGGGCTTTCTCAAATCCATCTCCTCCCCTCTTCACAATCGGCACACCAAAATTTATCCATGCCTTTGATATTCCCAATGATGAAGGTGAAGGCTTCAAAATAACCTGGGAGCCGTCACCAAATTATGATATGATAAAAAATTATGCCTTAATTCGTCTGGTCTATGACTCCATTGCGGCATTCAAGGATACATTCTTCTTTACAGATACAACAATAAAACCTGGTGTTGATTATCGGTATTACATTGGCAAAAATTACCAGATTGTGATGCCCGCTAAGATTGTTTCTGATTCTGTGGGTATGACCGGTCGGGTGATCAAAATAGAATGGAAAATTAATCCAAAGGTAATTGGACAAAATTATGACCTGACACTAATCTACCGGGCAGAAAAGGATAGTGCTAATAACTTTAAATACATTGATTATACGTATCCTGATGAAGAAAAATTTATTGATGGCACTGCAGAATCAGAAAAAGAATATACCTATGAAGCAAGGGCAGTAAAGGAAATTTCTATTCCGTTCAGAATAGAGAAGGATACTATTGCAGACGGAAAGAGAAAAATATCAATAACCTGGAAAGGCTCAAAGGAGCCAGAAGAATTTTTAGGCTACTATGTGAACAGGGCAGAAAAAGATAGCGGTAACTATGGCGTTTATGCACGGTTGGGAAATCAGGTAAATACTTTTCAGGACCGCGTAGGAATTTTTAATAATGTGCCTTATGCCTATCGGATTGTGGCAATAACAAAAGATGGAGAAAAAATATCATCTGAAACCACACCCTATATTATTGCTTCACCACAATGGTTCCATCTTGGTAGAATCAATGCATTAATCGGAATTGTTATTTTTATATTTTTGGTTCTGTTTTTTATACAGTATGCAAAGAAAAGTAGTAAGGATATCTTTGTGCGACGTATTGCAGGATTATCTGCCATTGATGAGGCAGTGGGCAGGGCAACAGAGATGGGTAGACCAATATTGTATGTGCCCGGGACATCGGTCATTGATGATGTCGCAACTATCGCTTCATTGAATATCCTTGCTGAAGTTGCCAAAAAGACTGCCCAGTATAATACGCCTCTGATTGTTCCCAACAGAGACCCGATTGTCTATACTGTTGCCCGAGAAGTCGTAAAAGAATCATACAATAAAGTCGGCAGGCCTGATGCATTCAATCCTGATAGCGTCTATTTTGTTACCGATTCTCAATTTGCATACGCTGCAGCAGTGAGCGGAATTATGATTAGAGAGAAACCGGCAACAAACTTTCTTGTTGGTATGTTCTGGGCAGAATCACTGATTATGGCTGAAAGTGGTGCTTCTACAGGTGCAATACAGATTGCCGGAACCGACGCAGTGACACAGTTACCGTTTTTTATTACTGCCTGTGATTATACACTTATCGGTGAAGAACTATATGCAGCAAGTGCCTATATCTCAAGGAATCCCACACTCCTTGCAGCACTCAAGAGTCAGGATTATAGTAAATTGGTAATAGTTGGCGTGATGGTAATTGCTACATTACTCGCATTTTTGAAACTGGGCTTACCCATCTTCAATTTCTTTAACATACAATGACAGAATTAAATAATTAGTTAAATGGTTAAATGGTTAAATAAACAATTTAGTTGAAAGGTTAAATTAAAAAATGAAAAATAATAACAAAAAAGAAGATGAAAAAAGGTTTAAAACATTTGAAGACTTAGAGATATATAAAAAGGCAAGACAATTCAGAAAGAAAATTTATGAATTGATTAGGAAATTGCCCCCTGAGGAAAAATATAATTTAGACCCTCAAATGAGAAGAGCGGTTGTTTCAATTACAAACAACATTGCGGAAGGACATGGTAGATATTATTATCAAGAAAATATCCAATTCTGTCGGCAATCAAGGGGTTCATTAGAAGAAATTTTAGATGATTTGAATGTCTGTCTTGATGAAAAATATTTTTCTGAAGATTACATAAACAGATTAAAGGACGAAGGATACAATTTACTGAAAGATTTGAATAGTTACATTAAATATTTGAAGCGAATGAAGGAGAAATCTGAACTATGATTTCATTTAACCAATTACCATTTAACCAAATTATGATTTTATTTAACAATTTAACCAATATCCATTTAACCAGACGAAAGGAGGTTTTATGCAGAGGACAATACCTTTGATGATTGTGTTAATAATTGGAATTGCAATGCTTGTGCAATTCTTTATACCGCACAAGATTTCCAAAGATATCTATATGAACTTTCTTGACTGGCTCGGGATTATTGCGGCATTTGCCCTTGTGCTCGGCCTGGGAAGTCTTATCAATCATCACATAGACAAAATCCAGAGAAAAAGAGAAAACTGGCCCTATTCCTGGGTAACGCTCATTGCCATAGTAATCACTGCAATTATTGGGCTCTTTGGTGGAATGGAAGGAAAGGGACCATTACCTGTCCAGCCCCAGATTATGCTCGGTGATAAGATTATTCAGATAAAGTATTCAATCCAGGTAATCTATGACAATATTATGACACCGCTCGGCGCAACAATGTTTGCACTTCTGGCATTCTTTATGGCATCTGCTGCGTATCGGGCGTTCCGTGCCCGCACATTTGAAGCAACATTGCTCCTTGTTTCGGCATTTATTGTGATGGTGGGTGTGGTTCCAATCGGATACTACATTTCTCCCAAATTACCACATCTTGCCCAGTGGATTATGGATGTGCCAAACACTGCATCAAAAAGAGGAATCCTGTTCGGAGTTGGACTCGGTATTGCCGCAACTTCTTTAAAGATTATGCTCGGCATTGAAAGGAACTGGCTCGGAGGCGGAAAATGAGTGTATGGTTAAATAAAAAATTGGTTAAAAGGTTAAATAATGGGGGCATAAAATGAAATTCTGGGAATCATTACTCAAAATTGACCGCAGGATTGTCTTTTTGATTGTAGGACTTTCAGTATTAATACCACTCATATTTCCATTTTCAATAAAGACAAATGTAATGCCACCGACCCAGAAATTGTTTGATGCAATTGAGGAGATAAATCCTGAAGAAAAGGGAATCTTAATCTCTGCGGATTATGACCCGCAGACGAGCCCTGAATTGCATCCAATGTTCATTGCCCTTTTACGCCATAGTTTTGCAAGGAGAATTCCGGTTTTAGTGATGTCATCTTATATCCAGGGACTGGGGCTGGCAAAACAAGGGCTTGACCAGGTCACCCAAGAATTCAATCATAAAGCAATGAGCAATCAGGATTCAATTATCTATGGCAGGAACTATGTATTCTTAGGGTATCCACCATTGTGGCTCGCTGCAGTCTTGAGAATGGGCTCTGATATCAGCCAGGCATTTCCTGCGGATTACTACAAAAATAGAACCGGGGCCCTGGAGATGATGAAAAAGATAAAAAATTATAATGATATCGGCATAATCGTATCAATCGCCGGAAGTGGATATCCTCAATCTTGGGTAGTTTATGCAAACACAAGATTTGGTGTGAAGGTAGGTTCTGGTGCCACTGCGGTTATGGCACCCGACTTTTATCCATTCTTACAGACCGGCCAGATGACCGGAATGATTGCCGGATTAAAGGGCGCATCAGAGTATGAGTATCTTGTGAATACAAAATATAATCTTACAGGTCCCATACCCGCAACAAGGGGAATGAGTTCCCAATCAATTGCACATCTGGCAATCCTTTTACTGGTAGTAATCGGTAATATCGGCTATTTTGCCACAAGAAAAAGAAAATAAATATTGGTTAAAAGGTTAAATGGTTAAAAACTTATCTAAAAACCCAAAATTCCTAATCTTTAGGCATTTAGGCATTTTAGGTATTTTGGCATTTTACAAAGGGAGGTTTTATGAGTCATGACCCCTGGATATGGATTGGTGCATTTTTAACCTTAGGGATTCTCTCCTTTTTATACAAAGAGAACCCATTTTACCGTTTTTGTGAGCATCTATTCGTTGGTGTTGCAAATGGCTATGCAATTGCGGCAACCTGGCATCTGGTATTGACCCCGCGGCTTATTATGCCTTTACAGGGCGGAAATTATCTTGTGCTCATTCCAATGTTTATCGGTATACTATATTTCTGCAGATTTATTCCTAAAATCTCCTGGCTCGTCAGAATTCCCATTGCTGTTGCCTTAGGCTTTTCTTCAGGTGTAAGCATTCCTGCAATCATCCAAGCAGATGTAATAAAACAGATGCAGGGCACAATTCTCTATCCCCATCTGTTTACGAACTGGCAACAAGGTCTGTGGGCAGTATTGATATTTATCGGTGTCATTGCCACAATATTTTTCTTTTTCTTTTCAAGAGAGCATAAAGGAATTCTCAAGCCTGTTTCTTATGTTGGGATTGTTTTTATTATGGTCGGCTTTGGTGCTTCATTTGGATATACAGTAATGGCACGCTTGAGTCTTTTGATAGGCAGACTACAATTTCTTTTAGGACCCTGGCTGGGGTTGATAAAATAGGATATATCCAGACTTGCGATTAAATAAATATATAATTTTGATAATACTCATTGCAATCTTTTTACGTTTTTTTCACTATTATGAACTGGAATCAAAGAATCCCATCTTTAATTTTCCTGTTGTTGATGGAGCCGAATATATCAAAATTGCTGATTATATCCTTACAAAAAATTTCCTTGGTCCACCCAGTTCTTATTATCATCCCCCATTTTACTATTATTTTGTTGCAATTCTATTAAAGATTTTCAATCATTCAATCAATGGCATAAAGATCGTCCAGATTTTCCTTGACCTGTTAAGCATCCTATTACTCTATTATGTTTGTATAAATATATTCAATAAAAAGACCGCATTAGTAGCATCATTTATATATGCACTCTATCTACCAATCATCCAGGCAAACTTAGAAATTCTTCCCTCAGTCCTTATTGGTTTTTTATTTTTATTTTCAATATTCAGTCTGATAAAATTTTCTGAATTTGGTAAGAATAAACCATTAAGATGGATATGGTTGCTAATCGGAGGCATTGGTTATGGATTTTTGAGCATTACCTTGACCAATTTCTTGATTCTTTTGCCCATCTTATTAGGTTGGTTATGGGTTGTTGTTAAAGAAATGGCTTTGGTAAAAAGATTAAAATATCTAACAATGTTTTTACTTTTAACATTGGCACCAACGGCTCTGGTTACGATGCGCAATTATTTATATGCTTATGAACCAGTAATCATATCCTATAACGGCGGGATAAATTTTTATGTAGGAAATAATTTAGAAATGGAGAAAACCGTCGCAATCCAGCCAGGCTATCAATGGGACAGTTTGATGACGAGCGCATATCTTTCAGAAAGAATCACGAATTTTGGCGAACAACAAAATTACTGGTACAGAATGGGAATTAGTTTTATTATACAAAGACCACTGGTCTGGTTATGGAAAACCATAAAAAAAGCAATTTTATTTTTAAATGCCTATGAATTTCCCCGTAATATTGATGATACATTCTTTAATAATTTTTCTATAGTCAATAAATTCCCCCTGCCAAGGGCAGATATAGTTTTCCCCTTGAGTTTTGCCGGTATTATCTTTATATTATTGTACGATACAAATCTCCGTAAAAAAAGAACCCTGCAAATTATGCTCTTGATGCTATCTGGCTATGCAATCACCATTATATTGATATTTATTACCTCACGATATCGTATACCTATCATATCTCTTTTGTGTATATTTGCCGGTTATTATATTATTAAATTTATTGAATCAATCAAATATAAAAATTTTGACCATCTTACAAAATTGATTATTCTTCTGGCAGTTTTCATACCCCTGACACAAATAAAATTTTTCAAGCATAGCTATCCATATCATAAACCTGCCTCATTATCTTATACCCAGATCATCAGTGCCCTCACTGAAAATAAAAGGTTCTCAGAAATGCAAACCTATCTAAATGCCGGCTTTGCACTACCATATGACGAACTGAGCTACGAATTTTTATTTACTGCGGGCATCTATTACAACAAGATAAATAATAGAGAAAAGGCAATAGAATGCTTTAAAAAATCTATAGATTTGAATCCCAATTTCCATTATCCATTAAACCATCTTGGTTATATATATAAAAGGGAAGGAATGGTTGATAGTGCGATATATTATCTTCAAAAAGGCATAATGGTTCCTTATGCTGATGCAATGGTTTTTATAAATCTTGCTGATTGTTACCTGCTCAAAAATGATTTATTAAAGGCTCAGGAAATCTTAGAATTATATTTAAAAAGTAAACCTTCTCCAAATCCAATAATCTATGAATCACTGGCACGGCTCTATATGAAACAAAAAGATTATCAAAGGGCAATTGAAAATTTCACCAAGGCAATAAAGTACCCACAGGGTTATGAAATTCCAGCAGAAATCTATAATCTCATTGGAATCTGTTATTACAATTTACACGACACTGATAATGCTATAAAGTTCTGGAAGACGGGATTGAGAAAGAATCGTAATTACCAACCAATCTTACAAAATTTGAGATTTATTAATAAATAAAAATTTAATTCTTTGCTTTTAATTTCATAAAATATTAAAGAATAGAAAAAACAAAAAGGGGGCATAAATGCCCCCTTTTTGTAAAAGAAAATATCCTTAATGGGCAACAACCACCTTACCAGAGACAGCCTTGTTATCGGTCTTGAGCACAACAATATAGGCGCCATTTGCGAGTTCGCGGGCATCAAGCGTGGTTGTATAGAGACCAGCATTCTTATAACCCTGGTCAATGGTCTGAACCAATCTACCATCTGCACTGTAGAGATTGATTGAGACACTACCTGACTTAGGTAAGGTATAGGAAATGCCGGTCTGATTACGCACTGGATTCGGCGTAATATTGAGTGTAAGTTTCTTTGGCGTTTCAGTCTTGTTCTCAGCAATACCCACAATTGGATTACGACCAACATACCAGCGGCTGGCAATTGGGCTACCCCAATTGATATTATACCATAAATCCAATAATGGGTCAGAGATTGCACAACCGAATGCAAAGAAGAATTGCCCATTACCTGCAGGGTCGACTCTCTTGGCAATCTGCCAGAGGCAGTTGTTATGCTCGGTTATTCCACTCGTAAGGTTTATCGGTGTATGCCAGGTCGCACCATTATCTGCTGAATAGTTGTAATAAACATCCCAGAATGTATACTGACCTGAACCACTACGTGTCTCACCAAACAAGACCACAACATAATTACCACCCGTTGCCACTGTTGGATAGAAGTTCTCTGCACCACTTGTTGTATCCCCAACCTCAATACAGGGTTGACCAGAAGCTATAGAGACATAGACCTTGCCCTCATACGGATAATCAGCATCATCACCATTGATGAAGTCAAACACCAAAATCGGATTGCCTGCATCAGTCACTGCCATCTGGCACCAGTATAGCACATTATTTGTAAATGGTTGTGGCCAGACCATATTATAGGTCTGCTGTCCACTCCAGTTGATACCATCAGTTGAGGTCTTGTAATAGACATTCAGATTATCATCGTAATAGAACACATAGGCAGTCCCGTTATTAATGTCAAAGCCCCAGAAATATGAAGTTGCTGGTGCAACCACACCACCACCAATATATGTCCCTAAATCAGGGCTCCAGACCCGATAAAGGATATCATATGTGCCAGTCACACCGATGAACAGGATATTTCCATTTGCTAGTTGCTTACCATCATTCTTATGGGTTCCGATATTGCCCTGGCCCACATCTACTGGTTCATCCCAGAATGAAGAGAACCAACCACCGCTCTCATACTGTGCACCCATCCCACCCCAGGCACCTGTGATGAGATAAGGAAATGAGATATGTGGACCATTGCCTGACCCATCATCACTGGCAATTGAATTCGGATACCGCGCACCACCACCAAGTTGCTGAGAATAGACATTCTCATCAGTCAGGGTTAAGGAAAAAGCACTATCGGTCTGCCAGACATCAAGATTATTGCCTACTACAAAATTTCTGCAGACAAATTCAAGATAGGCAAGCCCGGGATTGTATGCAAGACATTCCTGTTGCTGGGTCCACATACAGTATTCATTTGCTGATGAGTCCGCAACTAAAATATCACGGGTTGTGGATACAGGTACGGATTTGTCATAGAACCCGGTACCATCATCCATCTTTGCCTTATCAATATTTGCGGGCACTGTGACTGCCCATATAACACATGCAAAAACCAGAATAATTGATAGTTTTTTCATTTTTTCTCTCCTTTCTTTTTTCTTTAACCAATTATTTCTTTATTTTTTTTGTTTATTTTATCACCTCCTTTCTTTATTTTACTATAAGTATCTTACCAAACATTTTTTCAGTATTGGTTTTGACCGATATAAAATAAACACCGGCTGCCAATGCATCGGGTCTCCAGGAGAATTCATTATTCCCTTTTACAAATCTACCTTCATAGATTGTGGAGACCTTTCTTCCTGTAATGTCAAGAACATAAATTTCGCCATCGGTCTCTTTAACCGTCGCAAAATGGATGCGGATACCATTACCCTGCTTTGCTGGCTGAGGAAAGAGATTGAGTGCATTGATTAATCCGGTCATACTCCTCTCTTCTATACCCACGATATCCTGTTTAATAATAAGCACTCCAGTGTTGCCATCAGGTAGATAGACCAGATTATTTCTCAAATAAAGGGCGGTCGCTGTGCTGAGGGAAAGTATATATCCTGTTTCTGAAGGAGCAGATGGGTTTGATACATTTATTGCCCTTATTCCACCCATTGTGCCATCAGCGACAAAAATATGGTTGTTGAAGTATTGAATACCCGATGCTGTTCCTGGTGTATCAAGAGAACCTAAAAGCAAAAGAGTATCAGGGCTTGAACCGTCAAAAACCTTTATGCCCGCGGTGCCATCTGCTGCATAAATATAATTGCCTGATTTTGCCACTGCATAGGTAATGCCATTTGTATCATAGTAACCGGTTTCAACTGGATTTGATGGTGTTGAGACATCTATTATCCGCACACCTTTTGTAGCATCAGCAACAAAGGCAAGATTATTTTCAACAACTACATCATAGGCAAATCCTGTGGTATTAAATGTTCCAAGACTCACAGGATTTGATGGGTTTGAAACATCAACAATAACTAAACCCTGTGAACGGGCTGCAACATAAAGGATATTCCCTGATATATATAGCCCGAGCACATCATCAGTAAAAGCCAATTTTCCAACCTGTGATGGATTGGTAGGGTTGGAGAGAGAAAGAATTCGTAAAGTATCTTCACGGTCACCAATATATAGATATTGAGCTGTTCCAATAATTGTTCCTGAATTACCAGGCAGGCTAACCTTGTTCACATAATCAGGTAGTGTAGAATCACTGACATCTATGATAAACAAACCATTTGTGCCATCTGCGATGTAGGCATAGTTTCCTATAACAATCACATCATTTGCCCAACCTGGTGTATCATAGTGTCCTATAAGGTTTACATTTGCTGAATGATTCAATTCCCTTACCTGAACTCTACCAAAACTGCCATCTGCGGCAAGTCTAACATTACTTCCATCCAGTGCACTGATATTGACCCTGAGAGAACAGCTGATAGATGGACAGGTCCAGATATATTGCCCAGTATTGGGAATATTATTGCCAATCAATGTCCAGCGCAGAGAATCATATCCATCAGCATCAGTGCCCTTTGACCACCACATCTTTATATGGTCAATATTAGTCCCCTCAGTATGCCACCGTAATCTGTATTTCAGATTCTTAAACATTACGGGTAGATTATAAACATCACCACCCCTGGGATAATCAAGAATGATATTGTTTGGATTTGAACCACCAGGTAAAAAGGTTACGACATAATCATAGCAATATACTCCATTGTAATATGTCCATAATGGCCAGAGTGGTTCGTCATTATCCCAGGTTGTATGAACAATTATGAATGTATCGCTACTGGTAATTTCATATCCTACACCAGTTATAGAATGATTTATGTAATCAGACATTGGTGGATACCAATAATAAAGCACATTCCAGTGGCAGGGCCTCTGGGCATCTATTTCAGTCTTTATCCAGGAAAAATTATACTGATTCCAGGAACCGCCCTGAGGCGATGTTGAACCTGAACAGGAGTAGCCATTATAGGAATTGGCAACTGTAATCATTCCTGGTCTGATATTACCTATAGTTGTGCCACCGGTAGTAGTATCAGTATACATTGCCAAAGCAAGTTCCCGATTTGTATTAGCACAATCATTCCATTCATTCTCAGGTGTATCCCAGTGTGTGTAAAAATGGTCAACGAGTTTTCCATAACCACGATAATCCCAGTACCAGAATATCATTGAGGCAGCAGTAGGCGAGCAGCCATAAACCCAATCAATAAAAGGCACAGAATCAACATAACCGCCCTGGCGTGTACTAAAGTCACTAATGCTTAGATACCGTTCCCACTTTTCACGGGTTAATGATTCAAGAACCGGGTCGGGTGAACATTTTATCAAATCTTCACCTGTCCGTATCTGGAAATTCCTTAAGTTAATCAAAAGTTTTTCTCCGCCTGATTCAAAACCCGCATACTCTTCTCCTGCTCCAAAATAGTAATAATGTTTGAATTCTGATTTATCAATTGCTTTTGTTCTCAAATATTCTAATGCACGATTATAAAACCTCTGACAATATGGACTCCCCTGGTATACCTCACCGATTGGTGATGTAGTATACCTTGCTCCCATTATTATTGTGATATTTTGCTCCTGATTCTGAAAAACAAAACCATAGGCATTCGGTTCTTCATCTACCCCAAAATAAGTAATAATATCTTTAAGTATGTATGAAGAACCATATCTTTGATTAATGAATTTATGGGCAATAGTCTCAATCTTATCCCTCGGGATAAAATCAGAGCCTAAGCATAAGCCCACTAATACTGACAATACGAAAATTTTCTTCATCACTACCTCTTTTCAGGGGCGGGGTTCTGAAAAATCAGAACCCCGCCCTATTTTTCTTTCTTAGAATCCGATCAGTAACCCAATACGATGCGTCGCTTTGAAGACACCTTTATTCATATAAGTATAATCAATGTGCAGTTCTCGCTCAGCCATTTTGAGATTGAATCCTACACCAGCACAGAGATTATTCAACAGCCATTCAGTATTCTCACCCCAGTTTGGATAGGTGTATTTTTCTGCCACAGAATCATATACAGGTTCAGCACCGGTCATTGCCTTCATATAGTCCATATTCAGGTATACTTTGTATCCAGTTCTCAGGAATATGGTATTTAAATAACCATATTCAAATCCCAAGTTTATCGTTTCGTAGTTATCATTTGGATGGTTCAAATCAAGGGCAACAGTCAATCGCTGAGATTCATTCTCTACTGGATTCATTGCCAGACCAAATCTGAAGATTAGTGGTAATGGAAACGGCGTGGTCTTTAGAGTAATAGGAATCGGCTCATAATCAATTGGCGAATCTGGGAAAGGACTTACTGATTGATCTAACTGCCTGCCACCAAAGGAAATATCTGAACCAAAATTTGCCATTGACGCTGCAATCTTCAAACCCTTAAAACCAGTATTGTAGTGAATGCCAAAATCCGTAGCAATACCTGATGCAGACATATCCCAGATCATCTCCTGGATTGCCTTTATTGTAAAACCTGCAGCAAGACGGTCAGTAAACATCCTGCCAAATGAGATTCCCAGGGCAAAGTCAGAGGCATTGAAAAAAGTTCCGGTTCCAGTATCTTCTCTTACAGTATAAGTAGTTGGGTCATCAACCGTGGTATATTCCATCTTACCCATTGTCAGGGCAGTGAGACTGAATCCGAGCGTTCCCATATTTGAAAGGGGTACTGCAAGTGAAAGGTATTCGTGTTTCACATCAGCAATCCATTCATTGTGCTGGAGTGCAATCTGACGATTATTCAGAATACCCAGTCCAGCCGGGTTCCAGTAGGTTGCTGAGGCATCATCAGAAATAGCAACAAATGCCTCACCCATTGCTGTCCCACGACCCACACCGATCTTTAAAAACTGGGCACCTGATGTCCCGAGTTTTGCAAAATCTGCAAACAGGGGAATTAATAATATCAGGCTTATTGTTAGGTACCTTTTCATTTTTGCCTCCTATCGGATAACAACAAATTTACCGACCTGTTCACCAACCTTGGAATCAACATGGAAGATGTAAACACCGCTTGCCACAAGCTGTCTATTTTCAGTCAGAAGGTCCCACCACTCATCTCCGCCAGCATCACCCTGAACTGAGCCGATCGTCGCATTGTGTTTAATCGTTTTAATCAAATCGCCGTTAAGCGTAAATATCCTTATCGTGCATTCGCTGGGGAGATTAATGAAACGCAATCTCCTGATGAGTGAAGACTGCTGCCATTCATTATGAATCAGATATGGATTAGGAACAACCTTGACATTAAGCGTGATGGTTGTATCGGTCAGGATTCCTGCTGGAGAAGGATGAATGGCAAATGTGGATTTGAATGGCGCTGGCACATAAGCATCTGATGCCCTGACAGTCCAGACATCATTTTCTGAAGGCCTGGGTTCGCCACCAACATTGAACCATCCTTTGGCAATACCAATCTTACCACTGCAAATATAGATAGTCCTGGTTCCGGTTGAAGCATTTCCATAAACGAGTGTATCAGTGGATTGCGTGAGTGAACGGAAACACCAACCATCAGCCAATGAACTTGTATCCGTAGATTCAGTATATGGTTTAAATGGAATTGTATCACCTGTCTGGAGGTCAATCACAGTTATTGTATTAACCTCGCCTGCAGGATCTTTTTTCTTCCAGATTATTTTAAAGTCATTACCCCGATATGCCCAGTTTATTGCCCTACCTACAATTGAAGAGCTTAATGAAAGTAGCGTATCCGGATATGTACTTCCTGCTTCCTTAATGATTGTATCAAATATCACTATGCTACCTTTTGCCTTGGTTTTGATAAACCACGGAGTCACACTTATACCATTATATTCTTTAAACTCATAGAAGTAGGTATGGGCAAAAGTATCAAGGGGCATAGTAACTTTAAAGCTATCCAGCGGCACTGTGTCTTTATCACATAAGAAAGCAGAATAGATTGGGTATCCGGTAATAGTATCCCTTACAATCGGACCAAATTTAAAGAATTGCGGGTCTTCGGTCATATTCAATGGATAGACAATCTTCGCACTAAGATTTGAGACCAATCTCTCATTTCCATTCACTAATTCCACAGTAAATGAACCTTCTCTGTAATCTGCCGGGTCACGGCGTGGAGTAGCAGTAATTGGAACCTGTCCGCTTTCATAATAGATTGGCATTGGACCTTCAACTTGGATTGTATCATAGTCCCATACTGTGTCACCACCGGGCTGGACATAGAATGTATCAAGATAAATGGAATCAAATGTGCTCTTCACATAATTGTAGTCAAACGCAGTTACTGCATAATAGTAACCAAACCCATTACGCACATCAGTATCTGTATAAGAATGGGTCAGGCCGACATCAGTTGCACTCAAGGCAATTGATTCAGGAGCAGATGTATCTGTAAATGTGATACCGTTTGCCAGGTCAAATGATGCCAATAATTTCCAGGTACCAGTCTTGCCTGTTGGACTGCGCCAGACACGATAACCTTCAAAATCGTATTTTTTGTAGTAAGGGTCATTATTTGGTCCGGGTTTGCTCACGACCTCATAGTATGGGTCAGGTGTAGTCTCTGAAACATTGTCCCAGATTAGAGTAACCTTTGCATCACCAGGAATACAGGTCAGGGTTGGAGGTGGAGGCGGACCAGGTAAGAGCCAGTTCATATTATAGATATATTGAACCGTCTTATCAACTTTCGCCAGTGCGGTATCAGGACGCTCAACAACACCTCTGGGCCAGTAAGTGCACATAACACCGACAAGCACGATAGCGATTGAATCCGCTTCCAATTCAAAGGGTCCACTGCATTGTAAGAATCTCTGGTCATCAGGTTGTGGAGGAATCGTATCAAATGGCGTATATTCACCGGTTTTAAAATTATATCCGGCAAGGGTCACATACCTCTCATTATCTTTATTCGGCTCAAGATTGAGGGTAAACCGCTTGAATGCAGTCATACCTAACTGGGGAATTTGCGATGGGTCGCGCCAGTCAGGTGTGCCGTCACCATCAACATCCCATTGTGTCTGGGGTAGATTATCTACATAATACGCACTGTCCCTTTCATACTGGTCAAGTATACCATCATTATCTTTATCCTGATTCTCTTTTAAATCCCAGGGGCTCTGAAGATAGTCAAAACCGATTGCGCCCACATCATCCCAGCCAGGCTCATCCTCGGTCTGCCATTGGTATCCAAGATTATCAATCGTATCAAGTTCAGTACCAATCTGGTACTCCTGCCAGACAATACCGCTGATAATATCATTCGCATTTGTGCCTGCTTCATTACCAATATCATTATCAGTGCAGACCCCGAAATAGCAATTAGTAAGTTTGCTTCCACTTACATTCTTTAGTTCGTATCTTATAAAAATGATATCTGCGGTCGTGCTCAAATTCCAGGCATAGACTGTTTGATACACTTCAAGTCCGATAGGTCTTGTATCACCCGGTATGTGATAACTTGCATCAAGGTCATTATATGCACACCAGGAATCCTGATGAGACTTTGATACCTGTGGTGCCATTGGGAATACATCAGCAGGAGGTGGCCAGGGCGATGGATACATATAAATTTGTGCATTGGGGTCACCCGTAGACATATCTTTTAATCCTGGAACATATTCAGCCTCACCACCATGTGGACCATAACCGATTGTTACGAGCGTATCATCACCAACAATTGTACCAAACCAGGGACCTGCACCAAAGATATAATTCTCTCCACTACCTTTGGGCCACCAGAGACCAGCATTGCCAGCCTGTGTCTGGCCAAACTTTCCATAGTTTGACACGCACATTTCTATGTTATTAATATTATGGGTCTTTATTTCGAACGGACGGTATTGATTATTTGGCACCGCCGTTCTGGCAAAGGCTATAATAGCCAACAATAGTAAAATTGCCAGTGTCTTTTTCATCATAGCCTCCTAAAATCCTAAACCAATACCGATCTGAACCCTGAATGGACCATTATAATTTGTTGGGTCAAGATAATAATCGGTTCTTGCTGCAATATAAGCTTTTTTCTGCTCAGGTGGTGTCATAATACCATCATGATTATAATCAGCCTGTGGCGAATAGCGACTTGAACCAATGGTCAGGGTTCCAAACTGAGTCAGGGTAGGTTCTGGGTCACCATGGTCATCAGGGTCACCAGATGTCTGATATACCTCTACTATTTGTCTTGAATTAAAGAGATTATTAACGAGTGCGGTTAAGGTGAATTTTACTGGACCAATCTTTATCAATCTACTTGCATTCATATCAACATTCCACCAACCAGGCATCCTTGCAGAATTCTCATCACCTGTCTTATTTCCTCTCAGGTCAAGGGGCGTGTATGGATGGCCTGAATGGTATGAGAATACAAATGATGAGTTTAAATCCTGCAATGGGATGAAAACAAAATCAGAAGGCAGTTGGAGGTCCAGGTTCGCATTCACGATATTCCGTTCATCAAAATCAAGCCAGTAATCAATTACTGGTGGCTGTAATGGTAATCCAGTAATCGGGTCAGTACCACCATAATAGAAGTCATAATAGAACTCACCTGCGTAAGAGGCAGTCCCTTTGGCAAACTGGAGCGTATAACTGAGACCAAATGCCCACATATTGGACATTGTCTTATCTAACCTTATTTCAAATCCTTTGATATTTCCGTAGTCAACATTAAAGAACTGGAAGTATGGCATTGGCAATGCAATAACTTCACGAATCTGAGACAGGTCATACACATCTTTGAAATACGCAGTAAATCCCATTACTACATCCTGTGTGAACTGATTTTCAATACCGACCTCATACTGCACAGTCTTTTCTGGCTTCATAAAGATATTTCCTATAATTGTATTACCGCGAGAGAGTGCAAGCCTTATCACTGCTGTATCAGTTGTGCTGAACATATCATCAAGTGCGGGTAACTGGAAATAATGTCCATAATTGAAACGGAATTTCATCCGTTCAGTAACTGGTAGAGAAAAACCAATACGCGGAGAAACACGATAACTCTTGTCTGCATATGCAAGGGTATCATTCCTTGGGTCATTTGGAACTTTGTAGGTACAACTCTTGGGGTCAAAATAATCAAATCTCAGTCCAAGCCGTGCAATCAAACCTTCAAAATCCATTTTGTCCTGAACATACGCTGCAACCTTATAGGGCTGTCGCTCATAATAATCCCAGAATGGATTCGTGACCCAGGGAAGGTTATTATCATAATATTTCAGGTTGTATCCTACATAGTCAACACCAGTTTTGAATTCATGAACCTTACCCACTGCATGGGAAAGGTCAAACCTTGCCTGGATATCATCATTCTGCCAGTATCTCCATACACGATAGTCGCCATAGGTATAATACATACCTTCAACGCCATAGGGATTGTTGCGTAATGCATCCACATCACGGTTTGTATACTCAGTATGGTATTGCATTACACTATCCACGATAACATCCTTGGGCGGAAGTAAATCTTTAGTAAGATACTTTATGCAATGTTCTGCTTTGAAACGATAATCGTCATACCACCCATGACCCGCAGAATCTTCCCAGGCATAATCACGGTTGCCATATACTCTATCATAGTGTGTCATACCGCCCTTAACTGTCAAAAGGGTCTTTGCCGTGAGCATATAATTGAATGTGGAAGAGAGAATATAGTTCTTGGTCCTGCTCATTGGTCTATTCTGGAAGTATTTTAAATTTCCTGATGACCAGGTCACATACTGGTCCCTTGAATTAAATCCACTCAAGGTAATCTTACCTTTATTATTGGGCATTGTATAGGAGAATCTGCCCTGAGCACGATATGTATTCCTTGGTGAAGGAACCTTATATAATGCCTCTGCATAAGCATCTGTCAATGTTAATTCACCAGAGAGGAAATATTTCAATCTGGACAAAGCAGGTAAAGGACCACCCAGTGATAGGTCATAGAAATTATAACCAGTATTCAGTTTGTCTTTGAGCGCATCCATTGCAAATACCTCATCGGTCAAGTACCTAAAGCTACCTGATGGTTTTGTTCCACCCTCTTTGGTCACAACATTGATAATTCCTGAAAGTGCTTCACCATATTCTGCATCAAAACCACCACTGACAACTGTTACCTCTTCTACTGCTGAGGCATTTATCTGGGTTGATTGCGCACCTGTGTGTGGAACCTTGGTCATAATACCATCCACATAATAAGTTACCTCTTCGGGCCTGCCACCACGAATATGTGTACCAAGATTTGATGTGGATACGCCTGCCTGGAGGGTAACCACCTGGTTGATTGTGGTCACGGGTAGACGGGATATATCTTGCGATGTAACTGAATGTCCACTCTGGACCTGGGAGGCAACAATTGGTGGTTTTTCAGCAACAACCGTAACCTTTTCTACTTCAATTACTGTAGGTTTTAATCTGAAATTGAGATTTGTAGTCTGGTCAGCATTGACAATCACCTGGGTATAAGTATATGGGTCATAACCTAAATATGATGCGGTAACCACATAGGTTCCTGCAGGAACATAGAGAATCACATAATCACCCTTTTCATCTGTTGCGGCACCAAGTTCTGTTCCTTCTACAATCACATCAGCACCGATCAATGGTTCACCGGTTTCAGCGTCCCTCACCTTACCAGTAATTTTACCATACTCTGCACCGAACAAAAATGCAGTGGTAAGGATTAACGCCAATAATTTTTTCATTATACACCTCCTCAATTAACCCTTATGGGTATAAGCCAGAATCTTGCAAGTAATGGGCTGGCAGGCTTTACATAGCATAATCCATCGTTGACAATCGCCACAAATACAAGATTTTTCACGCCAGAACCAGTAATGGCAATCTTACCTGAACCACCAATAAGTTGAACTTTCTTACCATCCTGAATGGCAAAGAATGAGCAGAGGTCACTTGTAATTGTTCCGGAAAGGGTCAGTGAAATTGTCAAAGTATCACCCGCATCATATTCTAACAGCGAATCTATTGCGCAGAAACGGTTCATTGCATGATGTTGATAGAGAGTATCTGTATTTGATGCCCAGATGGTATCAACTTTTGAGGTATTATTAGAAGTTACTATAGCGTAATCGATCTCAGGAATTCCTGCGCCCCGATTTGGCAATCCATAGTTTCCATAGGAAATTCTCTTCAAAATCCATTCTCTTGGCTCTTTTATCTTCCAGACCGAATCCTGAAGTTCCTCATCCCAAACCCTTTCTTTTACTGGTTCAACATAAATATGGCGAAGCCCCTCTACAGTTATTGTATCATAAGAATAATAACCTGAAGTGGCTTCAACGATCACTGTATCCAGTTTCTTGGATGTATCGCCCTGCCAGAAATAATAACCTTTGTATAATCGGTCATAATGGACCTCCTGTATTATGTTAAATGTATCAAAGAGATACACTGTGCAGGTAGTATCTTTGGTATACCAGAGGTCCTTAAAACGAGCACTTGATGCGATTTTTTCACTCAAACTATCCAGATGTTGTTTAACCAGAATTGATTCTGTTTTAAAATATGAATCTGCTACTGGGAAGCTTACTACAAACGAATCAATCCGGCTATACGTATCTAAAAATAAATCATCGGTTATAAGATATTCAGAATTCGCATCAAGCAATGCATTAATCAATGTATCGTCCTGTGGTGTTCCATTATAGAACTCCTCTGGTGGTTCATTACCACAACTTACAAACACCAATGTTAAAATTGCTAATAGACTTAGCCATTTCAGCCTTATCATTTAATCCTCCTTTTCTTTTATGTTATTTAGTTTTAAGCGATTTTTTTTAATGTCCCACCCCCTTTCTATATATAAATATTATATTAAAAAAATAAAAATTGTCAAGGATAATTACTTAAATTTAAATTCTATTTTTCTAAAGACCCATACCCTTACGAGTTTATCACGCTGTTTTGCCGGAGTAAATCTATATTTCCATACACTCGCCACTGCTGCCTCATCAAGTAACTGATTACCGCTGGATTTCACAATCTGGACATCCATAACAGTGCCATCAACATTCACCAAAAACTTCACTTGTAGACTACCTTCAATGCCTGCTCTTTTTACAAGTTCGGGCCATTCTGGTGCAGGCATTGAGATAGGTTGTGGTTTTACCTCTACCTTAAAATAAGGAACAATCTCTATTTCCGGACCCGTGGGCTGGGTTCTAATGATATCCTCCCGAAATTCAGTTGCGGCAATGGTCTCAACCGCCTCCTCAGTAACTTCAGATGGAGCAGCAGCAACCGCAACCTTTGGCCTCTCCACTGGTGGAGGTTCTTCATACTTTTCAATCTCCGCAGAAATCTCTTCCACCATTGTCACAACCTCTTTTCTCAATTTATAAGGTTCTACCTCAGCATAGGGCAAGAACAGAAATAGTAGAATCAACAAAATTATACCGATAAACATTCCTGTGCGGAAATATACCCCATACATCAATTTATGGTCACGCATCTCATCCTCCAAATTCTGTAGCAAATGTAATCTTAAATGCCCGGGACTCTTTTAATTGGTCAAGTATCACATCTACTGTGCCATATTCAATATCGCTATGGATATTTAAGATTGTAACCAGCTCAGGATTTTCCGCAACCTTGGGCGATATCTTTGAACTGACCCGTTCCTTGGGAACAAGGCTATCATCAATAAATACACGACCATTATTATCAACCCAGATATGGGTAATATTCCTGCGGATAAGAATCCTTTCTGTAGACTTTGCCTTGGGCAGCACAATCTTTAGATTAAGGGAAGTTGCCCTGAACACCGTAGTGACCATAAAGAAAAGTATTAAAAGAAAGGCAACATCAGCAGTTGAGGCAGTAGGAATTTCAGGTGTTCTGGTAAACCTTCTGATAATACTTTTACGCATTATTCCTCACTCGTTGGGATAAGACTTATTTTATTTGCCTTTAATTCTCTGCCATCCTGGGTGACCACTTTTGCGAGCTTTATCTGGTCAAGCACTCCTATCATTGCCTGGTATTGGGCATCTTTACTCGTTTTCAAGGAGACTACGAGTAAAGTATCCCTTTCTAAGAGCTTTTCTTCAACGATTCTTCGCACTTCACTATATTGCTGGGGAGATATGTCAATTCCATCATAACCCGTTGCCCTCAGTTTTAATGCACCTTCAGGATTTATCAGAATTGAAACAACATTCTCTGGTTTGACCTTGGTCTCAGTCTCGGTTTTTTCAGGTAGAAGCATCTTGATACCTTTTTCCCTGGTAAAAACAGTTGTGGTCATAAAGAAAATGATGATCAAAAATGCAATATCACCCATTGAGGCAGTAGGAATAGCGGCTTGATATTTTTTCTTTTGCCTCAATTCCATCTATTTTTTCCTTTTGGGATAATGCTCAATCATATAATCAATCAAACCCGCAGCAACTTCTTCCATATCTTTTGTATACCCATCCACTTTACCCGTAAAGAGAATATGGAGAATAGCGAGTGGAGTTGCAATGATCAAACCCCATTTGGTTGTGATCAATGCCTCAGAAATACCACTGGCAACAATTGTAGGCTCAACCTCGCCTGCCATAGCAATTGCTGCAAATGCACGAATCATACCTGTTACTGTTCCTAAGAATCCAAGAAATGGGGCAACCGTGGTCAAACCCGCCAGTAGCGCCATTCCTCTATCTAAAAAAGCGAGTTCAATTGCGGCAGCACGCGCCGCCACCTCTTCCATTGCATCCTTGCCTTTATCTCCTTTTTCTAATATCACTTTGGCAATCTTTGCTGCGGGTGAAGCTGTCTGGTCACATAAAGCTATACCTGCATCAAGACCCTGGGCATCAATCGTTGAAATAAGTTTCTCCAAAAAACTCTTTGGATTCAGTCTTATTTTTATTAAAAGAGAAAAAAGACGCTCAAGAACAATGCCCAATGCTAAAATGATACAAATCAATAACAACCACATCACACCACCGCCAATAGAAAATTCCCTGATCATAGAATAAGCCTCCTTTCTATACCCTACATTATAATTATTTTATGGAAAATGTCAAGGGTCATTTTGAACTTGCACTATAATAAAGTATCCCACCAATCAATGGGAAAAGACCGGCACCAAGAAAGAGAAAACTTTCATACCGAGCAAGGGCAAGAGAACCAATGATTAAATCAAAAAGGTCGCCTGGACCAGCAACGCTCAAGAGCGGAAAGTAGAAGATAATACGATATAAATGGAATACCGCCATTGCGACCAGAAATAGACAGCCAATCAAAGGAAAGACCCAGATGCCCTTTCCACCTATTAAATTGAGGAGCCTCTTCAAGATAAGGCCGAAGATGATAAGCGAAATAATGGCAAGCAATATTGCCACAATAAAAATAATTTCCGCAATTAAATCTGCCCTCATAAAACCTCCCTATTTTCCCTTAGTGACTCCATAAAATTTTAAGTTTGCCACAACCGAGAGAATTCCTGAGAGAAAGAATAAGCCATATGCAAGATAATTTATACCGCCTTTGGGCAACATCATCTTGCCGCCTATTCCGCAAAATATCAATTGGATCAAAGCAAAGAGCAAAATACCTGTGGGTGCAATAACCATAAACTGCCAGTTGGTCTTTTCACCGAGCACAATTTCATAACGGCGCGCAATGATTCCCAAAAAAATGAAGGCGAGCCATAATAAAATTGCACCAACTACCAGCACATAGTTCGGGATTATTGCCAGTGCCTGATAGGTTGACTCTTCTATCCCGAATGGTGCAGAAAATAATATTAAGGACATAGAACCTCCTATATTTTTTTAAGTTCCAAATCCGGTTATAGAAATTCTAATGAGATTCCAGATTTCAAATTTCCATCTCTGATACTGATTATATCTTATCATTTTAATTTTGCAAGAAGTTTGTTGGTCAAATCCTTACCTTTTGTCGGACCAATAATCATTCCCGCTGCCTTGCCAAGTGCAAAGATGAACCTTCTCAGATCCTCTTCATAAAGTTCTTCAATCTTTATGCGCTGTGCTTTGAGTTGATTCTGATAAACCCTTTCTGTAAAATCACCAAGATAATCCTGGACAATCGCCTTCAATTGCTCAAGAAATTCAGGTGCAAATTTCTCTTTGGGTTTCTCTACTTCAACAACCTCTTCTTTTTGTTTTGCCCTTATATCTTTTATCGCATTCCAGATATTATCAAGTATGGACATCTGGGATGTCGCATAGATGTGCCCGATCAACTCTTCTTCAGAAATATCGCAGAGCAGGCTCTGATTACTTCCTACAATTTCAATGACATCAATCTTTATTCCACCCACTGCGCCAATAGATTCAAATAGAACAGTGCCAGTTTGAGAAAACTTTGCTTTATTTGTTTCTCCACTATGCGAAGTAATGGTCTCGCCATCTTTTTTTACAACAAAAGGTAGACCCAGACCACGCTCCTCAATCTTATTCAATATTTCTTCATTCATAGCATTCACCCCCTCACAATTGTTTCATCTTTTCAATGACTGCCTGAACTTTTACCCGTGCCTGAGAAGAACCTATTTCTTCCACTGCTTTTTTGACCAGAAAATCAATCAGTGTTCTCAGTATCTGAACAATGTCATCTTCTTTTTCCAGAGGTGGATTCTGTTTGAATTCCATTTTTTCACCAATGATACCAACAATGGGCAGAATATCTGTGGCAATTACGCCCAGACCTTGATTTAGAATATCAAGCCAGTGTGCCTTTTTACCACCGCTTCCAAATTCATCAATCAACAGATTTATCTGCATCAATTTTGAACCGATGCTCCTTGGTAATTTAATCTCTTCTTTGACTGGAGCCGGGGCTGGTTTAACCTCTTCAACTACTTTCTCCTCAACAACCTGAACCTCTGGTCGCTCTTCTTTTTCCACGACCTTTTCTTCTACTTCTTCCTTTTTCTCTTCTATCACCACCTCTTTTTTCTCTTCTCCAATCAAAGACAACTGAGCCTTTATCTTTTCAATCACCTCAGAGGGTTTTGCCTCTCGCTCTACTTCAATACCAAGATACTTATTATTATGAATAAATATTATCAAACGATTTGCGCCGTAACAGAGTGATACAAAATTTATTTCACCCAGTCCCAGCGTATTTTTTATCACCTCTGCTGCCGAGGAGAAGAATGCAGTGAGGTCACCAATCGGTGAAGTTGACGAACCTTTTATCTTCTCAATTGAGCCATCCTCGGCATTGACCACAGCATAATTTATTACGCCTGGTATCTTATCCAATATCTCCATTCACCACTCCTTTCTATTTCAATTCGGCACGGAACTCTTCAAGTTTTTTCTTGAACAGTAATTTTCCATAGACCAGAGGACCTTCTGTATCAATAAACTTATCAAACTTTTTTCTGAACTCATCAATCTGCTCCTGGGACATTGGATTCTGCACAACAATCTCAAAGGTATCTTCATTTACCTTCAGTGCCGAGCTCAATGCTTGTTCTTGCGAATTTTGCTCGCACCATCTTCTGAACCAATTCAAACCATGTTTGCCAAAAATTTTAAAAAATGCATTTAAATAATGAATCAAACCAGCCATTAATCTCTCTGCTTCCCTCGGGTCGTAAATCAAACCTTGTTCTTTTAGCCAGATAATGGTCTTTATGGTTTCATATCCACCCAATTTTGACTGGGCAATAATTTCATTAATGGTCCTTTTGCCATCAACCATTGCCAGAACCTGCCAGTCAGTTCGGCGCAGGGCAACCGCACTCGGTAATTCTTTTGTTGATTTTGCAAGCACTGCATCGCGTGGTGGCAAATGTTCCTTAATCTGCTCAAATTCAATCCTTCGCCTTTCAATAGTTTCGGTCAATTTTCCCACATCCTCAGAAATTGTGTGTTCGGTCGCCTTTATTCCTGCTTCAAAAACTGCCCGTTCAAGATTGACCAGGGAAAGATTGAGCAATGATTCAAATCCTTTTTCTGTGCCATCGGTTGCATGCACAATATTGCCATCTCTTAGATATATCTCACCATTCAATTCACCGCTTACTCTGACCACACCGCTTTTTTTCAAGTAAGTAAGAAATTGTAGTATATCAGAAAGATTAAATTCCTTTAAATTAATCTCAAAATCAGCCATCTATATCACTCCCAACCAGTTATGTAGCAAAAAATATACCCTACCGATAAATAGTGATACACGAGCCATAATTGTGTATCCGAACGAAGCACCGAATGAAACCATCATAAACCAGATACCAATCCTGGCAAAAATACCTAATGGTCCTTTGTGCTCTTTAGAAAAATAGAAATAGATAAGCGTGAAGATTACACCAATGATAATCAAAAGATTGGAAAATATAGTAAAAGCAGGGACATCTTTTAGAGGCAAGAATGTTGCCTGCAACTGGGGAAAGATGTCACCCTGAACAATCTGAGTTATAAAGACAGCCATAGAAATGCCCATCGTGAATGTCAGGGGAATGCGTATCATCCAGGAGATTTTGGGAATGAGTGGTGCAAACATCAAAAGTCCAATAAATACAGGAAAGATATTATACCACTGGCCCCGGTAGAACAGAGGCTCAAATAAATTGGGCCAGGCAAAATCAAACCATAGAACAACTGCCCAATAGCCAGCAGAGACACCAACAAAGATATTTTCCGCAATTTTATAGAATGGATTATCCTTATACAAGAATGAGTATATGGCAAGGGTTAAGACTGCGGCAATCCATATTCCTAAGGTATTTATCATTTTTTCCTCCGCTGATAGACCAGTATCACATTACCAAGAACAATGAATCCGACAAGCAGAAGATGAACAATAGACTGTGCATCCATTCCCCTTAACCCCCTGCCCTTTTTATTCACAAGGGTCTCATATTCTGCTGCACCCTTTAGTCCACCTAAAAGTCCAACCAGCTGTCCAGAACTTAAATATGCATACTGTTGCGGTGCCATAATTGCAGTGGTCGCACCGCAGATTGGAATACCATAGCGGGCATGGAAATAGATTATCCAGTGTAATATACCAGGGTCTCCAGCAGAAAAGGTCATAACCAGGCCCAGATCTTTTGCCGATTTTACTTTCTTTCCTAAGGGGAATGAATCAATAGGGACACCCTGATAATCAACCTTTATTACATCAGCAAAATTACGGCCTAAACTCAAGAGCATAATTGCACCACCCGGCCGATAACCCACATTTATATAATCCTCACCATATTTTTTATTATATATTTGGGCAATCTGATTTAAAGCCACATTACCCAATTCACTGCCAGCTGGCCATAGACCCATCATATATATCTTTAAATTCTTGTGAAAACAATGTTCAATCACTGCCTCGGTCGCTGGATAGAGTTCTGCCTCACTACCCGGGTCATAATCTGTAGAAATGAGCACTACTGAACCTTCAGGTAGAGATTCAATCTTTTGATAGACATTTTTTACTGGTTTTGTAATATCCACAGGTAGATTAAGTGGCACAAGCATCGGGATAATGACTGCCAGTGCGACAAGCAGAAAAATAATCCTTCTATCTAATTTGCTCAAGCGTTCAATAAGATTCATATAATAACCCTGATAAATATTTTATTCACGGGCTCCTCCCATATAACTTCTTTCAATACCCAGGAGCACGCGCAATGCCATAGAGATCAGCCCTAAATCAATACCGAAGAGAATGCCACGCTTTGCTGCAGTATTCGGAACCTGCATAATCCATTCTACCAGGTCAGGAAAACCGTGCCATATTAAATAACCAATAGGGATCCTGCCAATCATCACGACCACTGCCGCGATCAACAACAATGTCGCCTCTGGTGTTTTCGCACGGAATGCACGGAATGACGCCGAGGCAACAAAGAATGCCAAGAGAGAAAACATAGTGGCGCCCAGCGGCACCTGAAAATTTTCAAAGAAATATAAAAATATCCGTGAATCTCTACCACCAATAAATCCTGCTCCTAACATCACTCCCAAAAAAAACAATAAAATAAAACTGTATTGCCAATCTCTTAAACGCCGCTGAATTTTATCCACATTGATTCTAATAAGATTAAATATACCAATAAATACAAAAAATGCTATAACACCCAGATACCAATTCTGGAGTGTTTGAGAACTGGCTTGGGCAAATCGTGCTGGAATAAAAAATGTAATTAACATATAAAATCCACATGCAAAAACAATTATTAAAGGTATTATCGTCTTCATTCTATCGTATTAAAAAGGTTAATGAAAAACTGATAGGAAAAAATCTGGCATAGCACACCAATAATGATCACACCAATAAAGATCAACTTGCCGAGGTCCTGGCCTTTTAGTGAGCCTAACTGGACTGGTTCTTGTGAGAGATAGGCACTTGCTGCATATAGTTCTTCACCTAAAAGTGTATAATCACACGCTGCAACAAAGAATGGCAACTGGTCAGGCATTGCAGTGCCTGCAATCTGAATTGCACCTGTAGAATGACCGGTTTCCGCAAGAATTAATGACTCTGCATAAAATGTTCCTAAATAAAGATTCGTCGCTGGTTTTTCCCGCACCATAATACCATCAACTGCAGATACATAGGCAAACTGGTCATCCGTAATATATCGGATATTATCAATATTATACCAGTCAGGACGGCCTACCCTGGTTGCTGCCTCTTTGACCACCTGTTGCGCCATGGTCATAGCCATTGAGCGACTCGTTGGAACATAGAGCGGTGTGCCATATTCTGCAGTCTTTTCTGCAACCCTTGAAAGGATACTCATTGAGGCAATGGTCTGAGGGTCGTCAATATCCATTATGCCCGGAACATAAAGCACGGGCTTGCCCATCTCTGTTGCCCTGCCAATCGCCTCTTCAACTGCATTGAGTGCAGGAATCTTTCTGATAAACAATCTTCCCCTTTTTTTCGCCTGACTGATATAAAAAAGAATGGCAGCAAAAAGTATAATTATGCAGATTGCCATAGGAAGGCGTGCAGTATTAAAATACTGCACCTGAGACTTTATTGGTCCAACCACCCGGGAAGAATCTATAAGCGTGTCCTGCCTTGCATTTAATTTATAATAATATTCCTGTCCTGTTTTAATATTTGTATCCAGGAATCTATTTTCTGAACCCTCCACTTCACCAATCTTTTCAAAAATGCCCGATGGTTCAGTGCTTCTGTAGATAGCAAAGGTTTGATAATTCTGGTAAGTTTGCCAATTAATAGTAATACCTGAACCATCATCATTTGGTGTGTCAAATGCCCGTAAATCTATCGCATATATATTAATAATGAAGAGTAATAAAAACATTTTATAATTTTATCTAAAATAATTACAATGTCAAGATGCAAATCTTAAAATTTTTTTAAAAGACTTTTCAGGGCATTAACCATATTTTTAAAATTCAAACCCAATTTTAAGTGAGCAAGGATAAAATATGGCTGGGAAAAAAATTTTCTGTTTGCCTGGGCCACAATCTTTTCTATTGTTTCTTTCTTTAAATGGGGATACTGAATGACTGATTCCTTTTGAACATCGGCTGGATAATAGTCTTTCTCCACAAACCAATGGTTTTTTAATGCTTGATTATAAAGTTCAGTCCCGGGAAAAGGCGTGCAGATATTTAACATTATGAGCCCTGGCTTCAATGAAAATGCTCTGTTTATTGTCTCTTTTATTGTCTGTTCTGTTTCCAGAGGCGATGCAGCGACAAGGATATTCAGTTTTGGCTCAATCCTATGTTTTTTTAATAATTGCACTGCCCTGGGGATAACAGATACATCAAGTTTCTTTTTTACATCATCAAGAATCCTTTGATTGAATGATTCTACACCAATATCTATATACTGGCAGCCTGCCTCAGCCATCGTTTGAATGAGGTCTTCATTATTCAGGTGGTCTGCCCTTGCCAGGCAGCCCCATTTTATACCCAGTTTTTTTATCCCATTACAAATTTCCATTACTCTTTCCGGTTTCAACAAAAATTCATCATCAATAATGCTCACTGTTCTGTATCCTTGTTTTTTGAGTAATTCAAATTCTGAGATAACCCGAGCCGGCGATGCAAATGCTACTGGAGGAATTTTATCGGTTCCATAACACTTCTGAAATTCTATCTTCCTTGCAAAGTTGAGGGAACAGGGAACGCAGAAAGAACATTGATATGGACAACCACGAGAAGTTAACATTGCGGTAAATGGGCGTTCTTTTAATTTAGGATTGTAGTATTTATCGCGCGCGAGCAAATCCCGTGCCGGGAATGGAAGTTCATCCAAATCCTTTATCAATTCCCGCATTGGATTATCAATGACTATACCTTTACGAAAATAAGAAATACCCTTAATCGCATCCAAAGAATTCTGAGAGTTCCCGGCAAGATAGGAAACCAGTTCCCGAAGCGTCCAATCTGCCTCACCCCGTGCAACAAAAGTCTTTTTATCAAAAATGAATCTTTCTGGCTGATAGGTTGGCGCAGGGCCACAGAAGATTATCGGCGCTTCAGGAGCCTGGCTTCTAAGTATTCTCGCACTATTATTATCATTCGCGGTTGAGAGATTAACACTGTAAAATATAAAGCAGCAATCGGTCCTGGTTGATAGATAATTATAAAATTTTTTTAAGCCCATTTGCATAATCGGTGCATCAATGATTTCAACCTGATGACCTGCATCTCTTAATATGCTGGCAAATGTCAGGATAAAAATATTCGGGATTGGATACAGACCATAGCTACAACCAAAGACCCTTTCCGGAACAAGTTTCTTATTACCTGATGGTGGTATTAAAAAATATACATTCATTTTGAGAAAAATCCATATTTGAGACAGAATCTCAAAAATGCCCAGAAATGGTACAATGCACGTATTGAAAATACTGAAGCACTGCTCCGCTGGTATTCATGTATTACAGTAATATACGGAAAGTAATAAATCTTCCAGCCTTTTTTACTTGCACGATAACACCAGGCAACATCCTCAAAACCAAACGGACTGAATTCATCAAAGGTTCCTATCTGTTCCAATGCCGCTCTTTTTATCAATAAAAAAGCACCCTGCACCCAGTCCACAACAAGGGGTCTATCGTGCGCCCAATCCATCATAAGATGTTTTCTAATTATAGAACTATTGGGAAATAATACATTGAGTGGTGTGCGTCTCCATATAATGGTCTTGAAATCGTAAAAAGTGCGGGCAGAGTATTGCAATTTATGGTCATCACCAATAAGTTTTATACCCAATCCACCTGCTTCAGGATGCTCTTGTAAAAATTTTATTGCTGGATTTAAATTCTGTAAGAGAATTGTATCCGCATCAAGGAATAGCAGATAATCACCACACGCCTCTTTTATACCCAAATTGCGCATATACGCAATACCAAATTTTCTGGATTCAATCACCTTTATATGAGGATATTTTGTTTTAACAATATGATGCGCATTGTCGGATGATAATTTATTGACCACGATTATTTCTATTTTATGCATATCCTGGGTATTGATAATACTTTCAATACAACGATATAGTTTTTCTGCCATACGGAAATTTATAATAATAATAGAAAGCATAATCAATTTTTTTGTTTTTGCAACATCACCAAAGTTAATGGTTCATAGACGACCGGTGTCAAAGTTCTTTCAATTGAAACTACAAAATTGTATTTTTCAATCTCCCTTTTTGCCTCATTTAATTCTGCCTCTATCGCTGGAGACTTATAAAATATTGCCCTGCCACCTGGTATCAGTAGATTATTTACTGTTCGTGCCAGTTTTTTAATTTTACCTGCCGCACGAATGAAAACTATTTCAAAATGGTTATTACCATAATTTTCTGCACGGCAATTTACGACATAAACTTTATCCAGTGCCAGCCTGTCAATTAAATATTTTAAAAATTCTGCCTTTTTTTTAACCGATTCAAATAGAGTAAGTTCAAGCGCGGGTTTAAAAATCTTTAAAGGCACAGAAGGAAAGCCTGCACCCGCACCAATATCACAGGTTTTTTTTTCGTTAGCAATAAATTTCAATGCAGTTAAAGAAGGAAGAAAATGTTTTACACTGATACGTGTGTAATCTTTATGTGAAATTAGATGCAGTCTATCTTTAAAAGTAAAAAGAGCATCTAAGTAAAGACGAAATTTCTCAAGAATAGTATCTGAGTAATCTATTTTTAGTTCATCAAGTCCTTGTTTCAACTGTTCCATTGTGGTCAAATCTTCACACTTTACAAAACCTGAACTCTGTATCATTTTATGAATCATTCTCGGTCACCCGGCAATGATTTGACCCCCTATTTTATCTTATTCCACACTTTATCCATTTCTTTGAGACTGACTGAAGATAGATCTTTCTTTTCCTTTTTTAATTTTTTTTGCATCAATCTAAACCTCTTTACAAATTTTTTATTCGCCTGGCGCAGCATATCCTCCGGGTCCAATTTAAGGTGACGGGCAAGGTTAACACAAGAAAAAAGAATGTCGCCCATCTCATCTTTTAATTCCTTTCTTGATTTTGCCTCACCCAATTCTTTGATCTCTTCTCCTAATTTTTTTAAAGGTCCCTCAGCATCTTCCCAGTCAAACCCGATCCGTGCTGCACGTTCCTGGATCAATTTTGCTGCGAGCAGTGCGGGAAGAGAATAAGGAATCCCCTGGAACAGATCGGCTTTTGAACTGTGCCAGAACCTTACAATCTCTTTAGTACTCTTGAACTTTTTTGATTTAAAAACATGGGGGTGTTTGCGTTGATATTTTTCTATGGTTGCAGAAATAATATCTTTGAATGAAACCCCTTTTTCTTCAAGAAGCAGGCACAAAAAAATGCCTAAAAAAAGTAGATCCCCAATCTCTTCTTTGATTAAAGGTAGATTCTTTTCTTCAATGGCACTGACTACTTCGTATGCCTCTTCTATGATATTATTTTTCATTGTATCAAGAGTCTGCTTTCTATCCCAGGGACATTTTTTGCGCAATGTAGTAACTAATTTTATCAAATTATAAATAAAATCAGAACTCCTCAATTTCTTCTTCCTCTCCCCCTTCTGATTCGGATACATAATCTGCTGTCTGAAAATCAGCATAAAAATCTTCTTCAAAATTTAAACAGCAAAGTAATTTACCACAGATCCCGGAAAGTTTACTTGGCGCAACATAGATCTTTTGTTCCCGTGCCATTCTTAAAGAGATTGACTTTAAGTTTTTCAAAAAAGAAGCACAACATATTTTCCTACCACAAGGTCCCAATCCACCGACATAACGGACATAATCGCGTGCACCTATCTGTTTTATTACAATACGCTTATTTAATTTTTGCGAAATATAGCGATGGAGTTTGCGGAACTTCATCTTCTTTTCTGCAGTAAAATAAAATATAATACGCTCTTCATCAAATTGACAATGTGCATATACAACCTTCATATCCAGATGTGCATCAGTTATTGCATTCTTAAGTTCAATCATACAATACTCTTCATACTCTTTTAATTCTTCAATCTTGGGTTGGTCTTCATTATGCAAAAGGCGTAAAATTTCGCCACCAATCGGTTCTACCTCATAATTCTGAAAACTTATCACTCTACCAATATCAATACCATCATTGGTTTTGAAAACGACCTGGTCACCAGGGGTATAAACACCTTCACCTTTAACCCAGATTAACCAGAATGGAGTAATTTGTAATTGATAATTCATTGTTTTATAAAATATACCTTTTCACCTTTTTTTATCATCCCCAGTTCATCCCTTGCCCGCGCCTCAATCAATGTGCCTCTCCGATAATCATCAATTCGTTTTTTTAATAATTCATTCTCCGCGGAAAAGATAATTATACTCTTTTGTAGAACTTTTTCTGTATAATTGGCATTTAATAGCAAAAATAATTTTCTACCGATATAAGAGATGGGAAGAATAATAAAAAAAATGATAATTATCCAGCGTTTGATGAAAAACAAAATTTCTCTTTTCATCTCCCCTCGCAATGCTAATCAGGTCTGGATAGATGGATGTTTGTAATAGTGATAATAGCGATACCGATGGTACCTGTGTGTTATGTCAACACCATTTAATACAAAACCAATTATTTTTTCGCCAGCGCGTTCTAATTCTTCTTTTATTTCCAGTATTGCATCTCGCTCGGTTTTTCCGGTCATTACTACAACAAGAATCCCATCGCATATCTTGCCCAGAACACGGGCATCAGCAATCCCCAAAGCAGGTGGTGCATCAACAAGAATAAATTCAAAATTATTCTTAAGTTCATCAATAATTTCTGACATTCGTGAAGAACCAAGCAATTCAGCAGGATTAGATGGAATTGTACCACTGGTAATAAAATATAGATTTTCAAATGGTGATTTTATCAATGCATCTTTCAATTTTATTCGGTTAATTAAAATATCCGAGAGTCCATTATGATTATCTTTGACAAGCGCCTTGAAATAATTATGTAATTTTGGCCTTCTAAAATCGCAATCAAGAATAACGACCTTCTGCCCGAGTTGTGCAAATGTAATACCTAAATTGATGCAGGTGGTAGTCTTACCTTCCTGGGGCACGGTTGATGTAACCAGCAATGATTTGATGGAACGGGCAGCAGCAGAAAATAGAATATTTGTTCGTAGTATACGGTATGCCTCAGCAATATCTGAATGTGGTTCATTGATAATGGGAATATCAATATGATGTTTATTCTTCACCATAGGAACATTTGCCAGTACTGATATCTCGGTAAGTTCTTCAATCTCTTTTGATGTCTTTATTGAAGTATTAAGATATTCAAGTAGAAAAGCGCCACCCAGGCCAATCAGTAAACCAAGGATCAGACCGAGGATAGCATTCTGTTTTGGTTTTGGCTCTACCGGTTCATCTGGAATTATCGCATAATCAATAATCCTTGCCTGACTTATCTGTATTGCCTCAGCAATCTTTGATTCCTCAAGTTTACCAAGGAGCATTGTATATATCTCTTCGTTCGCCTTTTTTTGCCGTTCAAGTTGTGCCAAATTGACCTCTGCCTCGGGCAGTTGTTTTAACCGACGATTATGCTGCTCAATAATCTGGTTTAAGGCATCAATACGGCTCTGCAGGGCTATAAGTTTTGTCTCGCTGTTGATGATATTGGTAATGACCGATTGGAACACCGGATCTCCTACTGATGGTCCAGCCAGTGCAATCTGCTTGCTCGCCTTATTGATCTCCTGCTCAATTTGTGCAATCTGCCCTTCAATCTGTTTTAATTTTATTGGGTCATTCTGGTATTCCTGTTTTTGTAATTCAAGGGCTTTCAATTGGTCTTTGAGTTTAAGAATCAATGGGCTATTAGAGATGGTTGGAAAAGATGCCATCTTTTTGTAATAACCATAACTCGCCTCATCGCGTGCCAGTTCATTTTCAAGTTTTTTTATACTACTTTCAGTTTCGTTTAACTCAACAACTGCCTTTTCTCTTTCAACCTCAAATTGTGCAAGTGAATTAATGATCTCTCGCGCAGTTTCGCTGAGCAAGAAGACCCCGCTCTTCTGCTTATATTTTCGCAAGTTTTCCTCAGCGCTGTCAAGTTCCATACCAAAAATCTTGATCTGACTCTCAATAAATTCTTTGGAGCCGCGTGCTGATTCCCGTAAACTTTCCAGGGTATATAAAATATATTCCTGGGATAGAGTATTGGCGATCTTTGCTGCCATTTCTGGTAATATTGACCGCGCTTTTAACAATACCAGGGCAGTATTCTTAATCTGGCTTGCCGAAATATTACCCATCAATTCTTCAGTTGCTTTCTCTACATTCAATACACTGAACTCAATATAATTCTTTGTTGGCCTTTCCTTTAATAAAAATCTTAAACCACCATTGTCAAAAAGAACCTTGACCATACCCCTGCCAATGAGCTCCTCTTGTTTATTGACAATCTCAAAGTTATTATTATCGTCAAATTTTATAAGGTATTTTCCCGGCGGGAAATAATCACTTATCTGGACCGAATCAAATAATGTTCGGTTATGATTATTGACGACAAAATTCAAACCAAGTTTTTTCACGACTGAACGCGCCAGTGTTCTACTGCGAATGATCTCCAGCTCACTCTCCACCGGGTCAACACGCTGTGGCGTGTATAGTTCAGTAAAGAAAGTGGGCTTTGCCTCAGATAGTTCTAACTTAAATTTGACCTTTGCTTCATAAATCTTTGGCAGCTGTAAGCTTATGACAACCGCACAAACTGTTGTTACAAGGGCACAGATAATAATCAAATTGCGCCTTTTTTTAATTACATCAATATAATCCTGAAAAGTAAGTTCTTTTTTCATTTCGTGTAATACACAATCTGCATAATCAAAGTGCCAATAGTGAATAGCACTGACCATTCCTGTAATGCTGGCATAAATCTTCTTGGAATAATAACCACATCACCAGGCTTTAAATTTAATTCTTCAATCTTTTTACCTTGCTTCAGTATCTTTTCAAAATTCACGGTCCTTTCCTGACCCAGGTTTAAAATGCGAATCCTTCCCAAATTACCATTTGCAGTTGGACCTCCTGCCATTGCCAGAAGGTTGGCAAGATTTTCACTGCTCTTCAAATAATATTTCCCTGGAGACTTAACTTCTCCAAAAACACTGATTTGATAATAAATATTCACGGTGAGGAATACATCACCATAATATTTGTGAAATTCATCAATCAACATCTTCTCTAATGAATCAGCAGGAATGTTTTTGATATCAAGTTTACCGAGCAGTGGCATATTAAGACTTGTATCCGCATCTACAAGATATTTACCGCTGAGCGTAGGTTGGTGCCATATCTCAATTTCTATCGCATCATTAGGAGAAAGAAAGACATGAGGCGATACTGTAAGAAGTATTAACAGAAACATAAATAATTATATATAATTAATCACCATTGTCAATAATTAAAACAAACCAAGCTGGGAGTCTGATGCTGTGTGCTGGTCAAAAAGTTTTATTGTTCCAAATTCGCCGTCATAACCAGGATTAATATTCACATCGCCACGACGCGCCCGTTCAATCCCCTGTGCTATCTTTTCTTGGGTACTATTTTTCAATTCAGTTATTGGCGTATTGAGCAGAATTTCAAACTCATTGCCAAATATTTTACAGAGCCTCTGATATTCATTTTTGACACCAACTGTATCCCTGCCCACACCCATTGCCTCAGCAATGATCTCTTCAAGAGGAATTAGATTTTTAAATGGTATACTATTTTCAGGAACATACCCTTCATCACGGTCAGCAAGGAGTTCAACCCTGTGTAAAACGCCAACTGTAATACTACGGGAGCATACTGGACACAGGTTATTATTCAATTTTGCCTCTTTGGGAGATAATCTTACCTGGCAACGACGATGACCATCAAAATGGTATTTACCTTCTTCAGGATAGAATTCTATCGTGAATAAAAATCTACTTCGGTCTTTGTTTTTCAATACCTCTTTAAGGGCAGAATAGTTCAGCTCTTCACTAAAGACATTTGCTTCGCGTCCCAGGCGATTGGGAGAATGGGCATCAGAATTAGAAATAAGTGAAAATTTATCCAGACTTGATAGCCGCCAGTTCATTGCTGGGTCTGAAGACAGACCGGTTTCCAGGGCAAATACCTTACTGGTCAATTCTCCAAAACACTCTTCTATAGAATCAAAACCAGAATTTGAACCGAACAAAGAGAACCATGGTGTCCAGATATGGGATGGAACAATAAATATCTCCGTTGAAATATCAAGCAATGCCTTTAACATTTCATCTGTGCCCAGGGAGATGATGGGTCTACCATCAGCTTCAAGTTTTCCATATTTACCGAGATAGCTATTGACCTTTTCTACTGTTTGAAAATCAGGAGCAAAGATGATATTGTGGATTCTGCGCAGTTTTCCATTTTTTGTATAAATATTGTTCACTTCAACCGTAAGTATAAATTTTACTCCGGCATATTCATAGACACCATCTTTAAATTGCAGATACTCTTTTAATTCATTGAGCCAACCCGGATGCGTAAAATCGCCTGTGCCGACCATGCCAATACCTTTTAACTTCGCATATTCAGCAATTCTTGGTATTGTCATATCCTGTGAGGTTGCGCGGGAAAATCTTGAATGGATATGTAAATCAGCAATCATCATAATTTTTTTGCAACACCAAGCACCCTTGTATCAAATTCGCTGGCAGGATTGAATGTCAGGTGCCGGTAAAGATATAATTTGAAACCAGCAGAAGTAATTAAAGATTTAATCTCATCCAGTGCATAGGCTCGCTCCTGATGTAATTCTCTGACGGTTAAAACCTGATTATCTTCATAAATATTAATCGTCAGTTTCAATGTGGATATATTTGTTGTAGAGTCAAAAGTATTATCCCATATTGAATGGATTTGCCCATCCCTTCTTTCAAAAACCTGGTTTCCCCATTCATCGCGCAGGGCATGGATAGTATTCATATCAAAGACAAAGATGCCATTCTGAGAAAGTGTAGCATAAGCGGATTTAAAGCAGGCTAATAGTTCATCAGCACTCAATAGATAATTCAAACTATCATAGAGACAGGTTATTACTGGTAGTGGTTCATTAAAAGAAAAATTTCTTATATCACCTTTAATCAAATTCACATTTCCATTCTCAATTAAATGCTGGGCAAATCTTTTCTTACATATCTCAAGCATCGGCTCTGACCTATCAAGTCCAATTACCCGATAGCCCTTTTTTAGCCACAACTCAAGACAGACCCCGGTGCCGCATGCGATATCAAGAATAATCTTTTCCTGAATGTGGTGCATTGCAATGATACGCTCTATGTAATCCACCCAGGAGCGATAATTTACAAAAGACATCAATGTATCATAATATGGCGCAATTTTTGAAAAAGGTAGGTCAAAACCCTCTAATCTCATAATTGGGTGCTTCTTTGGTGATGGTAATATCATGGGGATGGCTCTCTCTGAGTCCAGCCGGGCTTATCCTGATGTATCTCGCCTTCTTTTGCAATGTTAAAATGTCTTTTGCACCACAATAACCCATCCCTGATTTTAAACCACCAATGAGCTGGAATATTACATCCTTTACAGACCCCCGATATGGAACCCTTCCTTCCACACCTTCAGGAACAAGTTTTTTTGCTGCTTCCTGGAAATAGCGATCTGCTGAACCGCGACGCATTGCAGACAGAGAACCCATTGCCCGATACTCCTTATATCTTCTGCCCTCAAGGAGAATGGTCTCACCCGGGCTCTCTTCAGTTCCAGCAAAGAGATTGCCAATCATCACACAGGATGCACCACAGGCAAGTGCCTTAACAATATCGCCTGAATATCTAATCCCACCATCAGCAATAATAGGAATCTTATATTTCCGGGCAATGCGGGAGCATTCAATAATAGCGCTCACCTGAGGCACACCAATGCCGGCAATCACCCTGGTTGTGCAGATTGAACCTGGGCCGATTCCCACTTTAATCGCATCCACATTAAGTTTTGCAAGATACTGGGTAGCTTCAGGACTGCCTACATTACCTGCCACCAATTCTATGTCCGCGAATTTTTTCTTAATCTCCTTTATCAATTTTATAACACTCAATGAATGGGCATGGGCAACATCCACCACAAGTGCGTCAACATCAGCTTCAATCAAGGCAGACACACGGTCAATAGTTTTTTTATCAACACCTACTGCTGCCGCACACCGCAATCTACCGGTTCTATCAAATATCGCATTGGGGTGCTCCATTTTCTTTATTATATCTTTTATGGTAATCAATCCCCTTAATCTACCATTGCGGTCAACAATGGGTAATTTTTCAATCTTGTATTTTTTAATAATCCGGCGTGCCTGTTCCAGTGTGGTTCCTTCAGGTGCGGTAATTAATTTTTCACTGGTCATTGTATCTTTCACTTTTTTATTGAGATTATCTTCAAAGATGATATCACGATTTGTCAACATTCCCACCACGCGAAATTCTTTATTCACCACAACCACCCCGGAGATTCTATTCTTCTCCATCAGCTCCTTTGCCTGTCTGATTGTCATATCTTCGGTCACAGTAATGGGGTCAATAATCATCCCGCTCTCAGCCCGTTTAACCTTACGCACCTCTTTTTGTTGTTCCTCAATGGTCAAATTTTTGTGGATGACTCCAATACCCCCTTCCTGGGCAAGTGCGATTGCAGTAGCAGATTCAGTTACTGTATCCATTGCCGCGCTTACCAATGGAATATTCAAGCTGATATGCCGGGAAAATTTTGTCCGCACATCACATTCCCGTGGCAGAACATTGGAAAATTGAGGAATTAACAAAATATCATCAAATGTCAGACCCTCTGGTAATTTAAATTCTTTCATTAAATATTATACCAAAATTGCATCTTTTGTCAACAGGACATTTAGAAACGGCGGGATTCTTATTGATAGTAGAAACAGCAGGCACGGCATACTGAAAAGAATTTTTTTGCCTTAATCAATTTGCGGAGCCCGGCCATTGCCTGGTTATTCCAGATATCAAAAAAATTGTCTTTTTTGACATTGCCCAAAATATAGTCCGGGCATGACTCAAGACAACCATCAGGAAGGATCGTCGCCGTGTGCCACATTGCCCGGCATTTACCTTTGTAAACCTGGATGAAATCTTCAGGGCTATGGTAATACAATTTGAACTGTTCAAAAGTAAATTTAGGAAATATTTCAATTATTATCTTATGTCGGGATAGTTCATCCAATATTTTTTTAATGTCATAAAAATCCCCGGGTTGCGGTTTAAAATGGCTCGCCTGACACCAGTAATTAATATCTCTTTTTAAACTATTATTTAGAAATCTTTTATGATGGGCAACTTCATTTTCTGTAAGATAAAAAGGATAGATAAATTGGACCACTGAAACCCCATATTCCTTGGCAAGGGCAATAACCTCTCTCATCGTCCCGGGATTATTAAAATTTATAATTGAATTTATTTTTAAGACTGGCGCACGCCCTTTTTTAAATCTATGCAGATTTTCTAAGCCCTTCAAAATTCTAACAAATGTTCCTTTGACACCGCGGATACTATCATGTATCTCTTCTGGACCATCAATGGAAATATCAATGCGATTCACTTTATATCTAACCAATGCTTCGGCATATTCACTCAGGAGTGTCCCATTTGTAGTGATATTGAGAAAGAGATTATTATGTTTGACATACTCAATAATTTTTATTATTTCTTTAAAAACAAAGGGCTCACCTCCAGAGATGTGGATGCGGGGATGAAATTTTTTTATATAATCTATTATGCAGAGCCAGTCATTGATATTCAGTTCATTCTTTACCCGTGCAAACTTTTCAAAGCACATCTCGCACTTTAAATTACAGCGATATGTTGGATAAATGTTTATGGTCTCTGGTGGCATAGCGTGTATTTTCAAAAAATGGTAGCCAATAACTGTTTCTAATTTGTGTAAAAGAATCCACCCAATATTCTGCGGATTAAAGAATGCGGTCTGAATCTTTTGAGCCAGTGTTGCCATTTTAAAACCGCCCCAATGTCCACATTGCAGTATCCCTTAATAGCTGATTATCCCCTTTTGCATATTTTTCAATGATTGGTATTGTCTTTTTATCCTGGAAATGTGCTAAGGCAAGCAGGGCATTCCTTTTTATCGCATCAAAGTGAACCCATCTGGCACTAATCTGATTGTCTGAATATTTTTTTCTGTAGGTATCCTCATCCATCTGTAGTATATCAAGTAGAGGGACATAGGCACCAACAACTCCGATATCGGTCTTCGGATGTTCGGGTTTAATTTTTTTGTTTATCGGACACACATCCTGGCAGGTTGTGCAACCATAAATACGATTTTGCCAGACCTGTGCTATGTTATCGGGTATTAGACCGCACCAGTTAGTTAAACTCTGAATGCACCTTTTTCTGTCAATGATATATGGTGCAGTTATTGCACCGGTTGGGCACTTATCCATACAAATAATACAATCTCCACAATTTAATTTTAGCGGTTCATCAGGTTCTATCTCTAAATCTGTATAGATTTCACCGAGCACAATCCACGAGCCATAATCAGGATTAATAATAATACTATGCTTTCCATAATAACCAGTTCCACTGCGCCAGGCAATCGGTTTCTCTGCTACTGGTCCACACGAATGTGCAACAAATTTTGCCTGATATTCTTTTTTTAAAAAACCAGCAAGTTTTTTTAGCCGTTTTTTGAGTTCTTTGTAATAATTACGCTGTGTATATTGAGCAACATAACCATAAGGTTTGCCGGGTTCGGACGGGTCCGGTTCTTCTAAGGTTAAATAAAATAGAAATGAACTTATAATACTCTTTACCCCTGACATTATTGAACATGGATTACAAAAATCTTTTATCTCATCATCGCTCCAGGAATTATTATTAAGAAAGAAGTTTTTTTCTCTTTGTTTTCTAATATGTTCAGCCAATTCAGAAAATGGTTCTGCTGAACAAACTCTGACATCAAGACCAAGTTTACGGGCTTTTTCTTTAATGGGCAGGGATTTAATCATTGGATAAAAAATAGAACAATCTAATTATCAACAAATAAATATAAGAAACAGGTATCCAGATATCAGTTATTTAACAAGAATACCCAGTGGAAAGAAAACAAGATAACCCAGCACTAATAAGATTGGTGCCAGCACAATATCTCCATTTCTTAACAGGATAAATCCAATAATTAGAGAAATAAGTCCGGCACCAAAGAACAGATAGTTTTTCTGTGTAAATTTAATATCAATAAGTGCCTCGGGTCTTTTTTCTTTCTTTTCTCTTTCTTTCTCCTTCTTCTCTTTTTTTGCCATGCATACCTCCATTATTCCACTTTTAATTCAGCCAATTTCACAAATTCTCCATTCCTTATTGTCAAGATATTAAAATTTCTTTCTCTCATCAAAACTTCACCCAATTTAGTTCCTAAATTTACCCGTTCGTAATCAGATAATTGCTTCAATGCCCAGAGGGTCTGAAAAAATTTTATTGAGAGAGGGTCGCTCGTATCAAGATTATGTTTCTTCAATTCCTTGATTGCTGAAGAGTCTACAAAAGCAGGGGTTGCGAATATTGCTGATTCTACATATTTTTCTCCTAATCTAATAATCCTTTCGCTATCAAACGCCTCAGTCCCTAAAATCTTTACATCCTCAAGCCCATAATAAAAAATCTGTGGAGCAGTATTAATAATCATATCACCATCCATTGAAAGAAAAATTGCCTCTGGCTTCTTCTTTTTTATCCGTTCCAGTTCGTATTTTAAGGTCACAGAATCAGGATTGAATGATTCCACTGCCACAACCTCACCGTCATTTTTCTTGACCTCTTCCATAAAGATACCGGCGAGTGTGCTGTAGCGACCAATTTCAGGAAACAATACTGCAAATCTTGCAAGACCGAGTTGTTTTGTGCTATATCGTGCAATTGCCCTTGCCTGTTGTTCCAGGGTCTGGCCCGGTGTGAAGATTAAAGACAGACTATTCAATTTTAATTCAATATTGGTAGGGATAACGAGCGGAATACTGCGGGCACTCGCATATCCAGCAACACCCAGTGCCTCAATAGAAAATATTGGTCCAATAATAAAATCAACCTTTTTCTCATCAATTAAATCCTTTGCTGCAAAGATTGCATCCACCGGGTCAGATTTTGTATCAACCACTGCAGTAAAGAATGGGAGATATTGCTGTTGATTAAAAAATTTCAAAATCTCCTGCAATTTTTCACCATAGCGGGCAAATTTTCCAGTAAGTGGTAATAGAACACCTGCCCGGCGTGTTGCTGAACCAAGTTCAGTGAATCTTTTGAAATCAGTAAACTCCTCTGCATAGATGGTCTCAGGATATCTACGGGTCAGAAGTTTATAATCCCTCTCTGCATCCTTTTCCTGTCCTGCCTTGATCTCTGCCTTTATTAAATAATAGAGGATATGTTCATCAATTGGTTCGCCCAAAAAATTACGATGGAGTTTTTCAAGATTGTCCAGGGACATTTCAGATAATAATTGCATTGTTTTTTTATACGCGGACTCATTTTCCAGTATATCTGTTGATTGTTTAGAAAATTTTATCAAATAGTATGCTGCCTTATAATCATTTACCAATTTCAAATTTGCTTCACCAAGCATGCCTAAAACTTTTACAAGATAATTTGAATAAGGAAATTCTTTTAAAAATTTCTCTCCATAGAACACTGTCCGCTCAAAACTATTCAGTCTAAAATAACTGAATGTTAAGAGATATAATGCTGGTTCATACGCCTCAGTTTTCGGATAATCGCGCACAATCTTTTCAAACTCAATAATTGCCTGCTCATACTCTTTTTTCTTAAAATGATTGTTTCCCTGTTCAAAGAGCTCAGCTGAGCGCTTATCAACATTCATAAACCTTGTTTTAAATAGAGTGCAATCCATAGAGATAATTACAATAAATAACAAGATAATTTTCACAAATTTTTTGGATATTGACGCGATTATTATTCTCATGTGCGATATAATATTAGTCAAAAAGAATGGTTTGTCAATGTTAAAAAAATAAATGGGCAGGGAAGGATTCGAACCTCCGAAGACTTTCGTCAGCAGATTTACAGTCTGCCCCCGTTGGCCGCTTGGGTACCTGCCCGGAGAAACTCAGCCGGCGGCAAGCTCAGAACTGGCAATTTGTGGTCTATCCGGCACAATATATAGCCGACAGAGGGATTTGAACCCCCGACCTATGGTTTACAAAACCATTGCTCTACCCCTGAGCTATGTCGGCATCCGCACCATTGTCCGGCACTGCTCAACCACTAAAATAGACCGGCAAAAAAACTTATTTTTCAAAACATTATCCATTTTATAATATCCAATTTTTACCCGTTGTCAAGATATAGTGCTGACCATTGATTTAACACAAAATTTAGGTATAATTTTTTATGTCCACATCCAATCCAGTACCAACCGTAGATATCATTATTGAAATAGATGGCGGTATCATTCTGATTAAAAGAAAGAATCCGCCTTATGGCTGGGCATTACCCGGTGGTTTTATTGACTATGGCGAATCTGCTGAATCTGCAGCAGTTCGGGAGGCTAAAGAAGAAACCAATCTTGATATCACACAACTTAAACAATTCCATGTCTATTCAGACCCTGAGCGCGACCCCAGATTCCATACCATCACTGTAGTATTCATTGCCAGGGCGAAAGGAAGACCCAGAGCAAAAGATGATGCAATAGAGATTGGCATTTATAATAAAAACAACCTTCCTGAAGATATTGCCTTTGACCATAAAAAAATTCTTAATGATTATTTTGAAAAAAGGTATCCATGCTGATACTGCATACTGCTGATTTACATTTAAGCAGCAAAGACCCATTCCGCATCAAAGTCCTTGATTGGATTGTGGATAAAGCCAATGAACATAAAACTGATTATATTGTTATTGCTGGTGACCTTTTTGATTCAGATACAGATGCTACACAATTAAGACCCGAAGTGAAGAAGATATTTGAAAAGACACAGGCTGGGATCCTGATAATCCCTGGTAATCATGACAGTGAGTCTTATGGCTCAAATTATGACTATGGTAAAAATGTAAAACAATTATTTAAAAAACCATTTGAACAATTTAGTATTAACAACATCAAATTTCTTACCCTTCCTTTTCAATCAAAGAAATTTTCTGAATGCATTGCAGATTTAACCGAAGATATTGATGTATTAATTGCCCATGGCACAATATATGACCTTTCAATACTACCCATATTGAATCAGGAAGATGTTGAATATATGCCCATCTATCCCGCAGAAATAGAAAAACTGTGTCGGTGTGCCCTATTAGGACATATCCATTCCAAATATATTGAATTGGATTATAAAAAAGCAAAGGTCATATACCCTGGTGCACCCATCGGACTCAGTATGAAGTGCCGTGAACCAAGAAAGGTTGCGTTGGTCAATATCAATGACAAAGAGATTGAAATAACTCCACTCAATATTGAGATTGCACCGTACTGGCAGGAATTGGATTACTTTGTATTTCCGGGAAATGAACAAACAATCATCAACAGGCTCATACAGGATATTAAAAAATTATCTGACAAAAATATACTGCTTGGAATCAACATAAATGGCTATATTGCGGAAAATGAAAATGAATTTAAGACAGGGGTCCAGCAGGCAATAGAAGAATTTAAAGACAAATTCAAAAATCCGCCCTTGCTGAACTGCGATAAAATCTCTTCCTGGGACCAATTTTTAAAGATTCCTTTTGTCAATAAATTTGTACAAAAAACCTCTGGGCTTGAGGATGAATTGAGGATGAAAATTTTAGAATTGACATTTCCTTATATTGAAGATATTATCAAATGAAAATAAAGAAATTTAAATTAGAAGATTACGGACCAATAAAAGAATTCATTCTTGAACCAGGAAATTTTAATGTAATATTTGGATTAAATGAATCGGGTAAGACCACGCTTGTAGAGGCATTGACCTCGGTCTTATTTAAGACAAAAACAAGGTATGGCAAACCCGAACATATAAGTATTGAACTGGATACTGGCAAAAAAATAGTTACACTACCTGCAACAAAACCAGTTTCTATACTCACAAGGACAGAAGTCGCTCCATTGCTCTATATTCCTGCCTCAGAGTCTGAATTATACAAAAAAGGTGATGAACAGATGAAATTCTGGGATAGTTTGAAATTGATGCTCAGCCAGACCGGAAAACAGATTCCATTCGCAACCCTGATTAAAAAATTAAGAGAAGGAATTGGTTACCAGCCAAAATTGAATGACTGGAAATCAGATAAGAAAAAATTGATTGAGAGTCAAAAGAATCGTCTTGAGCAGTTGCGCAATTATATTCAGGAGATCGGTCAGATAGAAAACAAGAAAAAAGAATTGAAGAAAATAACCGAAGAATACACAGCATTGACCAATGAATTGAACCTTATTGAAACCTGGAAAAAATATAAGTTGTATCAAAATCTACGAAAATTATACAACGAATACATTGACAAAAAAAATCGATTTGAACTCTACCAGAGATACACTGAAGAAGACTTTAAACAGTGGCAGGAATTAGAAATTAAAAAAGAAACCTTAAAAAATCAATCAGATGAAAAATATGAAATAGAGCAGGAAATCAATAACCTGAATAAAGATTTTGCTGAAGTATTAAAAAAACTTGAACTGCTTGATAAATATAATATAAGAAATAGAATCTCTCAGAGTTCAGCCATAGAAAAAGAACCAAATTTCTTTTATCCTATTTTATTCTTTCTTATCGGCTTTATATTTCTCATTTTAAGTTTTCGTTTTAATCTTTCTATACTGATCCCTCTTGTGATTTTTTTAGTTAGTGTTATGAGCTTCACTGCTGTTGCCATCAAAAAATCAAAAATAAAAATCAAAAAGTTAAGATTGGAGCAGGTATTAAATGATACAAAATTATTTATACCTGAAGTCCAAACGATTGAAGAACTTGAGAAAAAGATTAAGATGCTGGAAGATGATAAAATAAGAATGGGAACCTTAATTTCTACAAAGAGCGATAGATTGAAATTTTTGAGCACGGTTGATTCAATTGATAAAATTGAGAAGGCAATTGAAGATTTAAGGAGCAGGACAAATTGTGGCACATTGGTTCAGTTAAAGGCGAAGATTGAAGATAAAAATAGAATACAGAACGAAATCAAAGGCCTCGGCGTTGAAATTGCTAAATATTTGAATGAGACTGACGATTCAACCTGGAAAAGACTCATTAGCGAAAGAGAAGTATCACCACCTTCAAAGGAATGTGATATTAGCAGAGAGACAAAGGTCGCAGAACAGATTGAAAATTTAAAGAAGCAGACTGAAGAATTATTGCGGGAAATTAAAATTTTTGAAGAAGTTCAGAAAAGTAGATACGGTATCATTGATGAAAAAAATATTCTCTCTGAAATCTTTGAGATTGAAAATCACCTGAAAAATTATCATCTTGAACTCCAGGCAGTCCAGAGGGCAGAAGAGATTTTAAATCAGATGAGTAATGAACTGGATAATTTTATCAGTGACCTTGTTTATGGACAGGATAGCCTTAGTGAGTATTTTTATTTTGTCACTGAAAAATATAAAATAGTTAAAGTTGAAAATCGGAACTTTATTGCTGTTGATACCAATGGAGATGCATATCCAATAGAACTATTGTCCAGTGGTGCCAAGGACCAGTTATTGTTCTGCTTCAGACTCTCTGCATTAAAAAAACTCTTTCCTGAAGGAACATTTTTGGTTCTTGATGATGCCTTTATCTTTGCGGACTGGCAGCGGCGGTGCAAACTTGCTGAACTATTAAAAAAGTTTATTGATGCGGGTAATCAGGTTCTTTACTTCACTTCTGATACGCACAGCCGTGATTTACTGGCTCAATACAATGGGGTGGTCAGCACAATACAATAGCGATTGCTAAAATCTTCTGATAATATTTTTATCTATTATCTTTAATAATTCTTGCGGTTCTTTAATCAATTTTTTTGCACCGGAACAAATAAGTTCTTCAGCAGTTCTAAATCCCCACAGGGCGCCCACTGCGAACATCCCTGCTGAATTTGCAGTCTTCATATCAATATTAGAGTCGCCAAGATAAATAAACTCTGAAGGTGAAATATTTAGATACTTTGAAATGTATAATGCGCTGTCTGGAGCGGGTTTCTTAGGAAAATCAGGCGATTCACCGAGCACAAGGGAAAAATTTATTCCGGCCAATAATTTTTGAATAAATAATTTTGTAAGCGGGTCAGGCTTATTAGAGAGTACTGCCATTTTTATATCTCTTTTTTCCAATTCGTTTAATAATTCTAAAATACCAGGATATGGTCTTGTATTATTTTGCCAGCGTCTCTGATATTCTGTTTTCATCGCCGCAACACAGTGGGCGACCATATCTGGTGTATTATGGACAGGTGGCAATACCTTTCTACATAAAGTCTCCATACCTTCACCAACAAAATAATAGTATTCTTCAGTCTTATAAATAGGAAAGCCTAAGGTCTTGAGCACGAAATTCATTGAATCCGCAATATCCTTGATTGTATCAAGGAGCGTGCCATCTAAATCAAAGATAATTGCCCTAAATGCCATCTTTAACAAAAAGGGGGCAGTTTATAAGATGCCCCCTTTTTACTACATCAAACATTATTTATTTAGTTACTGAAATCGGTGTATAAGAATATATACAATTGATGTCTTCACCCCGTATCAAATCATAACCTTCTACAATGAATTTTATTGTCCCACGGCCATTGTAATCATTATTAGCACCATCTGCATCATCAAGCTCATCCGCAATACCCTCATCAACAATTATGGAAACTGTATAAGTAAATTCCTTACCACCACCAATCTCAATGGGCGGAACATAGCTCTCAGAACGACTGGCAACCTGACTACCATCAACATTATAAAACTGCCAGCGCAAAGTGGTAATTGCTACATCCTTCTTTGCCTTTTCCCTCAAAGTAATAGAAAGGTCCTGCGATGCAGAGCCACTGCCCCAGGGATTCCAGCCTGGATTTCCCGGTCCAGTATCTGTATCCGGCACATGGAATGTGATGACTGTAGTGTCGGTCTGGATTTCAACCACGCCCACATCTTCATACCACGCCAGCGGTTCCTTTACACAGTTAGCAAGCAAAACCAATAAAATAAGACCAAGATATTTTTTCATAAAACCTCCTTATGTGCAATTTTAACCAAAATTTTTAAAAAGTCAATGGATATTATTATGTTTTATTTAAGTTTGGAGAATTTTATGCCCGATTCTTTGAGCATCTGAATCGCTAATTTATCTGGATATGCCTCTTTGAATATAATTTTTTTTATCTTTGCATTGATTAACATCTTGGTGCAGATAAAACAGGGTTGGTGTGTAGTATAGATTATCGCACCTTCAATATTCACACCAAAATTTGCTGCCTGGATAATGGCATTCTGCTCTGCATGGACACCGCGGCAGAGTTCATGCCTCTCACCTGAGGCAATACCCATCTTTCCACGCAGACAACCAACCTCCTCACAATGGACAATACCGCTCGGTGCTCCATTGTATCCTGTAGCAAGGATTCTTTTATCTTTTACAAGCACAGCACCAACCTGCCTTCGTAAACAGGTTGACCTCTTTGCGACAAGTTCTGCTATCGCCATAAAATATTCATCCCATGATTGACGCTTCATAATCTAAACACTCCTTATTCCGTCCGAAGGACGAGTTCCGTTTAAGAGACTTAAACGAGAATTCACGCAAAGCGGAAAACTCTCGCCTTTTTCAAGGCGGAGCTACCTACTACTTACTACTTACTACTTACTACTTACTACTTACTACTTACTACCTACTACTTACTACCTACTACTTACTCTTCAAAAGTTTCTCATACTTCTGCCTTTATGCGTGCAATTGAAACAACAGTATCACCTTTTTCCAGTGTAATTATCTTCACACCCTTTGCCTGCCTGCCCATCACCCTTATGGCATTGACTGGCGTCCTTATTCCCTTTCCACTCCTGGTCATCGCAATCAAGTCATCTTCATCATTCACATTTACTGCACCAGCAACCTTTCCGGTCTTTTCATCAATGGTCATTGCCTTCACACCCTTTCCACCCCTGCCCTTTTCATTTACATCAGCAAATTTAATCCTTTTACCTAAACCTTTTTCACCAATAATCAACATATCTTCTTGCTCTCGCGCAAGATTAAGGCTTACCACCTCATCTCCTTTTTCCAGTCGCATACCCCGCACACCACTCGCATTTCTGCCCATTGGGCGTGTCTTCTTCTCAGAGAACCTTAAGGTCTGTCCATCGTGTGTGGTCAATAAAACTGAATCTTTGCCCGTGGTCAGTTCTGCGGCAATCAACCTATCGTTCGGTTCTAATTTTATTGCAATAATACCTTTCTTTCTGACATTCTCATACTCATCAAGTGCTGTCTTCTTTACTTTTCCCTGTTTGGTTGCCATAAAAATAAAAAATTTATTAGAAAATTCTTTTATTCCCAGACAGGCATTAACTTTTTCACCTTCGCTCATCTCAATGAGATTGGCAATAGACCTGCCTTTGGAGAATGGACCCGCCTCAGGAATTTCATAAACTTTTGTCGCATAGACCTTGCCACGGTCAGTAAAGAAAAGGAGTGTATCTGTGGTCTTGGAAATTAAAAGTTGATTGGCAAAATCTTCTTCACCTGTTTCTACCAATTTTCTTCCCTGGCCCCCACGGGTTTGATTGCGATAAGTAGTAATGGGCTGTCGTTTAATATAACCGCGCTGGGTCAGTGTAATCACCATATCTTCTTCAGCAATCAAATCTTCTATAGTGAGTTCTTCAGGTTCCATTTCAGAGATAGTTGTCCGCCTGCTATCTTGAAATTTTGTAGCAAGTTCGCTCAATTCTTTTTTGATAACGCCATAAACACCTTTGGGTGAAGCAAGTATAGATTTCAAGCGGGCAATCTCTTTTATCAAACCTAAATACTCTTTTTCTAATGCCTCTTTTTCAAGATTGGTCAATCGGGCAAGGCGCATATCAAGTATTGCCTGCGCCTGAATCTCGGTTAGTGAAAATCTTTTCATTAATCGCTCTTTCGCAACCTTTACATCTGCCGATTTTTTAATGATATTAACTACCTCATCAATATGTTCAATAGCAATCTTTAATCCTTCAAGAATATGGGCTTTCTTCTCTGCCTCAGCCAATTCAAATTTTGTGCGCCGTGTAATTACTTCAAAACGGTAGTCCAGAAAATGTCTGATTGCTTGTTTTAAGGTTAATGTTTTGGGTACACCATCCACCAAAGCAAGTAACTGAATACTATAGGTAGTCTGTAAATTCGTATATTTATAAAGATTGTTTAATACAATTTCTGGATTTGCATCCCTTTTTAATTCAATAACGACTCTGATACCATCTTTATCCGATTCATCCCTTATATCAGAGATATCTTCTATCTTTTTTTCTTTCACCAATTGTGCCATCTTTTCCAGGAGGGTAGATTTATTGACCTGATATGGAATCTCCATTATGACAATTGCCTGTTTACCCCCTTTTAAATCTTCAATCTTTATCTTTCCCCTGATAATAATCCTACCCTTACCTGTCAAATATGCTTCTTCAATCCCTTTTCTTCCGGCAATGATTCCGCCAGTCGGAAAATCAGGACCAGATACCAACTTCATAATTTTTTTGTCTTCAATTTCAGGGTCATCAATCATTGCATTCAACGCATTAATAATCTCACCAAGATTATGGGGTGGAATATTGGTTGCCATACCAACTGCAATACCCGATGCACCATTACATAAAAGATTGGGAAAACCCGCGGGAAGAACTAATGGTTCTTTGAGCCTTCCATCAAAATTGGGGATAAAATCAACCGTATTTTTTTCCAGGTCTTTAAGGAGTTCCTCAGCAAGGGCAGTAAATCTTACCTCTGTATATCGGTAAGCAGCTGCTGCATCACCATCAATTGAACCAAAATTGCCCTGACCATTAACCAGTGGGTAGCGCATTGAAAAATCTTGTGCCATTCTGACCAGGGCATCATAAATTGCCATATCGCCATGTGGATGATATTTACCAAGTACATCACCGATTACAGTTGCACTCTTTTTGTGCGCACGATTTGAGGCAAGACCTGCTTCATACATCGCATATAGGATTCGCCGCTGGACCGGCTTGAGTCCATCACGCACATCAGGTAATGCCCTGCCTACAATAACACTCATTGAGTAATCAAGATAACTTGATTTTATCTCTTCTTCAATGTAAACAGTAGTTATTCGCTCTTCCATAAGTTTATTATAGCCAAATTTATGGGTGCGTCAAGGTTCGGGTAATTGTATGAATTTATTTGAAAAACGGAAGTCCGGTCAAAGAGGCAAGGCACTCCTGTGCCTTCTCCTTAACCTTATTCTGGGCATCATTGAATGCAGCAACAATCAAATCCTGTAGCATAACAATATCATTTTCCGCGATGACCTGGGGTTCAATCTTTACAGAAATAACATTCTGCTCACCATCCATCTCTATTCGCACCATTCCACCACCAGCTGAGCCTTCAACACGAATCTTTTGCAGCTCTTCGCGTAACCGCTCCTGTAATTTCATCGCATCTTTAAAGATATTCTTCATCTCTCGACCCCTGATGAATCTATTATCTCACTTCTTCACCATCAAACATCGTTTTTATTGTATCGGCGAGGTTTGTCTTATTTTTCTGTGATTCACTGAGTCTGATATGTAAACTAAAGCCTTCACCAAAAACATCTTTCATCGCTTCGTCCAGAATCTTTTGATTCTCCATCAATGTCCGGTGCTGGAATTCATTATTAACCCGAATTTCAAGGTCTTCTCCATTGAGTTCTACCTCAGTATTATATATGATTGCAGCAAGTTTGGGACTTTTTCTACTCAGCTGGTTAATTAAACGCTCTTTATCAGTCACTCCTTTTTGTGAATCAAAATTCTTCTGGTTATTCTTTGTCTGTATGGGTTCACTTGTAAAACCTGATGTAAGCTGAGCCAGCAGCAACTCCAGTGCAATCCTCGGATTTATTGAGCGTCTAATTGTATCTTCATATCTTATACAGGTTTCCAGCAAATTTACAAGACGCGCATTGTCTACATTAATACCCTTTAACAATTCAATCTCTTCTGCAGTAGAATCAATAAGTTCATAATTGATGCCAATGTGGCTGAGCAGTATTTTTCTAATATAGTTTATCAAACCATGGTATATCTCAAGAACATCTGCCCCTTCTTCTATACTTTTGTTCAACAATAAAAAAACATGGGCAAGGTCTTTCTGTAAAATTTTATTAATTAAATCAATGTAAAAATCAACACTCAAAAATCCAATGAGTTTGAAAACATGCTCTTCAGTGATCTTTCCTTCCACAAATGATGATAACTGTTCAAGGATACTCTCACCATCGCGAATACTACCATCTGCCCGCAATGCAAGATAATAAAGGGCTCTTTCTGTAATCTCCAGCCCTTCCTTTTCTGCGATAAATTTCAAACGCCTGATAATTTCACTGATGGACAATCTTTTAAACATAAAACGCTGACATCGTGATATAATAGTTGCAGGCACCTTTGCCGGATTAGTGGTTGCAAGAATGAAAATTACGCTGGCAGGTGGCTCTTCAAGAGTTTTAAGTAAGGCATTGAATGCCTCCTGGGTGAGCATATGGACTTCGTCAATTATATAGATTTTAAAGCGACCCTGAAGGGGTGCATATTTTATACTCTCCCGAAGGTTTCTTATCTCTTCAATGCCCCGATTAGATGCACCATCAATTTCTATCACATCAATACTTCTGCTGAGTGTAATTTCCTTACACGAAGGGCATTCCTGGCACGGAGCGGTTGTGGGTCCATTTATGCAGTTCAAACTTTTGGCAAAGATTCTCGCCATCGTAGTCTTACCAACACCCCTTGGTCCGGCAAATAAAAATGCATGGCCGATTGCCCTGCTATTAATTGCTCCTTTGAGTGAAAGGACAATATGGGTCTGGCCGGTTAACTCATCAAAATTTTGAGGACGGTACTTTAATGAAAAGACCCTGTGTGCCATATAAAAATTAATAACCAATCAAATTAATACGCATATATTCCATCTTTGTTCCCTGTTGTTTATTTCTACTCCTATTTACTGATAACCGGTCGTGCAAGCCCAATTCGCCAACCATCTCAGGAACAGCAAAGTAAAGAACTCAGCCCAGGCTGCCTTATGACCAGCCCATCTCTACTTACCGTTGCTTCCTTCCGGACCTGGCGGGGTTTGTAGCCGGTGCTTTCATAAGACCCGAACCTCAACATTCTTAAATCCCTGCTGTTGCCCCTGAAAGAGTTAACTCAAAGAGGCTATTCAATCCCGCATAAGCGGATTTCGGGTCATCCTGCCATAAATATAGCAGGATTCAGGGCACCGCTAGCTCCCCATTTAGCACGACCGGAATTATCTCCTGAAATCAAGTCTCTCAAAAAGAAATTCCTGGGGTTTTATGCCACAGGTTCCTATCCCTGCTCTCACCAGAAATGTCTGATAACTCTCTATGCCTTTAATATCTATCTCGCTCAGGCGCTGGTACTCAGGCATTCTTATATTTGCAAGATAGATTGGGTCATCAGGCCAGTTATTATTTTTAACCAGCACATTCTTTCCGATTTCAGGCCGCAGCCGTAGATAACCTAATACACCATCAAGCACATTCTTTATCCGGTAAGAGGCAAGCCGATTATTCTGGACAAAACTCTTACGCATTACAATTGCAAGATAGGGCATTGAAGGCATAATATATCTATTAATAAGCCCTTCATCAAGGGTTGTATCACCCACATATAACATATGGCTGCGATAAGGTTCTATTACAAATATTGCATCAACCTTTTTACTTGATAGTGCTGTTTCCAATTCTTCTCTTGCCAATGGGACCTTAGTAAATTTGGTCAGATTCTCGGTTTTAAGGTTCGGTGCGATTAAATCAAATAGGTAAGAATCATCCATCAGGTAGCCAATCTTTTTTCCATTCAAGTCCTTCAGAAATTTCATTTTGGTTCCTTTGGGAATAACAATCGCATCACTAAAACCTTTAAAAGCAACAGAGCATAGTGCCTTTGCTGTATCACCATTACTGCTCGGTGAGATGAGGAGGTTATACCAGGGGACAGCACAAATATCATAATCTCCCCTTTTCAAACCTTCAAGTGGGTCGCCATTTATATTAACAAATTCTGGTTCAACCTTTTCAATCTTAAAATATCTTCTGGTTGTATCAACTTGAGCAACATAAAAGGGCAGGGAACCAAATGATTTATCAACGCCAATGCGAATCTTTGATGGCTGCGCTTCCTTATACTGAGGATAACCAACAACGAATAATAATATTAATAAACCAATGAAGATTAAAATATTAAGAATTGCTTCGGTTGCCCTTGTGTTCATTTTTTCTCCTTTAATAATTTATCGGCTTTCTGTAAATACTCCATTGCCTTTTTGGTATTCCCTATTTCACGATATGCATAAGCAAGATTGGTGAGAAGGTCAATATTTGTAGGTTCCAGAGGTAATGCCTTTTCTTCATAGATTTCAATGGCTTTTTTATAGTTCTTCTCCTGGGCATAGCATACACCAATATAGAACCAGCCTGCAAAGTCATCGGGCTTTACTGCGACCAGCCTATCAAAATAGTTTCTTGCCTCAGCCCATTTGTTCTTTCTTATCAGAAGTTCACCAAGAAAATAGAGGGCATCTGGGTCATCAATCAATAATTCTGCTGCCTTTGTAAGATGACTCAGTGCCAATGTATCATTTCTTAAATTGAGATAAACAATACCAGCCAGGTATTCGCCGCGGCCATATTCCTCATTTACCTTTACAAATTTCTCCACATTCTTTTCCTGCCCGGCAAAACCCTCATCATAACCGAGTTTGGTCTTTATAAACTGGTCCAATGCCTCTTTCTTTTTATTTTTATACAACGTTATCAATTCGGATGCAAGATTTTGATTAAACTCTACATTTTTAAAGAGAAGATTCTTTATTTTGCCATAATCCTTTTCAAAACTCTTTATGGAATTACCTATGTAGAAAACACAGGAATCGTATGCCTGTTTATCAAAATGCACCTTGGCAATGAAATAACTCGCCTCAGGATTCTCTTTATCAAATTCCAGAACCTTCTGATAAGATTTGATTGCCTGTTCCCTATTTCCCAAATCCACATAATTATTTCCTTCAAGGATAAATTGGCTCACATTTGTTGGGTCAAGTTTTTTAGCAAATTGAAGGTAAAGAATGGATTCCTGATAATTTTTTTCCAGATTGAGTTTATATGCTGCATTATAAAACGACTGCCAGAATACGGGTATATTCTTTCCACCTTCATCTGTTTTCAGCCAATTTATGGTCGCAAGTGAATCCCGTTTATACGCTTCCTGAAACGCCTTGCCTGCCTCTATATAATTACCCAGTCCGGTCTCTGCCTTACCTAAAAGACAATAGGCTCCATAATATTCAGGGTTGGTTTGTATTCCAACCTGTGCCTGTTCTTTTGCCCGTGCATATTCACCCTGCTGTAAATAGATTTTGGCAGCATTCTCCCATGTTGCCGGACAACCAATAAAAAAAAGAATAAGAAAAGGTAAAAAGATAAAAGCTTTTTTCATTCAATACCTCCTCATAGGTTATTCTATATAAAATAACATTAAAGTCAATACCTAAAAGTCCTAAATACCTAAAAGTCAATTTATCTCTTGATTTTTTATTATTTATGTATATTATTAAATTAATGAAGGATAATTTGGGAAGAACCTGGGCAGAAATTTATCTTGATCGATTGATAGATAATTATTTACTAATTCGCAAAATGATTGACAACAAAAAGATTATGGCGGCAATAAAAGCAGACGCCTATGGTCATGGAGCAGTAGAGATTGCCCGAACATTACAGCAATTTGGTGTTGATATGTTTGGTGTCGCAAGTACTGAAGAAGGTATTGAGTTGCGTGTTGCAGGCATTAATGCAAAGATAATTATTCTCAGCCCAGTAATGGACAATCAGATAGATGGAATCATAGAATATAATCTTATTCCCACCATCTCTGAATTTGCCTTTTTTAAAAAATTAAACCAGAAATTACAAAAATTAAAAAAACCGATCCTTGTCCATATTGAAGTTGACACAGGTATGACCAGAACCGGATTCCCCTATGAAGAAACATTTAATGCCGTTAAAAAAATCAATCATTCACCTTATATAAAGATTGAAGGGATATTCTCCCACTTCCCATTAGCAGATTCAGATGGCGCATTCTCCAAAAAGCAGATAAAAAATTTTTCACAATTAATAGGGCAATTGCATAACGTAAAGATAAGACCAAAATTCATTCACCTCGCAAATTCTTCTGGTATCTTTCGTTTTCCTGATTCCCATTTTAATTTAGTCCGTCCCGGCATTACCCTTTATGGATTGACACCATCTTTCAGGATTTTATTGAATGAAAACTTCAAACCTGTAATGAGTTTAAAATCACGCATTGTTAACCTGCGCCGTGTGCCAACAGGCACACCAATAAGTTATGGACATACTTACCGCACAAAACGGAAAAGCACCATTGCTACAGTAAGTGTTGGATATGGCGATGGCTATCCAAGATTGCTCTCCAACAATGCAGAAGTCTTATGCCATGGTAAAAGGGCAAAGATTGTAGGAGCGATCTGTATGGACTTGATGATGATTGATGTCACTGATATTCCACAGGCAAGATTGGGTGATGTTGTCACCCTCATTGGCAAGGATGGTAATGAAGAGATAAGGGCTGAAGAACTGGCAAAAAAATGTAATACCATTGTCTATGAACTCACTTCTGGTATTGGACCCAGGGTTGCCCGGGTCTTCAAAAATGATAATAAAATTGTGAGCGTAAGAAATTTGTTAGGAAGATGGTCGGTTCAACAGCCAATAAAGCACATTAAATAAAAAAAGGAGGTTGGTATGAAACGCTTGGCTTTACTGCTGGTCTTTGTCTCCATATTTGCACAGGAGGCAACACATACTGTAAAACCTGGTGATACATTATGGGATATTGCCGGGTTTTATTATCAGAATCCGTTTTTGTGGCCCTATATATGGCGGGCAAATCTTACCCAGATAGAAGACCCGCACTGGATATATCCTGATCAAGTATTTGTAATTCCACCATCACCTGAGGAATCACTGGGTATGGTTCCAGCACCAGTTGAATCCGTAACCGAAGTTCCTCCAGTTGAAGAGGTCTATACCTATGTTCCACCTGCACCCCCAACCAAAAAAACCGCTGAGGTCATCTCTGTAGTAAAACCCGAGGAACATATATTCAGTGAAGATATTATCCATCGCGCGGGCTTTATCCTTACAGAAGACCTTCCATTATGGGCAACCATTACTGGAACCGAACCTACGGACGAAAAGATGATCAGTGCATATAAAACAATCTATATTGACCGTGCCAGTGATGTAAAAGTGGGTGATATCCTTACTATTTATCGTCCGGGAAAAGGCATCAGCCATCCAAAGACCGGAGAATTTCTGGGCAAAGAGATTATTGTCCTTGGTCGGGCAGAGGTTGAAGAAGTGGGAGAACAGGGTTCACGGTGCAAAGTAATTGATTCTTACGATATTATCAAAAAAGGTGACCTTGTAACACCGTATCAACCACAAATAGCACCAGAGAATGTCACACTCTTACCAGCAACAAAAGAACTTGAAGGCTATGTAGTAGAAGTAAAATCAACTGAAAAACTAAAACCACCCCACATTTTTATATATCTTGACCAGGGTGAGAATTCTGGTGTTGCGGTCGGCGATATATTTGATGTATACCAGGAGCGGGTTGTGGGTGGAAAAAAGATGCCCGATTTCACCATCGCCAAAGTCCAGGTCATAAGCATCTTTGAAAAGGCTTGCATTGGTCTATTGAGATGGGAACAAAAGGTTCCAGATATTAAACGGGGTGAAAAATGCCGATTAGTAATGGAGGCGCGATGAGGGAAAAGGAGGCATTAAGTCAGGTCTATCTGTTCCGAGAACTGACACCCAGTGAGATGGATATTTTGATATCCATTTCAAAAGAACGACGCGTGAAAAAGAACGAAGTTATCTTTAAAGAAGGTGACATTGGTGATGCCTTTTATCTAATTGTTTCGGGTAGCATCCGCATATCCACGATTGTGCCGGGTGTGGGAGAAGAGGCATTAACAATTCTAAGAGAAGGTGAATACTTTGGTGAGATGGCATTAATTGATGATGCCCCGCGTTCTGCTTCAGCAATTGCGAATGATGATACAATATTACTCTGTATTGGTAAAGATGACTTTCGCAGGTTACTTGCCAAAGATACTGGTATTGCATATAAATTACTCTGGGTCTTCACCCGAACTCTCTCTGCTCGTTTGCGTAAGACTGATGAACAATTAAAGAGCATTTTTTCTATTGCAAAGACATTTTAATAACAGGAGAAATAAAAATTATTCAGTAAAAACCGGGAATAGAAGCGGAGCAGAAAGATAAAAAAATATAATTGATATGGGTAAAGTCTTAATTCTTTTACTTGGCCTTTCCCTAATCGTAGAAAGGGTGACTGAAAAAATTTTATATATTCTACCCCGGGGTAGAAATCGTGCTTATGCCTGGGTTATAAGCACTGCCCTGGGGCTGGTGATTGCCTTTGCATTCCAATTTGGGTTTATCAGAGAACTCGGCCTGGAAAGTGGTTCTAATCTGAGCCACTGGGTTGATTATTTAATAAGTGGGCTATTGATTGCCTGCGGTAGCGAGCCAATCCATTCAATCGTTGATGGTTTGGCATTTAAAAGGGATGAACTAAAAAGGAAGGCAAAGAATGTTTGAAATTTTTGCCGGTAAAGACCCGGAAAAAGCATTACAGCGTGCACATGAGTATATCAAAGAAGGAAAACTTCCAGCAGCAATTAAAGTGCTGGAAGAAAATCTGACTGAAACTGAGAATGCTTTTCCTTTATATCTGGAACTTGCCCGCTTATATTTTGAGAATGAACAAAGAACAGAAGCAGTAGAAACACTCAGAACCGCACAGGTCATTGTCCCTTCACGGGTGGATGAAATCATTGGTTTGCTCTCCGACTATTTCTTTAGATATACTTCAATTGATGCTGGTGATTTTCTGCTCCAGTTATATGTAACACAGGAACAATACGAAGAACTATTCAAAGTATTAAGGGCATTCAATGAACGGGAAATAAAATTATTGACCAATCGCTATGAAAAATTGAAACAGAATATTACTACAAAAAAAGTAATAGCTAAACGTGACTTTGAAAATTTAATCATCTATGGCACAATCATCTTCATTTATCAGGATGGGAAGACTGCCCTTGAGAATATTGAATTTCTACTTAGTACTGGAGGATTTGGAAAACAGTTATTGGGCTGGGCAAGAGCAATGTCGCGGGAAAGATTTAACGACCCCTATGCGGCATTATTATTGCTCAAAACTGAAACAGTTGCCGGAAATGCCAGCGAGGTGCTGAATCAGGCACAGCGTATCTATGAAAAATTTCCAGACTTTATTGACCCATTACTTGATACACTTATTGCAATCCATCCACCTGCGAATTTGGAATCAAATTTCAGTCAGTTTATAACTGAATTATATGTAAAAAAGGGTGACCTTGATGCTTCTTTATCAAGGCTTGAGGCACTATTGAAAAAAGACACGGCAAAGATTGATGATGTAATAAAAACCTTAAGGGAATTGCAAAGGGTAAATCCCAAGAATTTAAAGGTGCTATTCAGCCTTGCCGACAATTTACTAAATGCGGGGCGTGTCTCACTGGCGATCAATGAATTTGAAAAAATAATTGAAATTGCTCCGGAACAGCAATCAGAGATTATCAACAGATACAAAAAGGCATTTGAAAAAGAACCGAATAACCCTATTGTTATCCAGAGCTTGGTAAATTTTTATATCAAACAAAAAAAGACAGATGAGGCAGTTGCAGTCATTGATAAGGCTTATAATATAGACCGCGGTTTAATTGATGAATATATCCTAAATCTCAACTTAATACTGGAAAATGCACCAGAAAACGACCGCGCCCTCTATCTTTTAGGGTTATGTTATTGCCATAAGGGTGAAGATGAAAATGCAGTGCTTATATTTGAATCGCTACTGGAGAATAAAAAATATGACCTTGTTGACCAGGCACTATCTGAAATTTTGAAGACAAAACCTCGCGAACCTGTCTATCTAAATTTAAAGGCAAAGACTTTAATCAACCTGAACAAAGATAGTGAAGCATTTGCTGTACTGAAGCCCCATATTGAAGAAGAAGAGAACCTGATTGTTTTTGTGCCCACGCTTGATGCTCTTCTCAATCATAAACCAGAGTATGCCAGAACAATAATTAACAAATATGAAAAACACCGGGAAAAAGAACCAGCAATCTTTGACATTGCCATAGCACGCGGTTATGCCTTTGCTGGTGAATACAACCAGGCAATAAAAAAATTTGATGAACTATTAGCAAACCCTGATACAAAAGAACCTGCAAAGCGGGCACTATTAGAAGTAATAAAAGAGAGGCCCAAGGCAGTGCCTTTGCTCTTGACTGCAGCAAGAACATTTATGAAAGATGGAGAGATTGAAATCGCCACTCAGTTTTTCAAAACTGCCCAGATTGTAGACCCAAAGGCGTTCTTTGAAATCATTGATGAATTTTATGATACACTCAAGGCATTTCCAAAAGACCGCGAAGTCTGGGCTTTATTGATTGATACATTCTTTAATCGTAAACTTTATGACCGGGTAATTGAAGAAGCAAAAAAGGGGATTGAAGTCTTTGGCCCTCAAGCCCAGTATTTTAATTTAAGATTGGGACAGGCATTCGTTGAAAGTGGTAATTTAAGTGATGGAGTAAGACCCCTGATGCTTGCCTTGGACGGAGAGTTTGATTATGCGAATGAGGTCATAAAATATTTAGATAAAATCCTTGCCGTAGATAAAAGCAATGTACCAGCACATTTTGCCCGGGGACGGGCACTGGCACGAGCAAAACAGATTGAAGAAGCAGTAGAAGAATACTTGCTCACTGCCCGGATCGTTCCGGCACGAGCAGAATATGTCCTGGATGAATTAAAATCCCTTTCAGCAAAGGCAATTGCAAATCCTCGTATTATTTTTGCAATGGGTGCAATTGAACTGAACTTGAAAAAATATCAGGAAGGTATAAAACATCTTCTCCAGGCGTGTGAACTGGATAATAATCTTGTGTCGCGGGTTCTGCCATTACTGGAAAAATTACAAACCCAGGCTCCTTCAGCACTTTTATCATTCAGTCTGGCGCGGGTCTACTATCTGTCAAATATTAAAACCTCGGCAATAAAATTATATATCAATGCCCAGACCCAGGACCCATCATTCCGTGAACCGGCAATATCAGAAATGAAGAAAATCTGCTCTGAGGAGGCTCAAGATATAGAAGCCCGCAAAGGACTGGCACAACTTTATTTTGATTATAATAATCTTGAAGATACCCTTTATACAATTGAAGAAATATATCATATTGATAAAAATGAAACGGCCTGGATAAAGCAGTTCATTCTCCAGATTCTCTCTAAAAATCCAAACCATATTCCCTCCTATTATTTCCTCGGCAAAATTTTTCTTACCGAAGAAAATTATACAAAGGCAATTGAAATCTACAAAAAACTTTCCGAAATTGCACCGGCAGAGATTCCTGAAATTATTGCGAGGTTGAAAGAATACTATGAAAAATCAGACGAATTAATGCATTACACAGGGAATTTATACAAAGAGATAGGAAATATGAATATGGCAGTTGATATATTCAGGAAATTATATGATAGAAATCCCAATTATGGCGATAATTTAATTCCCCAGCTTAAGGAAATCATTTTGAAGAACCAAAATTTAGCACCTGTCTATGTGCTCTTGAGTCAAATCCATGCTTATAAAAAGGAATATGAGAAGGCAATTGATTATCTAAAGAAAGTAGAAGGGCTTATGCCCGGGAAGAAAGAAGAAATTTTGTTAAAACAGGGACAATTATATTTTGAAAGTGGTGAAATCAACAAAACCCTTGAATTATACACAAAACTTTTACAGGAAACAAAAGATCGTGGTTTTGTATACAAAACAATAAAAAAGATGCGCAATGAATATTTTAATCAAAAATTAAAAGAGATAACCGGTGATTCAGACAATGATAGATTGTTAAGGACTAACCTGTATCTTTTAATGGATAAAGTAAATGAAGCGCGAAAAGAACTCAATCTGATCAGTGCAGATGCAATGCAAAAAAAAGATTATATTATTTTAAAAGCACGGGTCTTGTTAAAAAAGAATCAACCCATTGATGCCCTGGAATCGCTCAGGATTCTTTCCGTTGACAAAGATACTGCACTCCTTTACGCTGATATCTATGAGGCGCTCGGTTCATATACTGCGGCAGCAAGTGCCCTTAAAGTGCTTAATGACCTTTCACTTTACCCAAGAATTGAAAGATATGAAAAAATGGCACAGGAAAAACGCCTGGGCAAGGGAAGATATTTTGTTGAAGGGAGGATTTAATGAAATGTCCATTCCTTGTTAAAAGAAAGGAAATTTTTGATCGCGATGGTAAAAAGATTAGCGAAGAAATAGAGATCAAAGAATGTATAAAAAATGAATGTATGGTTTATGATGGTGCGGCAAAATTATGTTCATTGCTCTCTTCCAACATAAAGAACGGAATCATCATTGAAGATTTTAAAAATGGTATTAAAGAACTTAAGAACGAAATGTTCCAGCGCAATGAAGCATTGGGCGTCCTCATCTCCACCACCATCCAGACACTCCAGGATGCCATCCTCAATCGCTTTGATATAATGAAAAAACAGAATGAGGTAATCGCCCTTGGCTTTGATAATCTCTCAGGGATACAGCAAAATCTGATTGATACAATTAAAAATCTTTTAGATAAAAATATTGCCCAGCTTGAAACTTTGAATAATACAACCCGTGAACAGATTACAGGGATAAAATTATTACAGGAAACAGGTGGCAATATTGTGGCTGGGCAGAATAGATTGACCGATGAACTCAAGAATGTTCTTACCGAAATAAAAAGTAGCTTTGATGGATTAAATGAGAACATCAGCCACAAAACTGAAACATTGAAGAATGCAATGGAAAAGGTGGCAACAACATATCAAGTAGGCACAGAAACACTCATTACGGGCATTGAAAAAACTAATTCTTCAAGTCAGGAGATATTGAAAAAATTTGAAGTTGTAGAAAATATTGTGAATGGAATAAACAGCATTGCGGAAATTGTTAAGAGTGAGATTGCCGGGACAAAGGTAGAAGGGATTACCGCACTACAAAATTTAGCAGCGAAGTTTGATGAATTAAAATCTGCTTATAATGATATCTCACGAGCCCAGCAGGAAAATCAGACAACATTATTAAAAGAACTCCAGATTACAATTAGCAATAACCTTATTGACCTCAAGACATCTTTGAACTCCTTACTCCAGACGCAGGAGAACAACCAACAGACTTTAATAAAAGAACTCCAGGGAACACTAAGCACCAAGCTTGATGAATTTAAGGAATCATTAAATTCTCTGATGCAATTACAGGGCACAAACCAGCAGGATTTAATTAAAGACCTGCAGGGAACGATCGGTTTCAAACTTGATGAAATGAAAGTGCTCTTTAATGAACTTACAAAAATCCAGCAGAGCAATACCGAGGTTATGTCCGGGCAACTGGAAAAGATTTTCAACAATACTGCTCAAAAGTTTGATGATTCCATCAATGTGCTCAAACCCGAACTATCCAATTTAAAAAATGAATTTGTGAATAACTTAATGAATCTTCAGAATAGTCTCAATTCATTTGCAACACCCATTGATGAATTAAAAAATTCACTTAATAACCAGTTAAATGTGGTGCAGGAAGGCTTGAATAAATATAATGAATTAAATGATACACTAAAAACTGGACTGCACAATATCGGCGAGTTCTTGAATAATACAAATCAGCATTACCTGAGTTATCTCAATAATATTCAAACTACCGTTGCTAACTTTGAAGGGCTCTTTGACAAAACCCAGAGCAATATTGCCAGTATGAGTGAAATGATGAACAATCTTAATCGTAATTACCTTGAATCCTTAAGTAAAATTGCCGGGCTTGCCGAAGGAATGCGTAAAGGTGTAGAGAATGTTGGCGAAGGTATGCACGAATCGGTCAAAGACCTTGTCTCAGAAATGAAAAAAGAGATTGGCGACCTTGAAAAACAGTATGAAAAGACCTTTGGTGATATTGCTCGTTTATCTGAGAAGTTTGGTGAACTGAATAATCAGATTAACCGGATGACACAGGAAATACAAAAACAATTTAAGGAATCACTGGAGCAGCAACTTGATATTTCAAAATTCAGCAGCGAGGTGTTGAAGAATTTGAAAGATTACTTTGCCAAACAGGAAGAGCAATATAAACAGGAACAGATTGCGAAAAAGAAAAAAGATGCCCTTGACCACTTTGACCGTGCCACCCTTTATTATTACCGTGGTAATCACGAACTTGCATTAAATGAAATTGACAAGGCACTGGAACTTGACCGCCTGGCAGAATACCTGAATCTGAAAGGGCTCATTCTCACAGAACTGGGTAGGGATAAAGCGGCAAAGAACATATTTGAAGAGGCGCTTAAATTGGAGCCGAACCTTGCTGAAATTTACAATAATTTTGGATTGTTATACATAAAAACAAAAAAATTGAACGAAGCAGTAGGAATGTTTCAGGAAGCGATTAAACGCAATGTAAATTATAGTCTTGCCTATGTTCATATGGGCAAGGTATTGATTGAATTAGAGAAATTTGACGAAGCGATCTCTGCATTTCAACACGCCCTTGAGATTGACCCAACGAACCGTGAGGCAAAAGAATTGATTGAACTATACAAACAGGGAAAACTTACGGCCTGAAATTTAATGTAAAAAACTAAACCGGAGTTAACCTATGTATAGAATCTTAATATATCTTATGCTTCTTTCAAATATCTTTGGCGATGTAATGTATGAAATGGAAACCACAAGCCAGGGATTAATAGAGATGGGACAAAGCACAACAACCCTGATCCGAAATTTTATTAAAGGCGACTTTATGCGCACTGAAATTCAAATAAAAGATCCAATCTTAGGCGATATTGAAAGGATTACGATTATTAGATTGGACAAGGGTGTTGCCTGGGTCATTGACAATGAACATAAAGAATATGCAGAATTTTCCCTGAAGAATGATTCTGTTGAGGGTCAAACAACAGAGACACCTGAAAATTTGCCAGAGATAAAGGTTGAAAAATTAGAAGAAACTAAAAAAATCCTTGGTGTAGAATGTGATAAATATATCGTATCATTAATTTTCAAATTAGATAATGACACCATAGAAATGACTCAAACAATGTGGTTGGGTAAGGATTTCGCTGGCTATGATGAAATTATGAGTTTTAACAAAAAGATGCTAAGCAATATTAACTCCACCAGTTTGCCAGGAGTTGATAATAAACTAATCAGGGAATTTCAAAAACACATCTCTGAGATTGATGGTTTCCCACTGGAACTGCAGCTGAACCTCAATACGCAGAACAAAGAAACTGATATTTCAATGCAAACCAAAAGTACGATTAAAAAGATCTCAACGGTGCCGATAAGTAATAGAGTCTTTGAGATACCTGAAGGTTATCAATTGAATAATTCTATAGAAACCCATTAACATCATCATAAATAGGGAATAAAACAGGGTATTTAGTGTATAATAATAATGAGAGCGATGATAAATTGATAGAGATGGTAAAAGATGGGGATTGTGAGGCATTTGCACCTTTAATTGAGCGATATAAGATGTCTATTTATCGTCTTGTTTATCAGATGGTGCATAATCGTGATGATACTGAGGACCTGGTTCAGGAGATATTTATCAAAGCTTATCAGGGTATCAAAACATTTAAATCAGGCTATAAATTCCTGCCCTGGCTCTCAAAGATTGCGGTCAATCATACGCTCAATTTTATTAAAAAGGAGAGAAAAATTGATGTTCAACCACTTGAATGGGCACAGAACTATGCAGATAATAAGGGTGACCCGGTGCAGATGGTAAAGGAAAAGATGCTCAAAGAAAAACTTGCAAAGGCAATGGCACAATTGCCTGAAGAATATCGGGTGGTCCTTGTCTTAAGGATTGAAGAGCAATTATCTTACGAAGAGATTAGCCAGACACTTGGCATCCCTGCCGGCACAGTGATGTCAAGAATTGCAAGGGCAAGGGAGCATTTAAGAAACATATTTAAAGATTTAAAATTATGAAACCAGATAATCTTAACAAACAAAATTTTTCTGAATGTGGTCTTCCAGTAGAACTATTAAGTGCCTATATTGATAATGAATTGAATGAAATAGAAAGGCAAAGGGTAGAAGAACATCTTAAACACTGCTCACACTGCCTTAAGATTATTGAAGAATTCAAGACCATTGATATGGGTTTAAAGGAAATAGAGATTGAAGAGCCCTCAAGGGAATTTGTGTTTAATCTTAAAAAGAATGTAATGGAAAAAATAAGAAAAAAACGTAGCCCTCTATTCTGGAAAGTTGTGCCGGTATTGGTGCCTGTGGCTGCAGCTGTAGTTTTAGTTTTTATTATTACTGGACACGAAAATTTAGCCAGTCCTGTAAGTATGAAAAACAGAATTGATATCGCTTATGTTCCTTCAGAAAAACCTGTCCAAACAGACAAGATTGAAGTGGTGATACCCAAACCCGGCATTGTCGCAAAGAGACAGGCACCAGCACCTGCTGCAACAGGAATCTCTGCAGAAAGAAAGTTTGCTGAGGCAAAAGATGTTGACCTGGCTTATAAAAAAACCGAGTCACCTACGGTGACAGAACTTGAAGAGGTTGCACAAGAAAAGGTTGCACCGGTTGTGGTTCGGGCAGTCATTGATTCAACAGGCAGGGTTTTAAATGTTGCCACAGGAAACACAATTACACCACAGGAAGATACAACCCTGTCCCGAATTTTAAAAGGTCAGCAGATTGCTCCGCCCACGGTCAGGGGCAAACCCACCCAGATGGTCGTAGAATTTGTAACCGAAGAAAAAGATACAACCGGTATTAAATAAACCTTTACTTATCGTTTTCCTTTAATTTTACAGTCTTAATCTTCTTCAAAAAATTTTTTGCCGCATCCTGCTCAGCATTTTTTTTATTTTTACCCTTACCTGCAGATATTTCCTTGCCATTGACAAATAATGCAACATAGAATACCTTTTTATGAGGTGGTCCTTCTTCTTTGATTACTTTATATTCTACCTCTTTTTTATTCACCATTACCCATTGATTTACCAGTGATTTATAATCCTGCGAGAGTCTGAACCTTTTACCTAAAAAGATCTTCTGAAAATATTTTTTGGCATATGCAAGACCACGGTCAAGATATATCGCACCAAATAGTGCCTCAATACCAGCGCTGATATTTGAGCACCTTTCTCTGCCACCGGTTAACTCCTCACCTTTATCCATTATCAGAAACTCACCAATACCTACTGTTTTACCAATCTTGCAAAGCACTTCTTCACTCGTATACCGTTTTTTTAATTGATTCAATTGTCCTTCATCAATATTGGGAAATTTTTTAATTAAGAATTCACGCACAATAAGCTCCAGGACTGCATCACCTAAAAATTCAAGAACCTCATTGGAATCTGTTCGGGCTGAAGATGTTGCTGAAGAATGGGTCAATGCCTTTCTTAACAGATTTTTATTTTTAAAACTACACTTTAGTTCTTTTTCAATCTTATTTAAGGCTTGCGATGGCATCAATTTCAACCAATGCTCCTTTTGGTAAGCCAGCAACAAAAATTGTTGTTCGTGCTGGTGGTTCTTTTGCAAAATACTCTGCATAGACCCCATTCATCAATGGAAAATCTTCCGCCTTTGTAAGATAGACTGTCGTCTTTACTACATCTTGCAAATCTGCGCCGCCAGCCTGTAGCACTGCCTTAAGATTTTCTAAGGCTTGCTTTGTCTGTTCTTTTACACCACCCTGGACAATCTCACCAGTCTCTGGTGAAATACCAATCTGACCTGCGGTAAAAATAAATTTATTTTCACTAACCGCTTGAGAATAAGGTCCGATGGCTTTTGGAGCCCTATCAGTTCTGATAATCTTTTTCATCTTTACTCCTTTTTTGTGATAATGCCCTGCTTTAAATAATAATCATTTTGATTAAATGAAAATATTGAATCCACATCAGACTCAATTTTTTTATGATAAACAATCCAGCCTGCAACACCAGAATTTTCCACAATTTCCTGTGCTAATGTTTTTTCCATAAATCCACCCAACTTAATACGAAATAGATGGTCATCGCCTGTATCAATGAATACAGGCAATCCTCTTTTATTCAGACTATCACAAAAATACCGGGCATACTCTTTATCAGAAAATGCACCAAACTGAAGGTAAAAAAGTGAATCCTGCGAAATAGCCTGGTTCTCTAAAACTTTTACCAAGGCATATGCTTTTTTAGTGAGATTCTTAAATGCACCGATCCTATTATCTATGACAAATAGTTCATTATTTTTGTTAATGCATATACTCTGTTCATAATCAATCGGATAGACATCTTTAATGTTATTATTATTCTTGAGCAAACATCCAATGCGCAGAGTAAGCGGGTCAATTAAAACTATAAAATCATTATTCCAGAACACAAAATCGCGGTGCAGAAGCCCATTGTTAAATATGAGGGGCTGAAAATCAATAATACCACCACTAAAATCTATCAGGCATATTGCTTGCGGATTTGTAATAATATAGCCATCTTTATCAAAAAAGAAATTCTCTCCAGGAAATTTAAATTTTATACTCTTTTTTATCTTTAAATTCAGGTCAAGATAGTGTAATCCTGATGCAGTAAGAATAACAAATTGCTTTTCTGCAGGAATATAATAAAAATTTTTTATCCTGGCAAAAGGTGCATTCCTGATAATTCTCCCTTTCAGACAATCTATAATCTTAATCACACTTTTTTTTTCATCATGAACAACCAAATACAATAAATTTTTGGGCAAATGCGCTGATTCAGTCATTGGCTCATAATCCTTAGGTTCAATACCAATGCCTGTTTTGAATGCAAGATTGGCTCTATTAAGAATTATTATCTCTGATGTAGCAATGAGAAAAATTTCGTCTTTTCCGATGTTGAGGTAATTGAATTTTTGTGGCAGGAGTGTCCGGTCAAGGATTTGAAGATTTATTGTATCAATGCTGTAAATATTGCGGGTGGTCAAAACATAAAGCAAATCATTTATTTTATAGTCAATTACCTCTTCATTTAATGTTAATGTATTAAAAGATAATTCGGTCATATCAATTTTATAAATTTCATTATTGTTAATAAGTATTGCAGTATATATTAGAAATATAAACATAAAAGATTATACAAAAAAATTAAAGAAAAATCAAGATTAAATGGAGTTTATTTTTACCTTTGACCTGTAATAAAAAATCGGGGCGACCAGATTTGAACTGGTGACCCCCAGCACCCCAAGCTGGTGCGCTAAACCAACTGCGCCACGCCCCGATTGGATAATTATATATGAGATAAATCCAAAGTCAAGGAAAAAACGATAAATTATTATTCTGCAATTGACAATTTAATGATTTTGATTATAATTTATTGTGTATTAAAAACGAGCCTCCAAACCCAATAACTTATTACTATCTTTTAAGCCGGGGTGGTGGAATTGGCAGACACATACGTTTGAGGGGCGTAGGCCTTCGGGCATGGGGGTTCAAATCCCCCCTCCGGCATTTAAAAAAGGGAGAGGTAAGTTTTTTCTAAGAGATGTAGTGGCAAAGTTTACATTGCTAAAAAAGAATCTTTTATCTCTTTGGAGTTAAGCCGTAAGGCTTTTATCTCCTCGGATTTAAGCCGTAAGGCTTTTATCTCTTTAGAGTTAAGCGATAAGGTTTTTATAGAGAGGTTGTAGCGTCCAGTTTCAACTGGACGAAAAAAGTTCGACTTTTTGGGTTTTAGGCATTTAGGTATTTCGGACTTTTAGGCATTTTAATTTTATAGGGCTTGTCCCTGTCCGAAGATTCTATTACAGATTATTTGGGAGAAAAATTAAAATATGTTCCAGGAGGTAGTCATGATTGCTTTATTTTTATCTGTTTTAATGTTTCAGTCACAAAGCAATGTATATCAGACCGACCTTGATGGCAGGACATATTCAATTGGCACGCTCAATAATACCTGGATAAATCCATTCACTCCGCCACAGCAGATGCCAGGATGGCCCAAATCCATAGGTGTCAATCCCAATTATGCACCAAGCGGTGTTAATCTTGCAGATATAAATAATGATGGTGACTTAGAAATCATTGTCGGCTCCACAAATAATCAGGTCTATATCTGGGACTATCAGGGTAATCTTATGCCAGGCTGGCCATTGAGTGTTGGTGGTATGGTCCAGGCAAAGACCGCAGTCGGTGATATTGATAATAATGGTGATATGGAGATTGTCATTGCAGCAAGGAATGGTTATGTATATATCTTTAACCACGATGGAACCAATTTTCCCAACTGGCCACAGAATGCAAATGGTATCCTTGGATTCATTGCACCAGTCCTATTTGATTTAGACCGCGATGGCGACCTTGAAATCATTATGGCACAGATGCAATCAGGACAGCCAGGCCATGTCTATGTATGGCACCATAATGGCACAGCCTATCCAGGCTGGCCACAGAACACTGATTATCTTGCAGTCGCCTCTGTAGCAGTTGCTGATATTGATAATGATGGTCTGTTTGAGATTGTCTGTTTATCTTATCGTTCGGTCTATGTCTGGGACCAGAATGGCAATACTGAACCGGGCTGGCCCAAACTGAATGTTGCGGGAGGAATGAGTTATGCCCAGCCAGTCCTTGCAGACTTAGATGGTGATGGTGACCTTGAAATACTACATTCATATTACCTGAATAATCAAAACTATGTCGGGATTTATCATCATGATGGCACAAACTTTTCAAACTGGCCACAGACCTTTCCTGGACCACAGACCTATACAATGCCGGTTGTCGGTGATATTGATGGAGATGGAGACCTGGAAATCTTTGGTGGTGGCCATGTATGGGGTGGACCGAGTCTTTCTGCGCGCCACCACAATGGAACTCAGGTAAGTGGCTGGCCTGTAAATTGTGATATGTTAGAATGTTCACCCATAGTCTTTGATGTTGACAATGATAATCTTCGCGAAGTCCTCGTTGCGGATAATTTAAACCCGGGAAATTTCTATGCCTATGAAGGGAATGGCTCACTCGTTACTGACTGGCCTATTCCCACTCCTTCAGCTGCCATTGTGAATAGTCCCTCAGTGGGTGATGTAGACCTTGATGGTGATATTGAGATTGCACTTCTTGTCAGTAATGGAACGGTCAATCTCTGGACAATCCAGGATATTCCATATAAAGGGTATTATACAGACTGGGGAACTTATTACCATGACCAGTGGAATACAGGCTGGTTCCATCCTGAACCCCCACAGAATTTAACTGCATCTGGCATCATTGACCATATCCATCTTGTCTGGCAGAAGAATAGTGAGCCAGACATTGCGGGCTACAATCTTTACCGTAGCCAAACATCCGGTGGTCCTTATACAAAAATAAATACCACACTCATTACCGATACAACCTATGATGACTATGGAGTCTCACCAGGAATTACTTATTACTATTGTGCGACTGCCCGGATAAAGGCATTTGCAGAATCAAGATTGAGCAATGAATCCTCTGCCCAATTAGCAATAAAAGAAAACCAATATACTACAATTTCAGGTATAGAAATCAAACCAAATCCATTCAGAGACCAAATCTGTTTCAAGGGCTTTAATGCAGAAGCAAAAATAAATATTTTTGATTGCCAGGGAAGGCTCATCAAAGAATTGAACGGAAAGAATAACATCGTCTGGAAGACTGAAAAAATATTAAAGGCGGGTGTCTACTTCGCTGAAATAAAAATTAGCAACAAAAAAACAGTGCAGAAGATTGTGAAGATTGAATAATATTTAGATTTATCTGGCAAAAATATTTTCTAAAGTAGGGACTGGGCTCATCCCTGTCCGCAAATTCTGGAGTAGGGAATTTATTCCCGTAGCTTTCAGGATAGATTTTAAAGTATTGGAATTTGAAAAATTCCAATACTTAATAATGAAATTTTTCATTATAGAAAAGAAAAAGACAAGATACATCAGGGGTAAGAGAAATGCTAAAGGAAGTGCACAACTTTAAGCAGAGCGATTTTTGGGGGTTTCAGGGGAACTCCCCTGATGTATCTTGTAGATTAATAATATTAATCTCCTTTAATTGTAACTGATTGTTTTTTATAACTTTGGGGCTACCTTAACAAGCAGCCATTATGGAAAAATTACCCCTTTACGCTTTTGCATTAATTATCATAGCTGCCAATGATTATCTAGGCTTCTCACTTTATCATTTTTACAATTGTAAAAATGATAACGAAAAAATTCGGTAGAAAAAAATGTATGTTAAAAAGCGCTCAGATGTTTCCATTGTTACCCCCTGATTGTTCTGTTTTAATATGCGGCATTAAAATAACTGAGCAGTTAATGGATTTTGTTATCATACATTGTCTGCCCGCTTCAATTATTAAGTTGTATATACTATCTTTTTTACTATCCGAATCTATTACAATTTCTGGCTGCACAATAATTTCCGTAAAAATAAAATCTTTATTCTTCAATTGTGCCTTGCCCAATGCCTTGCTTTTATACGAAATTATAGATAAATTGGCTTTTTCTAATAGCCAGAAAAATGTTGTCATTAGACAGAGCTCAATTGAAGCAACAAACAGATGCTGAGGAGTCCAATATTCTTTTTTACCGCCAAACTCCGGAGCACAGCCAACAATGATATTATCTTTATGAGTTTCAGAAAGAATGCCCATTTTTTCTTTAATATATGCAATTGTAGTATTGAATTCATAAACACGCGGCTCTAAAAACTTTTTATTATTTTCTAACCAGCCCTTTTTAACCTCTTTTTTTATATCAATATCTGGAATATATGGCTTAATGTCCAAAACTGGTGTTTTATCAACTGCATCAAGATATCTGACAATCAAAATATTGCCCTGCCTTTCAATAAGTTCTACTACTGCATAGCCAATCGGATTTATGCGATTTGGTGACCTCGTCGCAAAAAGCCCGTGCAAAGCTTCATCCCATGGTGTCTTAACTAATAAATGATAAGATTCAGACTGATGTAACCAGTAAATGATATGGAGATGAGAAAACCCTTCAATATCAGTTAATCCTTCAACAAATTCAGGAAAGATTTCAATCTTGCTTATTGTAGCATCACCCTGATGTGGTGCTTCAGATTTTGTCTTATACAGTGAATGAATGATACCAATGGATTTAATTTGAAATTTTGTAGACATTTCTAAATCCATTCCTTTTTAATAAATTTCTGATATAAATGAGTTGATGACTTAAAAATTTTTTTGCTCTATTATGGTTGTTGTTATCACTAAATGTCTTATCAATATAGAATAGATGAGATTTGCAAAGACAATCAGAACTGCCAAATTTATGAATATAAGGTAATCCCTTTTCAAAAAATTGCCGTGCCATCAGGCATTCTTGTTCTTTTGAACTTATCCAGATCTCCCTTATTTGCACACCAGAAGATAACAAAAGATAATCAATATGCCAGAATCTCTTCTTATTATCTGTTAGATGTCGTTTTATCCGTGCCCATAAATTATTTTTAGCCGAACCAAGGTATATGTAGTATCCTTTTACAAAATTTGTTCTTCCCAATCTGCCAATTTTAATATTTCTTTTTTTTGAGTTGAAAACAAAGAGTGTGTAAGTTGAACCATCTAAGTTATTTTTTGACATCATCTTATTATATTCAAAACTTATGCTTTTTCAAGGAAAACCCTGCTAATCCACTTTTAATCTTACTTTCTCTGAAAGTCACCGGGAGTAAAACCTATTTTACATTTAACCGAATAGATGCTTGCACTTCCTTAAAGCAACTTCTTTAACACCCTCTTATTAAGTGGGACACATTTTTAAGAGCAAAAATTTGACCTCTACTGTCTAAATATATTAAAATGGGATTCCAATTTTTTAATAGAAGACTCCAGGAGTAATTTCGGTAAGGTTATTTTTGATTTAAAACACCCCATTGACAAACAAATTTTTTTTAATAATATTAAAATATGCTTTTGAGGCATCTCTGGCTGTTCCTCTTTATAGGAGGACAGAAATGACTCGCCGGGAATTTAGGCCCGGTCGGGTCAATAGAAAAAACCTCTCCAGTAATTCTGTAGTATTCTTTCAATCTATACCCACAATCATAATTATTTTATTAATGAAAGGAGGTGATAACAGAGGAATAAATATTAATTGCAAACCATGCATAATATGCCAGGGAACGAGAAAGGAGGTAAAAATGAAAAGGGCGCTGATATGTTTATGTATTATGGCTGGTTCATTAATATTCGCCAGCCAGAGGGTTGTAGTATGTGAAGAATTTACTGCAACCTGGTGCACCTACTGCCCTGGGGGAGCACGTGGGCTTGATGAAAATTATGAGAGGGACTATGACTCCGTTGTTGTAATCGCATACCATTCATCTACAAGTGATCCATTCTATACTGCTGAAGCGGCAACAAGAGCCACCTACTACAATCTTTCAGGTTATCCTACCACCTGGTTTGACGGGACAATATCTGAAGTGGGAGGATTACATTATGGCACTATGTATCCCTTTTATCGCCACCATATTACTAATAGACTGGGTGTATCAAGCCCACTTGAGATTAATCTTACCTGTAATTACGATTCTGTTGCTAATACGGGAACTGTCAATGCAACAATCCAAAACACCTCAGCGAGTGCGGTGAGTGGAAACCTCCATTTTGTCATTGTAGAAAATAATATTCCCTACAACTGGCAGGGAATGACCGAGCTTGATTTTGTTATGAGGGATATGTTGCCTGATGCAAATGGAGAAGCGGTAACAATACCAGCAGGAGGTAACATCAATCGCTCCCGTAATTTTACAATATCTGCTGGTTGGAATGAAAATAACTGTAAAATTGTGGTCTTTGTCCAGGCATCAAACCGTTCCATCTATCAAGGGGCAGAGATTGGTATAATGGCGAAGCCCCATATGGAGTACTATGGACTGTTACTGAACGAAATTACAGGAAACGGCAATAGATTTGCTGAACCTGGTGAAGTTGTAAGAATAGATGTGTTTGGAAAGAATCTTGGAGACGGGGTATATACTGGAACTGCAGGTGTTCAGTGTTCAGACCCATACATTACAATTTCTGGCGCAACACCACAGAGTATTGCCATCGGACCTGGTGATGTTGATACCGTAATATACTTTAATGCGAGTATAAGTTCATCCTGTCCGAGTCCCCATCAGACATCGTTCTTATTGAATTTTGGTTCTACAATTGATACAATCCCCTTTGTTATCACCAGAACACCCGGATTTTCGGACAATATAGAATATGGGCAGGGCAACTGGGTACATTCTGGCATAAGTGATAACTGGCATATCACCGAGCATAAGAGCCATTCACCCACCCATTCCTGGTATTGTGGTGTTGAAGGTTCATGGCAATACACAAATGAAAACGATGCATCTCTTACATCACCCTATTTCGTTGTAACACCAGATAGTAATCTCTATTTCTATCATCAATATGCCCTTGAGACAGGTTGGGATTATGGTTATATAGAGATTGACAATGGTTCAAATTGGTGGAGAACGCTTACTGAGTTCAATGGCACCCAGAGTAACTGGATTCAATATTCAAGTTCACTCCAGGCTTATTCCGGACAGACTGCCCGCATTAGATTTAGATTTATTAGCGATTATAGCACGGTAATGGAAGGCTGGTATATTGACGATGTGTATATCCCTACACTCGTTGGCATTAGCGAAAATAAAGGCAAAACTGCGGGTTATGGAGTAAGTTTGAGTCCCAATCCATTCAGTGATAAGTTGCTGATAAAATTTGAGAACGGAATTCCAAGTAAAAATACAATAAAAATTTATGACCATACCGGCAGGCTCGTATGGCAGAGCGATAATCTAAATAATTACAGCATTATCTGGGACGGAAAAGATAATAATGGTAATAAACTTCCCTCCGGCATATACTTCATTGAATTTACGAGTGAAGCGAATCGTTCCATCCATAAAGTGGTGCGCATCGATTAGAATAAAGGCGGGGAGGGTTAATTAACCCTCCCCGCTTAAATTGAGAGGTGTATATGAAAAAAATTGTTGGGTATTTATTTATATGTTGTCTACCACTATTTGCCCAACACAATTTTGAATTCACCTGCACAAGTGATACATTTCAGACAGGAACCGATTATTTCGTTTATTACTTCCGATTAACCAATACTGGTTCACTACCTGATAGTTATGCCTTTGATTGTCGGGTCATTGATAGTATTCCCAACTGGTTTGAACTCTATTGCGCAGGTGGTCAGTGTGCAGAACCAGGAATTATTCTTTATGATTACCTTGCACCAGGCTCAGTTGATTCAGGCATAGATATTTCAGTATATCCAGCATCTGGTGCCTGGGGAACAGAAAAAATTAATCTCTGTGTCTGGTCTTTAAACAATAGTAATTTACGGGATTCGATCAATGTCTATGCGGCTATGGAACAGGGTATTTCTGAAGAACACCACGATTACGGAAACCTCAAGGAGCTTTTCGCTTATCCCAATCCATTCCGCAAAGCGGTAAATCTAAAATTCCAAATCCCAAACACCAAATCCCAAACAAACCCCAATTTCCAATCTCTAAATTCCAAACTAAAAATATACGATGCTACCGGTAGATTGGTAAAAAAATGGGACTATCAGACTAAAAGGCTATCAGACCAAATCGTCTGGTCTGGATATGATAGCAATGGCCATCAGGTTCCTCCTGGTATTTACTTTATTCAATTAGAAATTGATGGCAAAAATTGGCACACCAGTATTGTAAAAACAGAATGAATAGAAAAATCTTAGCTGCTATCTTTCTGATCCTTCTCAGTTGTTCTGAAGCACCTGTTGTAAAAAATGAGCCAGCAGGAAGGATTGTCCTTGCGGAATTCTTTACCTTTGCCCGATGTGTGTATTGTCCTTATGCAGAAGAGGCACTGGATAGTCTTTCTAAAGAATTTGGTGATAGTCTGGCAATAATTGCCTACCATCGCAGGATGCTTGGTGATACATTGAGTCCATCTTATGTTGCTGTGCGCGAATCACTATACTCTATCCAGACATCGCCTACTGTAGTATTTGATGGATTGTATAAAGTTCAGACTGAAAATCCTGATGATAATTACCCGGTCTATAAGAACCATATTATAAATAGAAGGGCTGAATTAACACCCCTGACAATGGATTGGGAAACCAGTATCTCTCCATCTTCGGTAAATGTAAAAATTCATATTGTTACGGTTGATTCTGTTAGAGGAAACTACCGGTTGTTTCTGATACTTACTGAGGATAGTGTTTATTTCAAACAAACTGGAGCACCAGATTCAATCTTCTTTTTTGTAATGCGGAAAATGGTTCCAGATGAGAATGGGATAGAAATTAACTTGAGCCATCCAGATTCAATCGTCCAGGAATTAAATTTTGCGCTAAATCCAGTGTGGCAGAATGAAAAACTGGGCCTTGTCACCTTTGTTCAGGATATGGCGACAAATGAGATTATGCAGGCAAGGGTAAAAAAGGGAATTCTCAAATAACGGGATTGTATTGCTGATAGGTTTATAGAAAAGGAAAAAGTTAATATTAACTTAAGAAAAACTACGCTA
>JBBINQ010000004.1:2164-2487 GCA_037443805.1 Caldifarciminota bacterium | reverse complement strand
AAAATCTAACCATTGTATTTGAGCAGGCAAAAAAAGAGGATTGCGTGCTTGTGTTTGACGAAGCAGATGCGCTGTTTGCTACGCGCTTTTATGAAACCTATAGCACGGACAGGATGCACAACTATATGACCAATATTCTTATGCAAGAAATTGAGCGATTTGAAGGCGTGGTTATTCTGACCACGAACCGAGAGGTTGTTATTGACGAGGCGTTTGACCGACGTATACTCTTGAAATTGAAATTTGATATCCCCGGGCCGAGTGAAAGGGCAAGAATATGGCGGGTTTTAATTCCTGCAAAAACACCCATTGCCAAAGATGTT
>JBBINQ010000004.1:0-2137 GCA_037443805.1 Caldifarciminota bacterium | reverse complement strand
ATAAAAAATGCCATCCTGAATGCAGCAGTAGCGTGTGCAAAAAGGAAAAAGAAAAAACTGACTATGTCCATACTTATGGAATTTGCAGCAAGGGAAACAGAGAAGATAAAGGGTCGGGCTCAGAATCAGATTGGGTTCATACCAGACTACAAAATCCAAAGTATCAGGACCTGAAGCAAATTAAAATAATGGAACGAGTGGCGGACGAAGAAGCTCTATGTATCAAATCGTTATGTAAAATCAGAAATTCTTCTATTCGTCAATTCGACAATTGTCGAATTGACGAATAGATTACTACAGTGATTTTTTAGCAAAGAGTTTCTATTAGATGCTGAAACAAGTTCAGCATGACAAAGGATAAAGACCTGTGAAACAACCCGTGAAACAAGGTTCAGGGCATGGTTCAGCAAGACAGGATGCATCACTATTTTTTCATTGTTGCGGAAAGGATCCAGTCTTTTAGTTGATTTTTATTCGGAACCCTGCCTGTTGAGACGAGTTTTTTATTTATTACAAGACCCGGAGTCGCCACCATCCCATATTTACTTATCTCTTTTAAGTCCCTGATATGCTGAATGTCTGCAGGAAGATTCAGTTCCTGAACCACGGTTCGGACATCTTTTTCTAACTGCTCACAACTTGGACATCCTGGACCCAAAATTTTTATCACCAGACCGCTCTCTTCTTCTTCAACCTCTTCGCCACAGAATCTTCGGTATTCTCGGTAAAGAGCATCTTTATAGTCCTGTTCTCTGCTTGACGGCACATAGTTCTGTTCTTTTACCTTTTGTAAGAGAAAATCCTTTAAAGTATTTTCATCAATAATCCCGGCATCTTTTGCGGATTTTAAGACCTCATCCAGACCAATGATGCCAATCTGATTGCCCTTTATATTTATCTTTTTTATTTCCATAATTTTCACTAAATTGTAGTTGCCTGATTTATCAGGCATTGCCCAATAAATTGGGCAACTACATCTTTCGGACCGGGACAAGCCCTGTCCCTACACCACTACAAATCGTTTATCGTTGAACGGTTTTGCAGCCCGTATCGTCAAATGGTTTGGTCTTTCGTTTAAAAAAAACACAAACCAAGTTTATTTGTAAGCCATTTCCGACGAAAAATGGAAGACAAAACCATAGTCTGTCTATTTCTATGTGCGATAAATCACACCGCTACAATCTTCAGACCATCAGACTATGAGACTATTTCGTCTCTCCTTCAATCCACTCTTTTATCTGTGACTTTGCTGGAATCTTGCCACTGAACACAACCTTACCATTAATGACCAGGCCCGGTGTTGACATAATCTTGTATTCCATTATCTTTTTCAGGTCAGTAATCTTTTCTACATTTGCCTCTATTTTTAGTTCTTCAATAACCTCTTTTGTTCTTTTTTCTACTTCCTGGCACCTTGGACAGCCAGGACCAAGGATTTTTATGTCTAACATAAGACCTCCTTCATAAGATAAACATCTAAATGCCTAAACACCTAAACTTGTCCTGATGTATATCAGGATACCTAAAATCGTTGAACGGTTTTGCGCTGCCCGCATCGTCATTGCCATTTCGCCTTCTTTAGCCTTTTTGGGCCTTTTTTCTCTTAAGGTCATTTTGATGTAATTATTAAATAGATTCCACCGAGAATTACGAGCATACCGCAGATTTTTTTCACTATAGAAACACCTTTTGACCTTTCTGACCAGTGGAGATATTTTCCGATGGTCTCAGTCAGTGTTCCAGCAAGGACGATTACAGAGCAATGGCCTATTGCATAGGCAAGAACAAGGGTGATTGCATATCCGGGTTTTGTTGACGCAACCGTAAAGACAACCCCAAGCATTGGTGCCATATAAGCAAAGGTGCAGGGACCAAGGGCAATCCCAAAGATTAACCCAAGAATGAATGCACCCCATAAGCCTTTTTTATCAGAGCCGATACCGCCACCAGAAAAGGGCATCGGAATTATACCTAAAAGATGCAAGCCAATTATAAAGAAGATAATAGCAATGATATAATTCCCGGTTCTGCCAATATCACCAATCATTCTGCCCAACAGTGCAGTAATTAAGCCAACAGCACCAATAGTAATGAGAACACCTATAGCAAAGATTAGGGCGATCACAAAAGCCCTTTT
>JBBINQ010000003.1:3454-4053 GCA_037443805.1 Caldifarciminota bacterium | reverse complement strand
TTTATAACCACAATAAGGTTAATATTGGATTGAATCTTGAGTATCACTATCCGATGTTTGAGTTTAAACAACACCACCACCCACACCGATTGGAAAGAGACTTGCCTTATTTTGATTATCAGCAGAATTATACATTCCATAGAATAAATCAGTAGAAAGACCGTAATCCCAATTCTTTGAAATTGGCCGGGAATAGACTCCCATAAAGGCAGGCGTTTTTACCCTATCGGTCAAGGTATCACCTATATACCCACGGGCTAACTGGGAATAACCAAGATGAATTCGCCAGGACTGGGGTTGTATTAAATTCCCCCAGTCATCATAAGTCTCTTCAAGCCGGGTTGATGTATAGATGAATTCGTTAGGAACAGTTGGAAACTGGGGAATTACCTCATAAAAGGAGATTGCCTCTACTGGTGCATAGTCAGCAAGTTTTCTGGGAATTGCCTCACCCAGTGCAAAATAGGTGAGCGAATCCTTTTGCCAGATTTCTTTTAATCCTGAGGCGCGCATCATCACTGAAGGAAAGGAATCAACCCTTAATAGCCCTGCTATAATGCCTGAAAAGTCATAGAGACTCAACCTGTGCAGGTCATCTT
>JBBINQ010000003.1:0-3390 GCA_037443805.1 Caldifarciminota bacterium | reverse complement strand
AAAACCAAGCCTAAAGAAATTATCCTGTGCATCTTACCCCCTTTGAAATTTTTGGAAAGTTTGTAATTGATTCAAAAGGGAAAAATAATGCCGAGAGAGAGAGAGTTCGTTCTTAGACTCGCCTTAAGGTTAATATAAGCCATACTTTCTCCTAAACCAATGGTAAATTATATCCATAATCTTCCATCTCTCAATAGGCAGGTGTGTAAATTTTAATATCTGTATTAACTGAAAAAGGCTTCTGATGAGAAGAAATAAAAATAAAGGTTAACTATTTACTTGATTCGGTGTCTAAAGTATGTATAATTAAATAACAAGGAGTGAAGAAATGGAAAATGTAATGGATATTTTAAAGACCGGTATTAAAATAGAAAAGAATGGTATCAGCACATATCTTGATTATGCCTTTAAAACAAAAGACACAACCGGTAAAAATATGTTTATCAGACTCGCAGAGGATGAATTATCTCATATGGAGGTTCTGGAAAAACAACTTGAGAGTATAATGTGTAATCAAGTATGGATTTGCCAGGATATTCCTGAATCTATTATTGAAAAGATTGCACCAAAGATAAGAGAATTAGACCGACCAAAAACTGAGCAGGGGCTTGATGAACTTTCCGCTTTAAAGACCGCCCTTGAATTAGAAAAAAAATCTATTGAATTTTACAAAGAAAATAAAACGAAAATTTCTAACTCTGATGCGACAAAACTTTTTGACCGCCTCATTGAAATGGAAGAATCTCATTACGATTTGATTCAGGCTGAAATTGATAATATTGAGAAGACTGGTTTCTGGTTTGGTATCAGTGAATTTACAATGGAGGGAGAAAGGGGTTAATAGGAGCTTTTATGAATAAAGAAAAGGCACTTGAAGGAATAAAGATTGCGCTGCAAACTGAGTTGAATGGCATTGAATTTTATCGTATAGCAGCAGAAAAGACTGAGGATAAAAAAGGCAAAGAGGTCTTCCAGATGCTTGCCAGCGATGAAGAAAAACATTATAATGAATTGAAACGGCAATATCAGCATCTCATTGAAGATAACGGGTGGCTTGTATCAACAGAACTTGCTAAACCACCAGCTTTTGCTGATGAAAATCCAATATTTTCTAAAGAATTAAAGAACCGCATTCAGGACAGACACTTTGAGATGTCAGCATTAAGTATTGGAGCACTTCTTGAAACGAATTCAATAGATTTTTACCGTAAGATGAAAGAAGAGGCTGACGACCCTGTTGCCCGGCAGTTATTTGAGAATTTACAGAGATGGGAAGAAAAACATTTAGAGGCGATCACTAAACAATTGAATCTATTAAAAGAAGAATACTGGGCAGATGCCCATTTTACACCACTATACTAATGAAAAATTACAAATCTCAAAATCCAATAACCAAACAAATCCCAATTTTCAAAATCCCAAACAAAGGAAAAAATAAGATAACTAAATGTAAAAAAATTAAGTTTTGGGCGAGCGAAAGCGAGGAATATATGTTGTTGGGATTTGGTACTTGGAATTTGGGATTTTGACGAGCGAAAGCGAGGAGAGATGCCTTTTTACTCTGAAAAAGTAATGGAACATTTTCAGCACCCGCGCAATGTTGGTGAAATCCCGGATGCTGATGGTATTGGAGAAGTAGGGAACCCTGTTTGTGGTGATATGATGACATTCTATATTAAAGTGAAGGATAATCGGCTTGTGGACATAAAATTCAAGACCTTTGGCTGTGGTGCGGCAATTGCAGTCTCTTCTATGGTGAGTGAAATGGCGATGGGAAAGACTATTGAAGAGGCATTGAAGATTACCAATGAACTCGTTGCCCAGGAACTTGGTGGTCTGCCTCCTAATAAGATGCATTGTTCAAATCTCGGTGCGGATGCGTTGCACAAGGCGATTGAAGATTATCTCAAAAAGCAAGGCAGGAAAAATGGTTAAAAAGTGCAAATGCCCATTCTGCAATAGCGAATTGTTATTTAAGTGTTTTGAGCCCATTTTCTGCACCAACTGCCAGATAGAATTAATTCCCTGTGCTGAGTGTGGTAAATTATACAACATAAAATTTGAGAAATGCCCACATTGTGGGACAGAAAATAAAAGGAGGAAGCGTGCCAATCCTTGATGAGCAGGTGAAATCTGAAGTAAAAAAGATACTCACTGATTTAAAAGAACCTGTAAAGTTGGTCGTTTTTACCCAGGAATCACCGATTGTAATGCCAACTCTGGAGTGTGAGAATTGTCGGGACAATAGATTGTTGATGGAAGAATTGAGTGGTCTTTCGGATAAAGTTAGCATAGAAGTATATGATTTTTTAAAAGATAAAGATAAGGTTGAAGAATATAAGATTGAAAAGATTCCAGCAAATGTGATTAAAGGTGAAATTGACTATGGTATAAGGTTTTTTGGCATGCCAGCAGGTTATGAATTTTCTACCCTGATTGAAGCAATTAAACTGGTATCAAACAGGGATTCTGGGCTCAGTGCGGAAATAAAGGAAAAGATAAAGGCTATTACCAAACCTGTGCATATAAAGGTCTTTGTTACTCTTACCTGTCCTTATTGTCCCCAGGCAGCAATCACCTCCTTCAAGTTTGCTATGGAGCACCAATCCATCACTGCGGAAACAATAAATGCCCAGGAATTTCCCCATCTTGCCCAGCGTTTTAATGTCTTTGCCGTGCCCAAGATTGTAATAAATGATACAATACAATTTGAAGGGGCACTCCCAGAATCTCAATTTCTGGAAAAAATTTTGAGTTCAGTTCAGATTTGACATAAAAAGGTGTATTTATGAAACCCAAGAAAAAATAAAAAAAGATAGGAGGTAATTATGGCATCAAAAGAACTACTTGAATTAATGAACAAATCAATAGCCCGTGAACTGCAGGTTGCTATTCAATATATGTGGCAACATGTTCAGTGGAAGGGTGTAAAAGGATTTGCAGTAAAAGATGAACTAAAAAAGATCTCTATAACTGAAATGAAACATGCTGAGGCAATTGCTGAGAGATTAAATTACCTTGGCGGTAAACCAACGACCAAACCCGAACCGATAATAATCGGCGAAGCACTCAGAGAAATGCTTGAGCAGGATAAAAAAGATGAAGAGGGTGCAATAAAACTATATAAGCAAGTAATCCAGAAGGCAAGGGATGAAGGCGATGAGGTTACGCGTAAACTTTTTGAAGGTATACTTGCTGATGAGGAAGAACACCACGATACATTCACCACGCTACTTGAGGAGATTTAGCCTTGAATAACATAATTAGGGCTTGAAAGAAAAAGTAGCGTCCATCTTTAGATGGACGAAGAGTGTTTGCTAAAAATCCCCTCTCCCATTAAACGGGAGAGGGGATGGAAAATTATGAAACCTGAAAAGAAGATTGTTAAAA
>JBBINQ010000002.1:0-4116 GCA_037443805.1 Caldifarciminota bacterium | reverse complement strand
TGTAACAGATAAAGAGCGGCTTTTGCGTGAGGCATATCGCGTCTTGAAACCCGGTGGGATGATTGGCTTTACTGACTGGATTATCACGGGTAAGATTACGACCCAGGAACTTGAGCCATTATATGATTCAATGGCATTTCCTTATATGGAGACATTTGAAGGTTATCAGGAATTGATGAAAAAAGTAGGATTCAAGGTTCTTGAGGCAATAGATAATACTGAACCATTTGCCCGACACTTTGACCAGTATTATGAGATGGTCACAGTCAAAATGAAACCGGATATTTTAAAGAACTTTGGACCAGACCTTTACAGTTTTGCTGAGAACCTTGTGACCATCTGGCGCAAGGCTGCACACGAGCACAAGGTCGGCAGTGGAATGTTTATAGGTAAAAAATAGTAATCCAATAAACAAAAATAAGGGATGGATATCTTTTGCCCATCCCTTATTTTATTATTGCAAAAGTTCTATTCTTGTTTATAATTTAAGTATAGAAATTTGAAAAATTTCTATACTTTTAAATGTTGAGATTCTTCGCCCGCCACTCTGTGTTGCGGGCTCAGAATGACAGCCTTCTTTTTGTCATTCTGAACGAAGTGAAGAATCTCTGGGGTTTTCAAGGGGTTTACCCCTTGATGTTGCTCTTAAATTAAGGGGGCATAGTGGAGATTTCTTTGATTAAAAAGGCTGTGGTTGAATTTGAATCTGATAAGATTAAAGGTTTGGTCAGGGAATTCTTAGATAAAGGCGTGGCACCTTTGGATATTTTAGAGCAGGGTTTGATTCCTGGTATGAAAGAAATTGGCAGGCTATTTGCGATTAAAGAATATTATGTTCCTGAAGTCCTGCTCGGTTCAGAAACATTCTATGCTGGGTTTGAATTGATTAAACCACTCCTTGTTCAAACTGATATAATAAAAAAAGGAAAGATTCTAATAGGAGTTGTTCAGGGTGATATCCATGATATTGGCAAGAACATAGTTAAGGTTATGCTTGAGTCTTCTGGATATGAGGTCCTTGACCTGGGTCGGGATGTGCCGAATGAAAAATTTATTGAGACGGTAATCAATGAAAAACCAAAAATTCTTGCACTATCTTCATTGATGACCACAACGATGGTCCACATGGAAACGATTATAAAAATCTTAAACAAGAAAAAGTTGCGTAAAACAGTAAAGGTTATTGTTGGTGGTGCACCAGTAAATCAGGAATATGCAAATAAGATTGGTGCTGATGGCTATGCTGAGGACGCTGCAGGTGCAGTGAAACTCATAGATAGTCTAACAGTTAATCCGTGGAGTTAATCCGTGGAGTTAATCCGTAAGGATTTTATAAAAATATATGAATAGAATAGAAGAAGTCCTTCAGCATCGACGCAAATTTGCAGTATTCCCTATGGTCTGTGCTGACCACTGTAGTAATTTATTGCATCAGAATTTTAAAAGTGTTGCAACAGATGGCAAAAAACTTGCTTATGTCCTTGAGTATGGTTATAATTTATATCAATACGATGGCATATTATTATTCTCTGACCCCTATGTTGAGGCAGAAGCAATGGGACTTGAATTGGATTATAATCCCTATCCAAAAATAGTCCGCTTTTCGGAGTTAATCCGTGAGGATTCTATGGAGTTAATCCGTAAGGATTCTATGGAGTTAATCCGTAAGGATTTTATAAGAGGTAAAGAGATAAAAGCCTTACGGCTTAAATCCGAGGAGATAAAAGGCTTACGCCTTAAATCCAGTGGAAGAGTAGATGAAATTATAAAGGCGGCTAAATTGCTTAAAAAAAAGGTTGATGTACCCATCTTTGTATCAATCAAGGGACCTTTTACACTCACCTCATTCATTGTTGGTCCTGAAAATTTTTTGAAGATGCTACTAAACAGAAAAGAGATGGCTGAATATTATATAGATGTTGCACTCCAATTTCAATTATCATACTTAAAAAAACTCCTGCAACTCGGTGTCCACATCTTTATTGGCGACCCAATGGCATCAGCAAGTGTCATCTCACCTGCATTATTCAAAAAATATGCCTATGAACCGCTTGCAATACTAATAAAAGAGAGCAAACTAACCGGGGTATATGTCGGGGTTCATATCTGCGGTGATACAGAGCCAATCATTGACCAACTTGATAGTCTGGGTGCGGATATTCTGAGCATAGAAGATATTTCTTTAAAGACAAAGACCTTAAAAATGGGTGGTGTATCAACATTGACCCTTTTGAATGGAACTCCAGAAGAGATAAAAAAAGAAATCAAAAAAGCACTTAAATCAGGGCGATTAATCCTGTCCAGTTCCTGCGATGTCCCTGTAAACACACCGATTGAGAATATAAAATTGATGGTTGATGAAATAAATAAGAAAGATGGGTTCAAAAAATTCTAAATATTCATCCTTATTGTCTCTACTACAGAAAAAGGGAATATTTATTGATGCCGCTTGTGGAGGCAGGGGCAGATGCGGAAGGTGTCGTGTGCTAATAAAAGAAAAGCCAGAACCACCAAATGAGATAGAAAAAATATTTATTCCTGAGAGTCTATTAAAAAAGGGGTATCGCCTTGCCTGTTTATACAAGGTAAAAAAGATACCCAAAATAGTTGTTCCTGAATATCATACAAAAAGAGAAAAAAAGGACCAGAAAAATATTGGTTTGGCAATAGACATTGGAACAACCGTGATTAAGGGTGCACTTGTTGACCTTGTCAAAGGTAAAATATTAAAGACCGCAAAGATTTATAATCCCCAGCAGAGTTTTGGTGGCGATGTAATTACACGCCTAAGTATGGCAGTCAATAATAATAAATATAAAATCTTAAGGAATGCATTGTTAAAAGGCATTGAATTGCTGGAAAAAGAATTGAATTCTACAAATCCTATCTTTACTACAATTGCTGGCAATCCAGTTATGCTCTCATTCTATCTCGGAAAACCAGTAAATGGATTGGCAAGTTATCCATTTCAGAGCGAAATAACTAATGGGATACTTCTAAAGAATCCAACCCGTTATGTATTCGGTTCTATCGGTGGTTTTGTTGGTGGTGATACAATCGCCGGCATAATCGCCAGCAAAATTCTATCAAATAAATATCCCAGTTTTTATATTGACCTCGGCACAAATGGAGAGATTGCCCTTGTATTAAAGAAAAGAATATATGCTGTTTCAACTGCGGCAGGACCAGCATTTGAAGGTGTGGGATTGAGTTGTGGAAGCCTTGCCCAGCCTGGTGCAATTGAAGCAGTGGAATATAAAAATAGATTTAAGATACACACGATTGAGAACAAACCACCGACTGGGTTTTGTGCCTCAGGGTTTATTGATTTACTCGCAACAATACTAAGACTTGGCTGGCTTGATGAATACGGAAGATTAAAACATAAATTTACGATTGCCGGTTTTGATGTCACCCAGAATGATATCAGGGCACTTCAACTGGCAATAGGTGCAATCCACACTGGTGTAAAATTTCTGCTTGATAAGACAGGCATAAAGTCAACAGATATTGGCGAAACCGTGGTTACTGGCGAATTTGGTAGCCATTTGAATCAGGAATCATTAAAACAGATAGGTATATTACCCGTAAGCATTAAAAATATAAGAATAGAGAACGACCTGCCACTGCGTGGTGCAATCAGTGTGCTATTAAATAAAACAGCTCTAAAAGATGTGGAAATAGTAAGAAAATGCTCAACCCATTTTGACCTTGCCCTGCAGAATGATTTTCAAAAAAGATTTGTTGAAGGACTATTATTAAAACCATGGAATTGAACCAAACAGAATCTCAAAAATTGCCCACAGATTTAATCGGCTATACCTGCTCATATATTCCTGTTGAATTATTATCTGCAACCGGATTAAGACCTTACCGTCTTTTACACGGTGCATTAGGATTATCTCAGAAAGGTGAACAACTTGTCAGAGTAGATGCCTGCCCCCTTGTAAAATCAAATCTTGGATTTATCCTTGAAAATCAGAAAAACTTTGCCTGTATCATTTGCTCTACTGGTTGTGATATGGCACGAAGACTTCTTGAAGTAATCAGATTGATGACTGGTATTCCAGTCTATATCTTTAATAATCCACGCACTCAGAATTTTGATATCTACAG
>JBBINQ010000001.1:4114-4936 GCA_037443805.1 Caldifarciminota bacterium | reverse complement strand
TTGCTTATCACATCCTGGACAGCAGAAGTAATATCTCTTTCCCTGGTAGTCCACAAATGGTGTATGTTTTGTAACCTTGAATTTTTCACCAGTGACCGGGCAGAGCACCTCCTTGCCAATATCAGAGACAAGAACCTTTGCCTTTCCATTATTGGCACAGGCAGATAAGAGTAACCCGGCGATCAATAAAAAGAATAAGAGCGCATAAATGTATCTAATTTTTTTCATTATGACCTCCATCAAAGATAAAGACGCAAGAAGGGCAAAATAGTTACGGTTGAGTCTTAGCACATAGGTTTTCCAGGGCTTCGTTTATCGTTTCACGGTTTCGCTGCTCGTATCGCAAACAAGGGTTATCAAGGGCTCTCAGGGATGGGAGAATATGTGGATTTGAAGTTGAGTGGTTGCGTGGATAGGAGAAGATGAGTAAGTAGTAAATAGTATGTAGTATGTAGTAAGTGTAGGTAGGTAACAATGATACCAAATAAGCGAAAGAAACCAGAAAGACTAAAAAAGATGGATTACTCGGGCAGAAAATTTAAACCAGTAATTTCTTCCAGTTCTGCAATAGTTATTGAATAGTTAAGCAGAGTCCTTTGATGTTCTATCTTCTCTTCAAGGAGCATCTTCTGTGTCTCAAGCACAGTCATAATATCAACTCTGTTAATTTCGTAGGCAGCCATTGCTGAGACAAGCGCGGACTCAAAATTAGGGATGATTGAAGTTTCATAGAGTTTGATTTTCCTTTTATTGTTTTCAAGCATTATACTCAATTCTTTTATCAGATTCATAATCTCGTTCTCCATTACATTGTATTCTTTC
>JBBINQ010000001.1:0-4057 GCA_037443805.1 Caldifarciminota bacterium | reverse complement strand
CTTGTGCCAGAACCAGAGGGGGAGGGTCAAACCAAACATTATTTTATAATTTTCAAATTCCATTCTCTCTAATTCATACCTTAACATAAAATCAGGCAGATATTCCTGTCTTGCAAGGGTAAGATTTATCTTTGTTTTATCTTCTTTCCACTGGTAAGATTTCAGAAGCGGGCTATGGCTTCTTGCCAGTTGATATAGCGAATCAATTCTTGGTATAAGTGGTTCAGCCATTGTTACCAATTGAATTTTAAGTTCTTCATCAACCGGACGGTTTATTAGCCTATTCAATGTGGCTATCAAGACAATCTTTTCATTCTTCAGGTCCTGGATTTCATTATCAAGTTTTACCAGCGCAGTCTGGATATGGATAACATCTACCTGTGTTACACGGTTTAGACGATAATTGTGGTTGGCAATGATTGAAATCTGTTCAAGAATCTCTTTTTGCTGTTCCAATATTTCCAACTCTTTCTGGACAAGATATAATCGGGCATAATTTTCCTTAATTTCTTTAATCACACGATTCGCCACTGAATAATAATTTGAAAAAACTTCTTCTGCTTCAGTGCGGGCATACCTTGTTTTATAGCTCAATTTTGTGGGAAATGGAACCTCCTGGGTGATTGAATACATCTCCATATCCTTAGAAAATTCTACAGCGAGCCAGGGGTCGGGTAGATATCTCATCAAGGGGACTCTTTCTAATGCGGCTTCATACCTTGATTTTGCCGCACTGATTTCAGGATTATTGGTAAATGCAGAGTCAATCAGGTCATTCAAACCCAGTGATTCGGCAAAAAAAATATTTATAGTCAAGACAAATAACATTAAATTTCTCGCCATCAATAATAAAGACGAACTTATGTCAGAATGGTTACGAACATCCCTCACCCTTAACAATGTAGGCACAGGGCTTGCCCATGACTGAAAATATATCGATATACATAAACACCAGAGTAGTTCCCGATGAGAATCCAAATGGTATAATTATTGAACTCCAAGTCTTCTCCACTTATAATTAATCTATGTGCAATATTTTTAACATCATGAAACGAGGAATTTCAATTGGAATTGCAATGACCCTGGCCTGGCGCCAGGGCAGGCATTGAGCATGAATAATTTGGGTTAAATGGTAATTATATAATACAATCTACCAGCAGGTGCAGGAATCACCACATTCCGGGCAGGGTGAGACATTATCGCCACTTTTCAGTCTATTTTCAAGACACCGGCAACGCTTCTGGCAGATATCCAGTGCCCGATTTATTAAAACTGTATCACAAACACAGGCAAAATTTTTGATATCTTTGAGGATTTTTATCTGGGCATCGTTTATGTCCGCAATGTTCTTATAAAGTTTGAATGCCTTTTCTTCATTCACTGATTCAATCAAGTTATATGCAAGTTCGGTCTCCTCAAGCATTGAATTGAGCAATCTCTCATCAACTCTTTTATTTCGGTTGAAGGTATAACTCAATTCACCTGCACGGCGGTCAGCAAATTTGATATGAAGTTCTATTCTGCCATCTTTGTCAAAGGTCAGTGCATAGTAAATTCTCTCTGAGAATCTTTTGACCGGGTAGAGCAGTTCACCGGGCATACTCCGGGCACTGATTGAAAGACTACCACCAATAATAGCAATAATTAATAACACAATTGCAAAGGCACGTATAAATGTGGGTTGAAGGATGAAGAATCTTTTAAAGAATGGTACCCTTTTCTCTTTTTCTAATATTGCCTTTGCCTGGATGATCGTTCGGGCAATGGAATCCTCTTCAGGCGCAGGTTTGGGCATTTTATTCATCCGCCTGGCAATCAATAAAAGGGCACTGAGTTCTTCAGCAAAATCAGGATATTCTTTTAATATTTCTTCAATATCCTTGCCCTGCCTCATTTGTTCAATTGCCTTTTCCAGAATATCTTCAATCTTTAATTTCATAACCCTTCTTCCTGAAATAATCCCTTAATGCCTTTAATGCCCGGTATTGCAAAACCTTAATTGCACCAACTGACTTACCCATTATCCTTGCTATTTCAGAGTTATCGTATTCCTGAATAAATTTTAATGTTATCACATCTGCCTGCTCTTTTGTCAAATGGGTTATTGCCTCTTTCAATCTATCAATCCTTAAAATTTCTTTGGGTTCCTCTTCTACAGGTATCTCCTGAGAAAGATTTTCATAACTTATCTCTTCTTTTGTTTCCTCTTTACGATAATAATCAATCAATGTATTTCTTGCAATTCTGTAAATCCAGGCAATAAAATTGCCATGTTGATTTTTTAGCGCCTTGACCATTTTTATCATTACCTCGCTCGTTAGGTCTTCTGCATCGTCTTTGTTTCTAACACGGTAATACAGATAGTGATATACCTTAACATAGACGCTCCGGAATATTTTGTCCAATGCCTCAAGGTTTCCGTTCTTAGCCTCGGTAAGGAGTTTATTAGACTCGTTGTCATTAATCTCTCCTGCTGTATATAAAGACTGCATTTCTGGCATTAAGTTACTCTGAAGATTGTCACATTAATCATAGATGCTTTATCTGTTTTTAAATTTCCACAATTAAAGAGCTGAATTGAATAAGCGATTCCATAATCAAAATTCAATATTTCGTTCATAGTTTATTTTAATCAAATTAGGATTTAGTTCAAGGTTCAACACGCAGTGCTAATGAAATTTTCCTTGACACAGTTCATTTTTTGAATATAATAGCCCATATATGCCAGTTTCCACCCAAAGATTTTTAGTGAAAATTAATGAGATCTGGTGTAAGGGATGCGAAATCTGTGTTGCCTTCTGCCCTAAAAAGGTTTTGATTATGGAAAAGGCAAAGGCAAAGGTTGCAAATCCTGAAGCCTGCACCGGGTGCCAATTATGTGAAATCTATTGTCCGGATTTTGCAATTGAGGTTGAGAAGATATGAGGAGAGCGGGGTATCAGAATATCAGGAGATCAGGGAATCAGGTGAGTAGATAATAATATGAAACAATCAGACACTAAGAGAATAAAGATAATGACGGGCAATGAAGCCTGTGCCGAGGCAGCAATTATTGCCGGTATGCGTTTCTTTGCTGGTTATCCAATTACGCCTTCATCTGAAATAGCTGAGATACTGTCAAAAAGATTACCCGAGGTTGGTGGTGTATTTATCCAGATGGAGGACGAGATTGCCTCAATGGGTGCTTTAATTGGTGCTTCTTTAGCTGGTTTAAAATCAATGACCGCAACGAGTGGTCCGGGGTTCTCTTTAATGCAGGAAAATATAGGTTATGCATCAATGGCTGAATTTCCGGTGGTCGTGGTCAATGTTCAGCGTGGAGGACCGAGCACTGGATTGCCAACACTACCATCCCAGGCAGATGTAATGCAGGCAAGGTGGGGAACCCATGGCGACCATCCGGTCATTGCGGTTTCACCAGCCACGGTTCAGGATACTTATGAATGGACAATCAAGGCATTTAACTTTTCGGAAAAATATCGGGTTCCCGCAATTATTCTATTAGATGAGATAGTGGCGCATCTTAATGAAAAGGTTATTGTTCCTGATAAAAATGAGATTGAGATTGTCAATAGATTTCTTACGACCGACCCTCCAGAAAAATTTATTCCCTATAAACCTACAGAATCAGATATTCCACCAATTGCCCATTATGGGACCGGCTACAGGTTCAATGTTACAGGACTGAGCCATGATGAAACAGGTTTTCCCACAAACGACCCGAAGAAGATTGATGCCCTGTATCGTAGAATAAACCGTAAGATTGAAAGATATAAAAATGAGATAATCGCATTCAAAACAGAATTTATTGATGATGCAGATATCTGTCTTGTTTGCTATGGTTCAAGTGCCCGTTCTGCAAAGAGGGCAATGCGTGAGGCAAGGACAATGGGTATCAAAGTTGGTCTATTTCAAATATTTGTGCTCTGGCCATTTCCATATCAGGAGCGAATTCCGGACAGGGTTTCACTTTTCACTTTTGAAATACAACAGCAGAATTGGGATGAAATGAAAAAAAACCCTCACAGATGGGTGGTGAGGGGCAGACACGGGAGGG